>NZ_AP024650.1:0-312193 GCF_019977275.1 Arthrobacter sp. StoSoilB19 | reverse complement strand
GTCCCGGATCATCTCGCCGGCTGTGATGCCCACGTAGGGGTAGGGCCTGGTGAAGTCGTCCGGGGCGTCGCTTCGGTTGACGCCGATGTCGAGGACCTCGCTGACCCGGGGGTCGGTGCGCAGGTCCGCCAGGATCTTGTCCTTGTAATCGACGCCGGCCTCGTCCGCGCCGACAATGAGCCGCAGCCCCATGGTGTTTCCTTTCGTTGCCATTACTTTGCTGACGCCTGCACAGTGGCAGCGGTTGCGCGGGTGAAGTGCGGCCCCATCACGGCGAAGACCATCGCCAGGGAGGTTGCACCGGGGTCCGGCGTGCCCAGGCTCTTCTCGGCCAGCGGGCGGGCACGGCCCTTGAGCGGAAGGAGGTCCGCGGTGGCTTCCGCCGCAGCAGCGGACTCCTGCGCGGCTTCCTGCCATGCACGGCCCGTTTCCACGCCCTCGGCCACTGCGCGGCTAAAGGCGGAGGCGAAGGGCAGCAGGGCATCCACCATGGTCTTGTCGCCTCTTTGGGCCTTGCCCAACTGGATGATCCGGTCAGCGAATGCGGTCACGGCTGCCGCAAGGGCACCGGGTTCGGGCGCGGAAGAGTTGCCCAGTGTCTCGCCAAATGCACGCAGCGCCGCTCCCCACAGGACGCCGGAGGTGCCGCCGGCTTTGTCCGCCCAGGCATCACCGGCAGCGGCAAGTACATCCCCGGCGCCGGCCCCGCCGGCCAGGGCATCCGACGCTGCGGCGGCTGCCGCATCCACGCCGCGCACCATTCCACGTCCGTGGTCGCCGTCGCCGGCAATAGCATCCATGCGGCCCAGCCGCTCTTCGGCGTCGTGCAGCGACGAACGGGCGGCGTCAATGGCCGCTACGCAGGCGGCGGCGTACCCGCGGGAGGCGTCCGTGGCGACGAACGAAGCGGCGGCCGCGCCGCCGTCGGACGTTTCCTCAACGCCACGGGCCCCGGACTCCAGGGCCGCGTTGCCACGGCGGTAGGCGGGCGTCTCCGCAGGGGCAACCCACAGCCGCTCAAGTTCCTCATCCAGCCAGGTGACCGTGAGCGAGACGCCGGCCATGTCCAGGCTGGTCACCAACTCGCCCACCTCGGGCATCACCAGCGTGTAGCCGGCCGCGCGGAGCAGCGGCGCCACGGCTCCCCAGAGGACAAAGAGCTCCTCATGCTTCGTGGAGCCGAGGCCGTTGAGGATGACGGCGATGCGCTTGCCGGCGTGAGGTGGCGTTTCAGAGAGCACCCGGGACACCAGTTCCTGCCCGAGGTCCTTCGCCGAAGGCAGGTCCGTGTCGTGCAGGCCGGGCTCGCCGTGGATGCCCAGGCCCAGGCCCATCTGCCCTTCGGGCAGCGTGAACAGCGGTGAGTCGGCGCCCGGGAAGGTGCAGCCGGCAAACGCGCTGCCGATGGTCCGCGTCAGGTCGTTGGCCTTGCGGCCCAGCCGCACCACCTCCGCGAGGTCCGCGCCGTTGTCCGCCGCCGCCCCCATTACCTTGAACACGGTGAAGTCACCGGCGATGCCACGGCGCTTAGCGGATTCCGACGGCGGGGCGCTGGCGATGTCGTCCGTCACCAGGACGTTCTCCACGGGGATGCCCTCGGCGGCCAGGCGTTCGCTGGCCATGCCGAAGTTCATCACGTCGCCGGCGTAGTTGCCGTAGGTGAAGACGACGCCGGCGCCGGACTCTGCGGCCTTGGCCACCGAGTAGGCCTGCTGCGCGGAGGGCGAGGTGAAGATGTTTCCCACCACCGCGCCGTCGGCGAAGCCGGCGCCTACCAGCCCGGCGAAGGCGGGGTAGTGCCCCGAGCCGCCGCCGGCCAGGACGGCGACTTTGGGCTGCGCCGGCCGGTACCGGCGGACAGCGCCACCGGGAACCTGCCGGACCAGGTCGGAGTGGACGTCGCAGAAGCCTGCCAGGGCCTCCTCGGCAAACTCTGAGGGGTCATTGAAGATTTTGGTCATGGGGGTTCTCCGGCATCCGGGGTGGTCTGGGAGCTGTTGCTGCTAGTGGATGTGGCTGCCGCCGTTGATGTCGATGGTGGTGCCGGTGAGGTAGGCGGAGTCCTCGGAGGACAGGAAGGTGATGACGGAGGCCACTTCTTCCGTGGTGGCGTTCCGGCCCAGCGGGATGCCCGCGTTGATGGCGGCTTCCTGCTCCTCGGTGCTGCCCACGCGGATGTTGGTGTCCACGGCACCCGGGGTGATGGCGTTGACGGTGACGCCGGTGGCGCCCAGTTCGCGGGCCAGGGCCTTGGTGAATCCCAGGATGGCTGCCTTGGCGGCGGAGTAGGGGACCTTGCCAAAGACGCCGCCGCCGCGCTGGGCGGAGACGGAGGACATGTTCACGATCCGGCCCCAGCCGTTCTCGATCATCTCCGGCAGGAACGCCTTGGTCACCAGGTAGGTGCCGGTGGCGTTGACGTCCATGACCTTGTGCCACAGCTCAAGGGTGGTTTCCAGGAACGGAACCGGGGAGGTGATGCCGGCAATGTTGGCCAGGGCGCCGACGGGCGGGAGGTTGCCGGCGGCCACCTCTGCGGCGACGGCGGCCTGGGCTGCGCTGACGGAGGCTTCGTTGGCGACGTCGATCTCGTGGCCGAAGGCGGGAACGTTGAATTCATTGCCGATCTCGGCTGCGACCTTGGCGGACTTCTCGCCGTCAAGGTCCAGGATGACGATGCCCCAGCCCTCACGGGCGTAGCGGCGGGCGGTGGTGATGCCGATGCCCCGGTCCGAAGTTGCTCCGGTGAGGACGGCGGTGCGCTGGATGGCGGTCATGGTGGTGCTCCTTGGGTTGTTCAGTTCAGATGAGGTCGGTGATGAAGCTTGCAGCCTTGGCGGCGGCGGCCGGGCGTTCGTCATGGGTGACGTCCCGGGTCTCCAGTTCCAGGGAGAAGTGGCCCGTGTAGCCGTCCGCGGCCAGCCGCTTCAGGCCGCCGGCGAAGTCGGCCTCGCCGTTGCCGATGCTGAGGTTGATGTTCCCCGGCACGGCGTCGCGCAGGTGGACATGGCTGATGCGGCCAGGGTGCCGGTCAAGATACGCCTGGACGTCCTCGCCGGCAGCCGTGATGTGGCTGAAGTCCATGACGATTCCGACGCCGGATCCGGCCAGCCGGTCGGCCAGCAGTCCCGCACGTTCCAGATTCCAGCAGAACCGCAGGAAGTGCAGGGATTCGGTCCAGAGTTCGACGCCGAACTCTGCAGCGCGCCGGCCAGCAGCAGCGAGCTGCGCGGCAATGAGGTCCAGGTCTCCCTCGACGCTCCGGACCGGGTTGTGGTCCAGGGCGCCGCAGGGCAGCACCAGGGCTTTGGCCCCGATGTTGGCCGTGAGGGTGAGCAGGGCGTCCAGGTGGCGCCGCCTGGCGTCCTGCCCATCGGCGTCGAGGACTGCGTTCAGGTCCCCGATGTCGCCGTTCACTGAACGGACCCGCACACCGGAGGCGACGACTTCCTGCGACACCGCCGCCACTGCGGCCCCGTCAAGTTCGTACGGCACGTGGTCGCAGACCCCGGGCAGGGCGCCCAGATCGATCTCCTCGAAACCAAGACCCTTCATGGTGCCCAGGGCAGTGTCCAGGTCCTGGTGCCGGAAGCTGATGGATGAGCACCCAAGTCTGGAATGGAACATCATTGATCCTTTGAATCGTGCCGAGCGGTAGTGATGGACACCACAGTAGTCGCGTTAACTGTCAACAGTCAACTCTGAAAGTCGACTGTTGACAGTGTAGATGATGTGCGTCACACTGGGTCGTACCAATTTGTTAACAGTCGACAGCGGCGGACTTCTTCAGCCGCTTTTCGAAAGGGAACCACCATGAGCAAAGATGCTCTGACCATGCGCGGCCCGGTGCACGGCACCAAGGACGCCCGCCGAGTTGCCATCGGATCCGGCGTTGGGGCCGTCATCGAGACGTATGACTTCATCGGCTTCGGCACCGCTGCCGCACTGTACTTCGGCACCGCGTTCTTCCCCGGCAGCGATCCCGTCACCGGCACGCTTGCCTCCTTCGCCACCTTGGGCGTCGGCTTTGCGGCCCGTCCGCTGGGCGGCATCATCGGCGGCCACCTTGGTGACAAGGTGGGCCGCAAGCCCGTCCTGGTTGCCTCGCTGATCCTGATGGGCCTGGCCACGTTCGCCATCGGCCTGCTCCCCACCTACGCAGCGGTGGGGCTGCTTGCCCCCGCACTGCTCGTCTTCGTCCGCATCGTCCAGGGCCTGGCCTTCGGTGCGGAGTGGGGCGGCGCCATCCTGATGAGCTACGAGCACGCCCCCTGGAAATCAAAGGGCAAGTACACCGGGATCGTCCAGGCCGGCTTCCCCGTGGGCCTGCTGCTGGCCAACCTGACCTTCCTCTTCAGCGTCCAGCTCGGCAACGAACTCGCCTGGCGCATCCCGTTCCTCGCCAGCATCCTGCTGGTGATCGTGGGCCTCATCATCCGTTCCAAGGTTCCCGAGTCCCCGGTCTTCGATGAAGTCAAGGACAGCGGCACCATCGTCAAGGCCCCGATCGTCGAGGTCATCAAGACTGACTGGCGCAACATCGTCAAGGGCATCGGCCTGCGCATCGCCGAGACCGCCGGCTACGCCGTCTCCATCACCTACATGATTTCCTACATCAACAGCCAGCACCTGGCGGACAAGAGCCAGACCCTGATCGCCCTCTGCATCGCGTCGGCCATCGGCATCTTCGCCACCCAGGCCTGGGCAGCACTGACGGACCGCATCGGGCGCCGCCCCCTGTACGTCTGGTCCACCGCCTTTGCCGCACTGTTCGCCATCCCGATGTTCCTGCTGGTCAACACCGGCCTGTTCATTGCCATCATCATCACCATCGTGATCTCGTACGCTGTCTGCCAGAACTCGCTCGCCGGTGCCCAGGGCTCGTGGTTCCCCGAGCTCTTCCAGGCCCGCACCCGCGCCTCCGGCGCCAGCCTGGCCTACCAGATCTCCGCCATGGTCTCCGGCTTCACCCCGTTCATCACCACCCTGCTGTTCGTCAGCTTCGGCTGGATGGGCCCGGCACTGCTCTTCGGCGCCTACGCCCTGATCGGCCTCTGGGCCGCCATCGCCACCCGGGAAACCTGGGGCAAGCGCGAACGGGAGCTCGCCGACGAAGCCACCAAAAGCACCCCCAACACCGTCAACGCCTGAATGACCCGCACGCACCAAACGATCACGGAGCCAGTAATGCCTACAGATACAGTCCAGGACAACGCACTGCAGACCGCAGTGACCCCGGAACGTGTGGACAGGATCAGCGCCGCCGCCTACCGGATCCGGCACCACGCCCTGAACATGGGCGAGGTGCAGGGCCAGGGGTACGTGGGCCAGGCACTGGGCGCCGCGGACATGCTCGCCACCGTCTACGGGGACCAGCTGAAATTCCGCGCGGATGACCCGCACTGGGAGGGCCGGGACCGGTTCCTGCTCTCCACCGGGCACTACGCCATCGGCCACTACGCCGCCCTGGCGGAGGCCGGCATCGTCCCGGTCGAGGAGCTGGAAACCTACGGCTCGGACGACTCGCGGCTGCCCATGTCCGGGATGTCCACCTACACCCCCGGCATGGAAATTTCCGGCGGCTCCCTGGGGCACGGCCTGACCATCGCCGTCGGCATGGCTTTGGGCCTGCGCTACCAGGGCTCAAGCGCCCGGGTGTTCAACTTCCTCTCCGATGGTGAGCTGGACGAGGGCTCCACCTGGGAAGCGGCCATGGGCGCGCACCACCACCAGCTGGGCAACCTCACCGCCATGGTGGACATCAACGCCCTGCAGGCCGACGGCAAGACCGACACCGTGCTCCGGACTGAGCCGGTCACCGAAAAGTGGGAATCGTTCGGCTGGTACACGCAGCGGGTGGACGGGAACGACGTCGGCGCGCTGCTGGCAGCGTTCGACAACGCAGCCGCCCAGGCCGCCGCCGTCGGACGTCCCTCCGTGATCCTGTGCGACACCAAGGTGGGCCGCGGCGTCCCCCTGCTCGAGGACCGCGAAAAGGCGCACTTCATGCGCATCGAAGAAAACGAATGGCAGACCTGCCGCGAGCAACTCACCGCCGGATATGAAGGAAAGGCTCCAGCATGAGCACCACCACCGAGGCTCCCGATACCGCAGCCGCGGCCAAGCCGAAGCTGAAGACCTCGGCGATGATCGCATCCTTCGCGGACCCGGGACAGAAGACGTCCTCCGCGCCGTTCGGTCACGCCCTGGTCAAGGCCGCGCAGGAGAACGACAGGATCGTGGGCCTGACCGCGGACCTGGGCAAGTACACGGACATGCACATCTTCGCCAAGGCCTTCCCGGAGCGGTTCTTCCAGATGGGCATGGCCGAGCAGCTGCTCTTCGGCGCCGCCGCCGGCCTGGCCGAAACCGGCCTCGTTCCGTTCGCGTCCACCTACTCGGTGTTCGCCGCCCGCCGCGCCTACGACTTCCTCTGCCTGGACGCGGCCGAACCGAACCTGAACGTCAACATCGTGGGCGGCCTGCCCGGCCTGACCACCGGTTACGGCCCAAGCCACCAGGCCACGGAGGACATGGCGATCTTCCGCGGCATGCCCAACCTGACCATCGTGGACCCCTGCGACTCGATCGACATCGAACAGGCAGTGCCGCAGCTCGCCGCCTCCGAAGGACCCACCTACCTGCGCCTGCTGCGCGGCAACGTGCCCACCGTCCTGGACGAGTACGACTACACGTTCGAACTCGGCAAGGCCAAGGTGCTGCGCGGCGGCAACGACGTCGTCTTCATCTCCTCCGGCCTGATGACCATGCGTGCGCTGCAGGCAGCCAAGGCGCTGGCGGCACACAACGTGGACGTCGCCGTCGTGCACACCCCCACCATCAAGCCGTTCGACGCCGAAACCGTCCTCAAGGAGATCAACACCGACCGGCTCGCCGTCACCCTGGAAAACCACTCCGTGGTGGGCGGACTGTTCGAAACCGTCGCCTCCGCCGTCGTCACCGCGGGCCTGGGCAAGCGGGTGGTGCCCGTGGCGCTCCCCGACCAGTTCCTGGACGCCGGCGCCCTGCCCACCCTGCACGAGCGCTACGGGCTGGCCACAGACCGCATCGTCGCCAAGGTCCTGGCCGAACTCGGCTAAAGGCCAGGCACCAGATGGAAAATGCACGGCACCGGTCCTAAGCCGGTGCCGTGCATTCTGCCGTACTATCGAAACTACTACCGACTGTAAACAGTCGACTTATGACATTGAGGACAGAAGCCATGGCCGGACTGACCGCCCCCTTGCTGGGACTGGAAAAGAAGAGCCTGCGCGAGCAGGCGCTCTCGGCGCTGAGGACCGCCATCACCAGCGGAGAACTGGAACCCGGCCGCCACCTGGTGGAAACCGAGCTGTCCGAGATGCTGCAGATCAGCCGCGGCACCCTTCGCGAAGCCCTCCGCCAACTGGAGCAGGAGGGCCTGCTGTCCGCCGGCCCCCGCGGCAGGCTGTCCGTCCGGCACCTGGACGAAAAGGAAATCCGGGACATTTACTCCGTCCGCGCCGCCCTGGAGTCCCTGGCTGCCCGGACCCTGTGCGAACTGCCGGACCGGCAGCAGGTCACCGAATCACTGCACAAGGCCATTGACGCCATGGAGGCCGCGGCCAGCGGCAGCCTTGAGGCGCGGATCGAATCCGATCTCGAATTCCACCGCACGCTGTGCCGGCTCACCGGCAACGAAACACTGCTCCACTCCTGGGAATCCCTGGAGGGCTCCATCCGGATGTCCATCATGTTCGCCGGCCTGGAAAAAGGCGTCAGCAACATGAGCGTGGACCGGCACAAGGACATCGTCGCCGCCATCGACACCGGGGATGCCACCCTGGCCCGCAAGACCATCCTGGAACACATGGACACCGCGGCAGCCAACCTGGTGGCGTAGCTTTCGGCCTCTTTACCTTCCCGGTTGGGAATCCCACGGCACTCCCAGCCGTTAACCTACTGCGCGGTAAATAACCGCGGCGTTAACGAGGGATGGTATGACCGCAAAGTTTGTGTCAGTTGAGGACGACGCCGGCAAGGTCACCCGGTATGCCCGCCACGACAACGGCGGCGGCCTCATTGCACCTGGAGCCATCGTGGCCGACAGCGCCAGGATCGGCTCCATGAGCTATGTGGAACACGGGGCCAGGGTGGGTGCAGGCTGCCGGATTGGACACGGCAGCTGGATCGACCGGGACGCGACGATCGGTGACCGGACGGTGATCGGCGATGGCGTGCGCATTGGCCGGGGCACGGTGATCGGCAACCGGGTCCACATTGGCAGCCACTCAAGGATTGGTTCCAGCGTCCTGATCGAACACGGCGCCCACCTGGACAGCGACAGCACGGTGCCTGACGGCAGCGAGGTCCTCGCCGGGGCGCACTCACGCCTGGCACCGGCCCGGCACCGGCAGCACCGGAGAGTCAAGGGCGGGATAGCGGCCTAACCCGGGGCTGTAGGTTCGCGGGTTACTGGGTTAATGGGTCACGGGGCGGTGCTCCCGCGCACCACCAGTTCCGCCGGATAGATGACCGGTTCCGATGCCTCTTCGGGGTTTCCGATGGCGCTGACCAGAAGCTTTCCTGCCGCAGCAGCCATCTCCACCATGGGATGGGCCACCGTTGTCAGTCCCAGGCCGTTCGCCGCCTGGATGGAATGGTTATCGAAGCCGACAACCGCCACGTCGACGGGCACACGGCGGCCCGCACTTCGAAGAGTGTCCACGACGCCAAGCGCCATGAGGTCGGACGCAGCGAAGATCCCGTCCACCTCAGGCGCCGTGGACAGCAGGTGCTCCGTAGCCTCCGCACCTCCCGCCGTCGTGAAGTCCCCGTGGATGACGGGCCCGGGCTGGAGGCCGGCTTCCCGCAATCCCTGCAGCCAACCTTCCAGGCGGTCGACGGCGGCTGTCATGTCCGTAGGGCCGGCAACAGTTCCGAGCCTGGTGCGGCCGATGCCGGCCAGGTGCCGCGCTGCCAACCGGCCGCCCTCGAAGTTGTCCAGGTCCACGTAGGGAATCCCGGATGCCGTGTCCCACGGCCTGCCGATGAAGACGGTTGGCAGCCCGGTGGCTCCCAGGGTCTCCACCCAGTCGTCCGCCCGGTGATGGGACACCACGATCGCGCCGTCAACGTGACCGCCGCGCAGGTAGCGGATGGTCCGTGCAGAATCGTCCCCTGCCCGGGACATCAGCAGGACCAGCTGCAGGTCCGTATCGCGCAGTGCCTCGTTGACTCCCGTGATCACCGCAGCAAAATAAGGGTCCATCATGACCTTGGCATCAGGTTCAGGGATCACCAGGGCCACCGAACCCGCACGCCGGGTAACCAGGCTCCGCGCAGCACGGTTGGGCGTGTAGCCCAAAGCGACGATCGCGGCGTCGACGGCCGCTTTGGCTTCGGGACTCACCTTCAATCCGCCGTTGATGGCACGGGAGGCAGTAGAGCGGGACACGCCGGCGGCCGACGCCAGGTCCTCCAGCGTTGGACTTGGCCGCCCCGCCCCTGCCGGGGCCGGGCGGCTGGAGTTTGCGTTCATTACACCGACAATACGACACCTTGACCTGATGCCGGCACGAGGTTGCTGGCCGCCGTCATGGCGTTGCCGGATGCCACCGCCGCGTACCACAAACCGCTCGCTTTCGGGACACGATTCTGGGTTGGATAGTCCACCCGGACCAGGCCGAAGCGCTGATGGTATCCAAAGGACCATTCAAAGTTGTCCAGCAGGGACCATGCGAGATAGCCGCGGACATCCACGCCGTCTTCGATGGCCCCGTGGACGGCCTGGAGATGGGCTGCGAAGAACCCCAGCCGGTCCTGGTCGTCCACGAACCCCGCTTCATTGGGAACATCATTGTAGGCGGCCCCGTTTTCGGTGATGTACATGGGGATCCCGGCGGGGCCGGTGTAGTCTCCATGCAGCCGGTTGAGCAGGCGCCGCAGCCCCTCCGGCTGGACCTCCCAGCCCATGCCCGTTCTTGGCAGGCCCCTTGGAACCGACCGCGCCCCGTCGGCCGCCACGAAAGGGGAGGACACCGGGCGCGCTGCCTGCCCGGGGACCGACGTCGTCTCCTGCCCCGCCTGTTCCCCGGGGTCCGCCGGGTCCTTCGTGAGGGATTCACCGTGATAGTAGTTGACGCCCAGCAGGTCCAGCGGCGTGGAAATAAGATCCAGGTCACCGTCATGCACCAGGTCAGCCATTCCCAGGTGTGCGACGTCTGCCAGGAGATCGTCCGGATACTCGCCGCGGAACAACGGGTCAAGGAAAATCCTGTTGAACTGCCCGTCGATCCGCCTGGCAGCGTCCCGGTCGCCGGCGCTGCCGGGGTCCCTGGGATCGGCGACCGTCAGGTTCAGGGTAATGCCCAGGGACGTTGAAGCGTCTCGGCGCCGGAGTTCCCGGACCGCCAGGCCGTGACCCAGCAAAAGGTGGTGTGCCGCAGCAAGGGCTGAACGGGGCTCCTGACGCCCCGGGGCATGGATGCCGGCAGCGTAGCCAAGGAAAGCCGAGCACCACGGCTCGTTAAGGGTCGTCCAGATGCGGACCCGGTCCCCCAGCACGCTGTGCATCAGGGCCGCGTACTCGGCGAAACGGTATGCGGTGTCCCGGTTGGCCCAGCCGCCTTTCTCTTCAAGTGCCTGTGGCAGGTCCCAGTGGTAGAGGGTCAGCCATGGCGTGATCCCGGCGGCCAGCAGTTCATCCACCAGGCGGGAGTAGAAGGCGATCCCTTCCGGGTTGGGTGTGACGCCGTCGGGCACGCAGCGCGCCCAGGACGTGGAGAACCGGTACGCCTTCATGTGCAGCTTGCCCATGAGCGCCACGTCCTGCTTGTAGAGCCGGTAGTGGTCGCAGGCCACCTCACCGTTGTGGCCGTCCGCGACGGCACCGGGCAGCCGGGCGAACACATCCCAGATGGAGTCCTCTCGGCCGCCGGTGTGTGCTGCGCCTTCGATCTGATAGGCAGCTGTTGCCGCGCCCCAGAGGAAACCCTCCGGAAATTCAAGTCGGGTGGGACTCATCCTTTGACTGCTCCTTGCATAATTCCAGATACGAGTTGCCGGCCTGCAGCGATAAAGAGGAGCAGGAGCGGGATGGTGGCCAGGACTGCGCCGGCCAGGACCACGGAGTAGTCCACGAAGTGGGCCGCCTGGAGCAGCTGCAGGGCCACCGGAAGGGTGGGGTTCGAAGGGTCAAGGACAATGAACGGCCAGAAGAAGTTCGTCCAGGTGGCCACGAAAGTGAACAACGCGAGCATGGCGGCAGCAGGCCTTGCCGCCGGGAATCCGACGTGCCAGAAGGCCTGGATCATGGAAGCACCGTCCATCCTCACAGCTTCAATCAGTTCATCCGGGAGGGCGTCGCGCAGGTACTGGGTCATCCAGAAGACGCCGAATGCGGTAACAACGCCGGGGATGATGACGGCCCAGAGGGATCCGGTCCATCCCAGTTTGGACATCAGGATAAACAGCGGGACTACGCCGAGCTGGGTGGGAACGGCCATGGTTGCGATGACAAACACCAGCAGCGCCTTGCTGCCGCGGAAGCGGAGCTTGGCGAAGGCGAATCCGGCAAGGGTGGAGAACACGACGACGGATGCCGCCGTCACGCAGGAGACCATAAGGCTGTTGCCCATTGCCTTCCAGAACGGAATGCTGGCAAAGACTTTGGCGGCGTTGGCCAGGAAGTTCCCGCCAGGCAGCAGCGGGATGCCGCGGCTCAGTGCGGTGTTGTCGTGGCTGCCCACCAGGAAGGACCAATAGAGCGGAAAGAGGGACGCCAGGAGGACAGCGCCCAGGAAGCCGTAGGTGAGGAAGCCGGGCCGGCGGTCACTTCCGTGGCCCGACCTTTGTTTCCGGGTACCTGGCCCGCGCCGCGCTGCTGCCTTGGCCGCCCCTTTCCCGGCGGACTGTTCGATCATGGGAATGGAGCTCACTTGCGGCCTCCGTTGCTTGCGATGCGTTTGGTGATGAGGAAGTTGAGCAGGGCGATCAGCACGATGATCAGGAAGAGCAGCCAGGCCACGGCAGATGCCCTGCCGAAGTTGCGCTGGCCCCAGCCGAGTTCCCAGATGTACATGGTCAGCGTCTGCCACTGCCTGTCCGCTCCGCCCAGGCCGGACTGGTCGAAAACCCGCGGTTCGTCGAAAATCTGAAGACCACCGATGGTGGATGTGATCACCACGAAGATCACCGTTGGCCGCAGCATGGGAACGGTCACGGAAAAGAACTGCCGCAGCCTGCCCGCGCCGTCGATTGTTGCCGCCTCGAACACATCCCGGGGTATGGCCTGCATTGCTGCGAGGAAGATCAGCGCGTTGTAGCCGGTCCAGCGGAAGTTCACCATGGTGGCAATAGCCAGGTGGCTCGCAACGGACTCTGAATGCCACCGGACCGGGTCCAGCCCTGCCGCCGTCAACATCCCGTTAACCAGCCCAAACTGGTCCGCAAAGAGATTGTTGAAGATCAGGCCTACTGCCACCGGCGCCACGACGAAGGGGACCAGGACCCCCATCCGCCAGAACGTCCTCGCCCTCAGGTTCGCGTCCAGCACCGCCGCTATCACCAGGGCGATAACAACCTGGGGAACGGAGGACAGGATGAAGATGCTGAAGGTGTTGCCCACGGCGTTCCAGAAGTAGGGCTGGGCCACGATGAAGGCGTAGTTATCCAGGCCCGTGAACTTCCCCTGGCCGCCGATGAGGTTCCAGTTGTGCAGGGAAACCCATGCCGTGTACACCAGCGGGAACAGACCGGTGACGGCGAACAGGATAAAGAACGGCGAGATGTAGAGGTAGGGGGACAGCTTTACGTCCCACCTGGAGACCTGCTGCGAGAAGGCCAGGCGCCGGACACTCTTCGCGCCCGCCGGACGCGGGGACTGTCCCCCGGCGCTTTGGGGCTTGACCCGGTCGGTGACAGTCATGCCTAGAGGGCTTTCACCGCGGCGGCGAACTTCTCCCAGGAGGAGGCGGCGTCGTCGGATTTGTCCACATCCACCCGGGTGAGGGCCTGCTGCATGGCGTCGTTGATGGCAAAGAACTTGGTTCCCTTGAAAGGCGTCACGTCAACGGCCTTGGCGCGTTCGGCGAAGATCCGGCCGGTGGGTGCACCGTTGAAGAACCCGTTCGTCTGGTCCAACAGTTCACTGCTTTCCAGGGCCTTCTTCTGGCTGGGGAAGGTGCCCTTGGCAGTGAATGCCTTGATCTGCTGTTCGGGTGCGGTCAGCCAGCCTGCCAGCTTCTTCGCCTCGGCCTGGTGCGCGCCCTGGGTGGGGACCGTCAGGTAGGACCCGCCCCAGTTTCCGCCGCCGCCGGGGAAGACGTTGGCCACGTCCCAGCCGGCGACCCCCGCCGCGTTGCCCTCGATGACACCGAGCATCCAGCCCGGGCAAAGGGTGGTGGCGAAGGCGCCGGTCTGGAAACCGGAAGCCCAGTCATCGCTCCACTGCTTGAGATGAGCTGACAGCCCGTCCTCGGTGGAGGCTTTGAGGACCTGGTTGTAGGTGTCCCTGACCTTCTGGTTCTCCGTGGCGATGACGGTGCCGTCTTCCTCCTCGTAGACCTTGTCAAGCTGGTTGCTCATGCCCTGGTAGATAGCCCCGGCGGAGTCGAACCACGCGGACTCCGGCCTGGCGGCCTTGAATGCCTTCCCGGCTTGGAAGTAGCTGTCCCACGTGGTGCCCAGCAGTTTGGCAACTTCCTCACGCTGGGTGGGCAGGCCGGCCTTTTTGAACTGCTCAGCGTTGTAGCAGACGGCCTCAGGGCCGGAGTCGGTCCCGTAGCCGAGAAGCTTGCCGTCGGCGGTTGTGGCAGCCTCGGCCTTCCAGTCCAGCCAGCGACCTTCAACAGCGGGGTCGCTCAGGTCCGCGAAGCGGTCCGGATACTGCAGGAGTTCCGGGAGCCAATCCACCTCTACGGCCTCGATATCGGACAAGCCTGAGCCGGCGGCCAGGCGCGTCGTGAGGTTGTCCCGTGCTTCATTCGTGGTTGCCGCCTTCTTGTGCACAATGGTCACGTTCGGATTCAGGGCTTTGTATTCCTCAAAGAGCGCCTCGTAGCCGAATTCGTTGAACGTGCCGACCGTGAGCGTTACGGGCTCGGATCCCGTTGCACCGTTGACTCCTGCCTTCTCGGGCGATGAGGAACCGCACGCGGTCAACGACAGGGCAAGGCACGCGGCGGCAGCCGAAAGCACGGAGAACTTGCTGGGGTTTTTCACAGGGGAAGACTCCTTCGTCAGAAATGCCCCATTGGTCCGATGGACGGTGGGGCTGGGGAGCGGTGGGGACGGGTCGGAGGCCGATCCGTAGTGGGAGCGCTCTCACCAAATGAGATCCCATCTCACAGATGGTTGTCAAGGCGAGGTAGGAGCGCTCCCATATGCCCTTGTCGACACCCCGTTGCGGTGTTAGGCTTCCCCGACGAGAGCGCTCCCACGGCCGCGTCTTTTCGCCGCCCACATCCGTCTCGACGAATCCCACCGACGAACAGGACCAGCAATGCCGCTAGCCCACCTGCCCCAACCGCCGCGCGCCGAAAGGCCCAACGGCCCGCAACCGCGGCGAATGAAAAGCCCCCTCAGACACGTCACCGGCACGGCGGTCCTCCTGGCCGGCCTGATAGGCAGCGGAGGAGGAATGGCCGTCGCGTCGCCCGCCGCACCACAGGCATGGGCCCCGACCCAGGCAGCCGCGCCCCAGGCCCCCCTGCCGGCCGCGATCCCGGCTCCTCCACAGGCGACGCAACACCCCTTCGGACCCAATGTGTACGTCTTCGACCCCAGCATGCCGGTGGCCCGGATCCAGGCAACGGTGGACTCCATCGCGGCGCAGCAGGTGGACGACGAAATGGGGACCAAACGCTATTCCCTGTTGTTCAAACCCGGCACCTATGGAACCCCGGAGCAGCCGCTGATTGTCCAGGTGGGCTACTCGACGGAGGTTGCGGGGCTGGGTGCTGCACCCACCGACGTCACCATCAACGGGCACGTGGACGTCTACAACCGCTGCCTGTCCGCGGACAACTGCATCGCGCTGAACAACTTCTGGCGTTCGCTGTCCAACCTCACCATCAACGTCACCGGACTTGAAGGCTGCCGCAGCTCGGCGAACTTCTGGGCGGCTTCGCAGGCCTCACCCATGCGGCGGATCAACATCACCGGCGGCAACCTTTCCCTCATGGACTACTGCACGGCAGGGCCGCAGTACGCCAGTGGCGGCTTCATCGCGGATTCAAAGACGGGCGCCGTCATCAACGGCTCACAGCAGCAGTACCTGGTCCGCAACAGCAGCATCGGCAGCTGGTCCAACGGAGTGTGGAACCAGGTGTTCTCGGGCGTAAACGGGGCGCCTCCGCAGTCCTTCCCGAACCCGCCGTACACCACCCTGGCCGCCACGCCGATCAGCCGCGAGAAGCCGTACCTGACGTTGGATCAGGCCGGCCAGTACAACGTGTTCCTGCCCGCCGTCCGCCAGGACTCTGCCGGGACCACGTGGGAAAACGGTCCCACAGAGGGCCGCAGCGTCCCCTTAGCCGACTTCTATGTCGCGAAGCCCGGCGATTCAGTGCAGGCCATCAACTCCCAGCTGGCCAGGGGAAAGCACCTCCTCCTGACCCCGGGGGTGTACGACGTTGACCAAAGCATCGAGGTCAAGCGGGCAGGAACCGTCGTTCTCGGGCTGGGCATGGCAACCCTCACCGCCGTCAACGGAGCGGTCCCCTTGACGGTGGCGGATGTCCCTGGTGTCGACGTCGCCGCCGTCACTATAGATGCCGGAGAGGTGGAGTCACCTGCCCTGATGCGCGTCGGTAAGGCCCGCCAGGGCGCAGGGAGCGGGCCGGCCAACTCTCCCATGCACAGTGATCCGGCCAACCCCACCACGCTCCATGACGTGTTCTTCCGCATCGGCGGCCCGCATGTTGGCAAGGCTTCGGTCAGCCTGGAAGTCAACAGCGACAACGTCCTCCTGGACCACATCTGGGCCTGGCGCGCCGACCATGGGAACGGCGTCGGCTGGACCACCAACACCGGCGCGAACGGCGTGATCGTCAACGGCAACAACGTCACCGCCACGGGCCTGTTCGTGGAGCACTACCAGCAGTACAACGTCATCTGGAACGGCGAAGGCGGCAAGACCGTCTTCTTCCAGAATGAGCTCCCCTACGACGCGCCCAACCAGGCAGCGTGGCAGCACGACGGCGTCCTGGGCTGGGCAGGTTACAAGGTGGCAGATTCCGTCAAAACCCACGAGCTGTGGGGCGGCGGCAGCTACGTGTACAACAACGTGGATCCAAGCATCCACGCCACCCGTGGCTTTGAGGTTCCGGTAACGCCGGGTGTGAGGCTGCACAGCCTTTTGACGGTGAACCTCGGCGCGGGAACGCTGGACCACGTGGTCAATGACACCGGCGCACCGGTGTCAACCGACGCCGTCGGAGTTCCCAGCTACGTAGCCGACTTCGGCTAAAGAACCCCTCAGGACCACCGCAGGGCGCGGTGCGGCAGTCAAGGCCGCACCGCGCCCTGCTACGTGTTTCGAAGTGCCTTCCCTCTCAGCCCGGCCCCGCCCCACACGGCCAGGAGCAGCGCCACCAGCAGCAGGCCGGCGTCGCCCAGGTCGACGGAGGCCAGCCACGCGGTCAGCGGATCCTCAGGGGCAAAGGCCGCGTGGAAGAACCCGGCCAAGGTAATCACCGAGATGAACAGCGCCGAGACCGCGGAAATGCCCGTGACCAGCGCGTTGAAGCCGAGCTTCCGCCGGGGATCATCGAACGCGGAGCGGTACATCCGCATCATGGCCATGCCGTTCAGCGAGTCGCACAGGGTCATCGCGGCAGCGAAGGCAAGCGGCAGCGCAAGCAAGGCGAAGGGCGGCACCCCGGCCAGCGAGGCCGCCGTCGCCATCATCAGCAGCCCGATGGTGGTGGCAGTATCAAAGCCCAGGCCGAACAGGAAGCCGATCACATAGATGCTCCCCGGCCGGCGCACCCGGGACAGCGGACGGGCGAGCAGCCGCGCCACCAGCCCCTGCGGCGCCAGGTCCCGGTGGCCAATGGTGGCGCCATCACGGGCGCGCCGGTAGGCAGAAAGTGAGCGGGTGAACGCGGAGCCGTTGAACAGTCCCATGGCCAGCAGGAACAGGCCGGACACACCACTGCCAATCAGGCCCAGGACCAGGTTTCCGGCCGTACCGTCCTGCATCAGTCCACCCACCACGGACGCGCCGGCGATCACCAGCACGCCTGCCAGGGTCACCACTGAGCTGTGGCCCAGGCTGAAGGCGAAGCCCACGCTCACCGGGTCCTGCCCCTGGGCAACGAACCTGCGGGTGGAGTTGTCGATGGCGGCAAGGTGGTCCCAGTCGTAGCTGTGCTTCACGCCTGCGAGGTAAGCGGTGAGCACCAGCCCCGAGGACAGCGGCCGGCTTCCTGCGCCGAAGGTCCCGGCTAGCAAGAGGACGACGGCGGCGGCATGGAGCGCGGCTACCGCACCGAAAGTGAACAGCACCCGGGTCCGGAGCGGCAGCAGGTCCCGGTCACGGTAGAGGATGCCGATGCTGGTCATCAGTGCTTCCTCAGGTTTAGCGGGGCCTGGCCGTACCAGAGTCCGCGGAGCAGGTCCGTGCAGGAACGGAGCAGCAGGTTCAGTTCGTCGGTGCTGTGGGAGAGGCTCCGCAGCACCAGTCCGGTTGTGCCTGCCACGGTGCGGGTCAGGGAGATGCCGGTCAGCGATTCCCGGCCGGCGGTGAGGCCGTGGAGTTGGTCGGCGAGCGCCTGGTCCACCCGTGCGTCCACCACCACCAGCGACCCCAGATGGCTGTATCCCTCCATGAAGCCGAGTCCGGTGACGTCGTGGAGTGGCGGCCGGATCAGCAGGTTGTCCAGCGCCAGCAGCTGCGGGTCACCATCAGCGGCCTCAATACGGATGTCGTTGCGCAGCCGGACTTCCTCGTACCGGAACGCGGCTCCGTCGGGCGACCAGCCGGGGGTTACTACCTCGGCCATGACCAGGCTCGACGACGGTCGCAGGGTCACCGAGGTCCGCTGCCGGTAACTGGCCTCGCGGTAGGCGATGAGCTGGTCGGGCATGAGTTCCAGCCGCGCCCCCTCCCCCAGCCGCACAGTCATCCGCTGCTCTGCATAGGACCCGGGAGTCCGGTAGACCTTCGTGGCGGACTGGGTGGTCAGGAGAAGGTCGGCCCCATCCTGGACCTCAACATCAACAAGGAAGAGGTCAGCGCCAAGATACGCCCCGCCAGGATTCACGACGACATAACAAACCTGCCCGGAGTCATCGAGATAGTGAGGGCGGAGTACCCGAAGGGCCCCCTCATGGAACTGATGTGAGGCAAGGGACCGGCGGCCCCGCAAAGTGACGCCCAGCTCAAGCCGCCCCATAGGTGACTGTCCGTGGCTGGATCCGGCGGCTTCGCCGGATTTTGGGCCGTGCCCGCTTCGCGGTGCCCGCCACGCCGCGGCCCCAAAATCCGGCCTCGCCGCCTCAGCGTGTACGTCACCTTCGGGCAAGTCCACGACTGCCATGTCTAGTGCGCCAGGTCGAGCATCAGGACGTCGTGCCGGATCCAGTCGATGACCTTGTCCAGGCCCTTGTCAGTTTTCAGGTTGGTGAAGCAGAACGGTTTGTTGCCTCGGAATTCCTTGGAATCCCGCTCCATGACGGCCAGGTCAGCCCCGACGTGCGGCGCGAGGTCGGTTTTGTTGATGATGAAGAGGTCGGACTTGATCATGCCCTGGCCGGCTTTGCGGGGGATCTTTTCGCCCTGGGCCACGTCGATGATGTAGATGGAGAAGTCCACGAGTTCGGGGCTGAAGGTAGCGGAGAGGTTGTCGCCGCCGGATTCGACGAAGATGACCTGAAGGTCGGGGTGGCGGGCTTTGAGTTCCTCGATGGCGGCGGTGTTCATGGAGGTGTCTTCGCGGATGGCGGTGTGGGGGCAGCCGCCGGTTTCGACGCCGATGATCCGGTCCACGGGGAGGATGCCGTTGGCGGCGAGGATCTTGGCGTCCTCGATGGTGTAGATGTCGTTGGTGATGGCGGCCATGGAGATCCCGCCGCTCATGTGCCGGGTGAGCCGCTCCACGAGCTGGGTCTTGCCGGCTCCCACGGGGCCGCCGATGCCGATCTTGATGGGTTCAGACATATGTCCTCCTTGACTCAAAAGCACAGTATTTACAAGCACGGTCAGCTCATGAACATCCGGGCACGTTGGCGTTCGTGCCGCATTTGCGAGATTTCCAGCCCCGGACTGACGGCGCCGAAGTCGTCCAGCGTCAGGCGGGCGATGCTGTCGATGGCGGCAGCAACGTCGTCGTGCGCTTTCCGCAGCACCCGCTGCCCGGCGTTCTGCCCCAGGGGGATGGCGCGGACGGCATTCTGCGTCAGGGAGGTGGCGGTGGCAAAGAGGTAGGCGGCGAGCGCCTCCTGGAGCGGCACGCCCAGAGAGCGGGCGACGACGGCGAACGCCAGCGGCTGGTGCCCGGCGGCCCGGCCCGTGGTCACCAGGTCCCGGTACAGTTCCAGCGCAGGCGACGGAAACACCTCCGCCCCGATCTCCAGCAACCGAAGCCCCATTTTGATGCCCGCCTCCCGCACCTGCCGGGGCAACAGGGACGCAGAGAGCAAAGTATCCAGCTCCCCCACATCAACACCCCCGTAGAGAAAGCGGATGGCGAGCCCGTCAGAGTATGTCAGCTGCTGCCCGATGAATGCGCCGAGCCAGATACCGAAGGACTCTTCATCAGATACGAGCTCCCGCTCGATGTATGTCTCGAACCCAAGGGAGTGCGCAAACGCCCCGGTAGGCAAAGCGGAATCGACAAGCTGCTGAAGCGCCAGCTGATAGTTAGTGGCTGTGCTCAGCATGGCGGAAAGGTACAGGCATGACGCGTTCCTGGCGGGTGTAGGGGACGGCATTGTGGCGGAGGTAGTCCTCGACGGTGTGGTCGTAGGCGCACACCATGACGTCCGCCCCGTATTCGGAAGCGGCGTCGAAGAACTGGGCCTGGAGGTGGCGGTTGCCGAGGGAGTGCGCGGTGACGCCCATTTCGGAGATGGTGCGGGGTGCGATGACCAGGACGTCGGTGGGCAGCACGGACACCACGATCATGTTGGCCTCTTCCACGTGGAGGATGTCGCCGTCGCGGAGGTCCCCGGAGCCGGAGGGGAGGCGGATGCCGATTTCCTTTCCGTGGTCGGTGGTGGCGCGCTGGATGCGTTTGACCAGCTGGGAGCTGGGAAGCACCACCTTTTCCCGGTGCAGCCCGGCGTAGGTTTCGGGGTCCGGAAGGTCGTGCAGGTTGCCGAGGACTTTGTCGATGATCACGTGGGGGCTCCGGTGGGGTCTAGAACAGGAAATAACGCTGGGCCATGGGCAGGACGTCCGCGGGTTCGCAGGTGACGTCCTCGCCGTCGACGGTTACCTGGTACGTTTCCGGGTCCACCTGGATGTCGGGGGTGGCGTCGTTGTACTTGAGGTCGGCCTTGGTGAGGGTCCGGATGCCGGAGACGGCCCGGATGACCTTTTCCAGCCCCAGTTCCTGGGGTACCCCGGCGCCGATCGCGGCCTGGGACAGGAAGGTGATGGAGGACTGCTGCATGGCTTTGCCGAACGTGGCGAACATGGGCCGCATGGTGCGGGGCTGGGGAGTGGGGATGGAGGCGTTCGCGTCCCCCATCAGTGCGTAGGCGATCTGCCCGCCCTTGAGCACCAGCTCCGGTTTGACGCCGAAGAATGCGGGATCCCAGAGGACCAGGTCCGCGAACTTGCCCACCTCCAGGGACCCCACGGAGTCGGCGATGCCCTGGGCGATGGCGGGGTTGATGGTGTATTTCGCCACGTAGCGCTTGAGCCGGAAGTTGTCGCTGCCCGCGCTGCCATGGATTCCGGCGGTGGGATCTTCCAACACCCCGCGCTGCTTCTTCATCTTGTCCGCCACCTGCCACGTGCGGGTGATCACCTCGCCCACCCGGCCCATTGCCTGGGAGTCGGAGGAGGTGATGGAGAAGATGCCCAGGTCCTGCAGGACGTCCTCGGCGGCGATTGTTTCGGCCCGGATCCGGGAATCGGCGAAGGCCACGTCCTCGGGGATGTCCGGGTTGAGGTGGTGGCACACCATGAGCATGTCCAGGTGCTCTTCGATGGTGTTCCGCGTATAGGGCAGCGTGGGGTTGGTGGAGGCCGGCAGGACATTGGGCATGCCGGCAATCTTGATGATGTCCGGGGCGTGGCCGCCGCCGGCACCCTCCGTGTGGAAGGTGTGGATGACGCGGCCGTCGATGGCGCGGATGGTGTCCTCCACGAATCCGCACTCATTCAAGGTGTCGGTGTGGATGGCCACCTGGACGTCGTACTCGTCCGCCACCTTCAGGGAGGTGTCGATGGAGGAGGTGGTGGACCCCCAGTCCTCGTGGACTTTCAGCCCGATGGCACCGGCGCGGATCTGCTCGGCCAAAGGTTCGACGGCGGACGCGTGGCCTTTCCCGAACAGCCCGATGTTGATGGGCAGCCCCTCAGCCGCCTGCAGCATCCGCTGGATGTGCCACTTTCCGGGTGTGACGGTGGTGGCCTTGGTGCCTTCGGCAGGGCCGGTGCCGCCGCCGATCATGGTGGTCACCCCGCTGGCCAGGGCCGTGGGCACCTGGTCCGGGGAGATGAAGTGGATGTGGGTGTCGATTCCGCCGGCAGTGAGGATCTTCCGTTCGCCGGCGATGATTTCGGTGCTGGCCCCGATGACGATGTCCACGCCGTCGGTGATCTGCGGGTTCCCGGCTTTGCCGATGCGGAAGATATGCCCGTCCTTGAGTGCCACGTCCGCTTTGTAGATGCCGGTGTAGTCCAGGACCACCGCGTTGGTGATGACGGTGTCGGGAATGTCCTCGTCGCGGGTGGCCTGGCCGTTCTGGCCCATGCCGTCGCGGATTACCTTGCCGCCACCGAACACTACTTCCTCACCGTAGACGGTGAGGTCCTGTTCGATCTCGAGGAACAGGTCGGTGTCCGCCAGGCGGATCCTGTCACCGGCGGTGGGCCCGTACAGGTCCGCATACTGCCGGCGCGGGATCTCGAAGCTCACTGGACGTCCCCTTCCTGGCGGGTGCCGCCGTCGAGCTTTCCGTTGACCGCGTTGCTGAGCCCGAACACCTCGCGGCGCCCGGCCAGTTCGATCAGCCGCACGCTCCGGGAGTCGCCCGGCTCAAACCGCGCAGCCGTTCCCGCAGGAATGTCCAGGCGCCGGCCGTAGGCGGCGTCCCGGTCGAAGGACAAGGCAGCGTTGGCCTCAGCGAAGTGGAAGTGGGAACCCACCTGGACGGGCCGGTCGCCGGTGTTGGTCACGGCCACCTCGATCGCGTCCCTGCCCGCGTTCGCGGTCACGGGCTCCGGCCGGAGAACGTACTCGCCTGGGATCATTGCGGCTCTCCTTAGCGGATGGGGTTGTGGACGGTGACGAGCTTGGTGCCGTCGGGGAAGGTGGCCTCGATCTGCACGTCGTGGATCATTTCCGGCACGCCCTCCATGACGTCCTCGCGGCTGAGGAGGGTGGTGCCGTAGCTCATGAGATCGGCAACGGTCCTGCCGTCCCTGGCGCCCTCGATCAGTTCATAGCTGATGATGGCCACGGCCTCCGGGTAATTAAGTTTCAGGCCGCGGGACTGCCGGCGCCGGGCCAGGTCCGCGGCCACCACGATCATGAGCTTTTCCTGCTCACGCGGCATCAGATGCATGGATTTCCCTTCGACGGCCAACGGCGTGGGCTCCAGCGTAGACCCGGCACGTTTCCGCCAGGTTTCAGCAGCATCAGGCCGGTCTATCCGGAGCCTGTTTGCTGACCGGTGGGGCCTACTTGCTGAGCCCGGAAAGGATCTCCCCGCTGGACTGGACGGGCTGGCGGTAGGTAGCGGAAAGGATGCGGAGCATGTCGGCGGCGTCCTGGTCGGCTTCGGAGGCCATGGCGTCCCTGGCATACGTCACGCGGATGTTGTGCGCGAATGCATCGGCGGCGGTCTGGGCAATGCAGTTGTGGGTTGAGACGCCCGCGAGCACCACCTGGTCGGCTCCCCAGTTCCGCAGCCGGGCCAGCAGGTTGGTGCCCACGAAGGCGCTGTCGCGGGTCTTGTTCAGCTGGGGCAGGTCTTCGGTGATGAGCCCCGGCACGGACTGGGCCTGTTCACTGCCGCGGAAGATGAACCCCTGGTCGTCGTCGAGCATGCTGAGGGTCCAGGTGGATTTGTCCCGCTCGTGTTCGGTGCCCACCAGCAGCGCCTTGTGGCCGGCGGCCTTGAACCCTTCCAGCAGCCGGTTGCACTCGCTGACCACCCGTTCCCGCTGGGCTGCCAGTTCGGGGGTTTCGAAGAAAGCGTTCTGCATGTCGATGACCAGGAGGGCAATCATGGCGGCACCTTTCCGTCTCTTGAACCGGTGGCATAGGCGTACCCGCTTGCGGAGCAGGCGAAACCTGGCCGCCCGGAACTACGGCGCGGACTCGCGGATCTTTAGTTCGAACCCGGCCTCCACGTGCACGCCCGCCCCGGATGTCTCGCGCCCGGCGATCCGGTCCAGCAGCAGGCCGATGGACCGTTCCGCGATCTCGTCCATGCCCGGCGAGACGGTGGTCAGGGACGGGGACGCGAACCGGGCTTCGTCGATGTCGTCAAAGCCTGCCACGGCCACGTCCTGGGGCACCTTAACCCCGCGGATCAGGAGTTCGTGCAATGCGCCGAGTGCCAGCACGTCGTTCAGCCCGAAGACGGCGTCGAACTCCACGCCGGATGCCAGGAGGCCGGCCACGGCGGCGGCGCCGGTGTCGCGGCGCCACTCCGCAGGCACCACCAGGGCAGGGTCGAACGCGATGCCGGCTGCCTCCAGCGCCTTCCGGTATCCGTTCAGGCGCAGGCCCCCGCTGCCGGAGGTCTCCCCGGCGTTCGCCCCGATCACGGCAATGCGGCGGCGGCCGCCGGCCAGCAGGTGCGCCGTGAGCGCCGCCGCGGCTTCCCCGTTCTTCATCGTGACCAGGTCGAAGCGGGGATCCATGATGTGCTCGCCGAGCATCACCAGCGGCTTGCTGCCGGCACGCGCGGAAATGGCCTCCGCGTCAACCATCAGCGGCGTGAACAGCAGGCCGTCGGTGAGCTGCCGGAACGTCCCCTGCAGGGCGCCCAGTTCAGCGGCCGCTTCCGCGTCGGACTGCTCCACCAGCACCCGGTAACCCCGGCGGGAAGCGGCCTTCATCAGCCTGGACGCCAGCTCGGCGTAGTACGGGGCGGAGAGGTCGGACAGGACCAGCCCCAGCATGGAAGTCTTGCCGGACCGGAGGCTGCGCGCCGTGAGGTTGGCTTCGTAGCCCAGCTCCGCAATGGCATCCTGCACCCGCTGCTTGGTGGCCGGACGGATGAATTCGTAGTCGTTCAGGACGTTGGAAACGGTCTTGAGGGAAACGCCCGCCGCCCGTGCGACGTCGTTCATGGTGACTGCCATTAACGTTCTTTTCCTGCTTTCGCCGCTGCTTTGGCGGCCTGCTTGCTGGCGCGCACTTTTGCCAGGGATTCCGGGTCCACGATGTCTGCCACTGACAGGTAGCTGCCGTCCTCACCATAGTGTCCCGCGGCTTCACGCCATCCCGGCGCATTCAGGCCGCGCTGCTTGCCCAGGAGGGCCAGGAAGATTTTCGCCTTCTGCTCGCCGAATCCGGGCAGGGCCTTGAGGCGGCGCAGCACCTCGGCCCCGTCCGGTGACCCTTTGGTCCAGATGGCCGCGGCGTCCCCGTCCCACTCGCTCTGGACGGCCTCGGCCAACGCCTGCACCCGGGCGGCCATGGAACCGGGGAAGCGGTGTACGGCGGGCCGTTCCTTGAACATCTCCACAAACGCCTGGGGGTCCTGCGCGGCGATGGCCTCCGGCTTAAGCGACCCGATCCGGCTGCGGATCTTCTCGGGCCCGGCAAAGGCCGATTCCATCGTCACCTGCTGGTCCAGCAGCATGCCGGTCAGCAGGGCGAAGTCGTCCTCGCTCAACAACTTGTCCGCGGCGGGATCGCCCGTGATGTGCAGTTCCATGCCGTCCATCCTCCCACCTGCGGCCCGCCGTCGTCATAAGGGCGCCCCTGCCCTCCCGCCCCCGGGGGGGGTCAGCTGTCCACGGACAGCCGGATCATGGACCAGGACACGGCGGGGAGTTCGGCGGTGAGCCTCCCGCCGTCCACCTTCACGGTGCCGTTTTCCGATGGCAGGACGGAGGTGGAATCGTCGGCGCTGGCCTGCCAGTACGGGTCCTTGTTGGCGTAGGTCACCGCCTCCAGCAACCGGACATCGCCCAGCCCGGCCACGGCTGCGTCAAGCGTCAGTGCCTGGCCGGCGGACCGGTTGACGGCGAACACCACGGCTTCGCCCTTGTCCGCGTCATACGTGGCGACGGCGGACAGGGCGGCGACGTCAGTTGTCGTGCCGCCGCTGACCAGTGGGGATTCGACGGCGAGTTGCAGGACGGTGCCGGAGGCGTGCCGTGAGGTCAGGGCGAAGGGGTGAAAGGTGGTCTGCTTCCAGGCGCGGCCGCCCGGCTCGGTCATGATGGGGGCGATGACGTTCACCAGCTGCGCCAGGCTGGCGGAGTGGACGCGGTCCGTGTTGCGGAGCAGCGTGACCAGCAGGTCCCCCACGACGACGGCGTCCGCCACCGTGTAGGTGTCCTCCAGCAGGACGGGGGCCACGGGCCAGTCCTTGCCGGTGGGCACCTTGGACTCGTCGCGGCTCATGTGCCAGACGTTCCACTCGTCGAAGGAGATGTTCACCTGCTTGGAAGATTTCTTGACCGACTTCACATGGTCGATGTGGCTGACGAGGTCGCGGATGAAGGCCTCCATCTTGTGTCCCGCGGCGAGGTGTTCCTGCAGGTCGCCGAAGTCCTCGAAGTACTGGTGCGCCGAGATCAGGTCCACCAGCTCGTAGGTCTCCGTCAAAACCACGCGTTCCCACTCACCGAAAGTCGGCATGGTGGGCCCTGAACTGCCGCAGGCCACCAACTCCACGTCCGGCTGCATCATGCGCATGGCACGGGCAGTGTCGGCGGCCAGGCGGCCGTATTCCAGCGCGTTCTTGTGGCCGATCTGCCAGGGGCCATCCATTTCGTTGCCCAGGCACCACATCCTGATGCCATAGCCGTCCCGGGCACCGTTCGCCTGGCGCTGGCCGGCCAGCGCCGTGCCGGCGTCGATGTTGCAATACTCCAGGAGGTCCAGCGCCTCCTGGACCCCGCGGGTGCCCAGGTTCACCGCCATCATGGGTTCAACGCCGGCCTTGGCGGACCACGTGGCGAACTCGTCCACGCCCACCGTGTTGGGATCGGTGGAGTGCCAGGCCAGGTCCAGGCGCACTGGCCGCTGGTCAACCGGGCCCACCCCGTCCTCCCAGCGGTAGCCGGACACAAAGTTGCCGCCGGGGTAGCGGACGGTGGATACCCCCAGTTCGCGGGTGAGCGCGAGGACGTCCCTCCGGAACCCGTCGTCGTCGGCATCCGGGTGGTCCGGTTCAAAAATGCCGGTGTAGACGCACCGGCCAAGGTGCTCAACAAAGGCACCGAACGTACGACGGCGGACCGGCCCCACGGTGAACGACGGGTCGACGGTGATTTTTGCTGCGGCGGGTTCTGGCTGGGTCACGAAGGCATCCTCGGCTTGGTTTCTACAACGTTATAGAAACTATTGTTGGGGGGCCCGCCTCGGGAGTCAAGTGCTCCGTTGACCGGGCGGCAGCGCGGCCTCACCCCTGGGTCGCCAAGCGACCCGCTTCCCACCTGCGGCAACACGCCTGAGGGGTTTCCGCAGGGCGCGCCCAAGTACTCCCTAATCGGAAAAACAGGTACTGGTTACGCATCCACTGGGGGCTGGACGGCCATTAGGTTTTTCACAGAGACAAGACCTGTTCTGCTTTCCGGTACTTGGCTCACTAGGGGGTGTGAGACTGGCAATGCATGCACGACAGGTAAACCCAGGCTTCCCGGTTCATAGGACCCGGGTACTAAGCGGGGCCGGCGACGAGGAGTCCTTTGAGACCAAGGGCTCTCCCCCAGCCGTCGCCGGCCCTCTTTCCGCAGCGAACGCCCGCAGGACGCGCGTGCCCCATCCGGAGCCGCGCGGCCGTGAACGCGGTGCACCCCGAAACCCCGCCCTCGTGCTGGACCTGGTCAATGACGCCCAGACCCTCTCCGATTCCCTTAGGCTGCTGGTGGCCGCCTCGGCTGACCATGTGGCCGCCACCGCCGGGATTGACGTGGGCTGCGGCCTGGTGCTGCACCAGGCCAAGCGGACTCCTGCCATAACGGGCACCACCGGTGAAGTAGTGCGGATGCTGGACTGGGAACGGGAAATGGACGAGGGGCCGGTAACTGACGTCATGTCAGGCGGGCACCCCGTCGCGGTGCTCCAGCGGAACGGGGATTTCCGGTGGCAGCACTATTCGTCGCAGTTGCAGTTATCAGGGTTCGGCAGTGCCCTTGCCGTACGGCTCCGTCTGGAAGCGGACCCCGCGGAAGATGACCAAACGATCGGCAGCAGTGGCCCCGGCCGGACCGCCGCCGCACTTGCCTTCTTCGCGCACGACTCGAAGGCTTTCCCGCTGCAGGCCATCGCCGAGGCACGCACCTTTGCCGCCCTGGCAGCCAAGAGCCTGCAGATGGCCATCAACCTGCACTCCGCCCGCTCGCTGGCCACCGACCTCCGTTCGGCCCTGGACAGCCGCACCTCCATCAACGTTGCCTGCGGCGTGATCATGGCCCAGAACAGGTGCTCGTACCAGGAGGCCTTCTCCATCCTTGCCAAGGCTTCCAGCCACCGGAACATCAAGCTGCGCAAGGTGGCGGAGGAACTGCTGGAGCGGTTGCCGGAAGGTGCCCCGCACTCACACTTCGGCGGCTGACCGCGTCAGGATGACAGGGTGCCCCTGGCGATACTCACGCTGGAGTGCGCAGGATTGCCGTCCATCGGTTCGTCGGAAACATCCACCACCGGGTACTGGGAGAGGTCCAGGCCGCTGGGCACCTGGAACGTTCCGGATGTGGAGTTCATGACGCCCAGGCTGACCAGCCGGGAAAGGTCCGGCGCAATCAGCCACACCTCCTGGTAACCCTTGGCTTCATCCTTGTCCAGGCTGATTTCCAGGTTGCGGGAACCGTCGGGCGCCGTCACCACCTTGGCCGATCCTGCGGCGGAGTGCTGCGCCAGCGGCGCCAGCTGGGCAGAGGCCAGCTGCTGGGGCTGGGGCGGACGGGTCAAGGTCAACACCGCACCAACCACCACCAGGACGGCTGCGGCTGCAGCTGCCACCCACGTACCGGGGCGCTGCCACCAGGCACCTTTGGTCCGCCGGCGGACAGGGATGACGTTCGACGGCGGCGCGTCCACAGGTGCGGCCGCCGGACCCACGCTGTTTCCCTTGGCGGCGTCCGCCGCCAGCGGATCCTCCCGCACGGACCCCGAAAGGCCCAGTTCCCGGTGGATTCCAGCCCATACCTGTGGCCCGGGCACGGCCAGGCGGCTGGTGTCCGGTGCGGTCTTCACCGCGTCCACCGTGCGGCGCAGGGCGGCAAAATCGGCGGCGCACTCGGGGCAGGCAGCCAGGTGCTCCCGGGCACCCGGGTCCTCCCAGCCGTCGTAAAGTGCCAGGAGGCTCAACTGTTCCGGATCAAGATGCGGCATGGTCTACCTCCAATCTGCTTCGCAGGTGCGACAGGCTCCGGCGGATGTGGCTCTTGACCGTACCAAGGGGAAGGCCCAGTTTGCGTGAAATCTGCTCGTGGGTCAGGTCCTCGTAAAAGGCGAGCTTCATGATGGACCCCTGGGGCTCGCCCAGCCTCTCCAGCTCGCCGTCCAGGAGCAGCCTGTCCGCCAGCATTTCCGCCGCCTCTGTTCCCGTTCCGGCGTCTTCGCCCATACCGGCTCCGGCCGCGGCGAAGGCCTTGCGTGCTTCCCGGGCTGCCGCCGAATGGGCATCGGTGATGGCGTTCCGGGTGATTCCCACGATCCACGCCGGCAGCCTGGCCACTTGCGGGTTGAAGGTACTCCGCGAACGCCAGGCCCGGATGAAGACCTCCTGGGTCACGTCGTCCGCCGCTGCCCTGTCCGGCAGGGAACGCAGGGCAAGGGTGTGCACCAGGGGCGCGAACTCACGGTAGGCCGCTGCCAGGGCGTGCTCATCCCCGGCCAGGAAGGAGTCGGTCAGTGCGTCATCCCATCCGCGGAAAGCGTGCCCGGGAAGCGTCACAGGCAACTCCTTCCCGGCGTCGGCGCACGAGTTACATGGCTGGCCACCGGTGATGCAGAAACCAGGTTCATGCAGGAACTGCGGTGACAATGACATTGTCGCTGTAGTCCATCCGCTCGTCCAGCCATCGGCCGCCGCAGGTGACCAGCTTGAGTTCGTGCGGGCCGGACCGGCGGAACAGGGCGCCGCCGTCGAACTTGTCCTTTGCCATCAGTTCCACTCCCACCACCCGGTAGGCGAGCGGCCCGGCCCCATCCCTGCCCACGCGGATGAGGGTTCCCGGCGAGAGGGACTTCAATGCCGAGAACGGTGCCCGGTCGGACGTGGTGTCGATATGGCCGGCGATGACGGCGGTTCCCTCGGCTGCGCCCGGGGCCGGACCGAATTTGTACCAGGCCGCCCGGTCGAAGGCGTCAGGGATTTCCATCGCTCCCCCGCCGGAAACTCCCCCGGGCACCACCGGCATGTCGATGGCAGTGCCCGCCACGGTCAGTGATGTTGGTGCCGGCACAACCGCCGCGGCGGTTGGGGCCGCGGGCCGGACCGGGATGGCCCCGGTGGGAGGTACAGCGGAGCCGGCAGGGGGCGGCGCCCCCGGCGAGGGCGCCGGCTCGTGAGAGCCGGTTGCCGCGGCAACCGTGGAGGGGGCCGCCTGCCCGGCAGAACCGGTGGGACCCGCAGAACCAGTGTGACCGGGGGAACCAGTGGGACCGGCAGGACCGCAGCCGGACAAAACCAACGCGGCAGCCACCATCGCTGCCGCCGCGCCGCCTGCCGGATGGCGACGGCGGTACCCGGGTGCCGGCGTCGTGCCTGCCATCATGCGTGCCGCCTCCCTTCCATGTATGCCGGCCATTGGCGGGGCCGGTGCAGGGGCCCGTCCGTTGCCGGCCGGGCCCCTGCGGTGTGGTCCTTCAGCGGGCGTCTGGCCCGGTTACAGTTCCGCCCGCCGTGCGCGGACCGCGCGGGCTGCGCCCACCGCCCCCGCGAGGAGGGCCAGCGCTGCCAAGCCAAACCCGGCGGTGGCAACGGCAGGGCCCGCTCCACCGGCATCCGCGGACCCGTCAAGGGCACCCGGCACAGAGGCCGGTGCGGAATGCAGGCCCTCGATGGTCTGGACTGCAAGCTTCAGGTTCTGGTCGGCCAGGCTGCCCCAGGCGTAGACGATGGTGTGGGTACCTTCAGCCACCGCCACGTCGGCCGGGCCGATCACCGGGGTGGTGGTGCCTGCGGCAGCCACCGCGGCCGGGACGGTGCCGGGATCCAGGGCCAGGGTCTTTTCGTTCGGGTTGGCCAGGTTGGTGACAACGGCGGTGCCGCCTGCCAGGACATCGACGGCGGGGGCTGCGGCTGCGTGCCGGACCGTCAGTTTGCCCTTCCCGGCGGGAATTTGGGACACGTCGTTGGTGAACAGGCTGGCGGTGGGCTTGCCATCGGCGCCGAGGTGGGCTGCGGCCGTGTAGTTTCCGTTGGCGGCAAGGGTGACGCTCACCGGACCAATGGCCGGCGCGGAGGCGTTGGCGGCATCGGCTGCCGTGATGGCGATTTCGTAGGTGCCGGCCGGAAGGGCCAGTGGCCCTGCAAGGGTTCCGGGGGCAAAGTCATCCAGGGTGCGGTCACCGTTGACCCAAACGTCCACGGTCAGTCCGGGAACGCCATGCAGCACGGACAGCTGGGCATCCCCGTCTGCTGCGTGGGCGGGACCGGCCAGAGCGATTGCGGCTGCAATGGCTGCTGCACCGGCACCTGCGGTGAAGATTTTGTTGCGCATGTCCATCTCCTTGAACGGCCCGGCTGACGGGCGTTTTTTGCTGACACTCCTACTACCGGCGCAGCCCCGGATTTGGATGCAGAATCATGGAGTTTTTTTTGGCGCTTGGTGCCGCCCGCCTAGGCGCGCGCTGGAGCGGCGGTGCTGGCACGCAGGACCAGCTCCGGCGGGACCACAGTGGAACTCACCGCGGCACCCGACTCGATTTCCTTCAGCATGATGTCCATGCAGCGGCGTCCCAGCTCCTCGAAGTCCTGGCGGACGGTGGTCAGCGGCGGCGTGAAGTACCCCGCCTCCGGCTGGTCGTCGAAGCCCACCACGGAGACGTCGTCGGGCACCCTGACCCCCGCCTCGGTGAACGCGCGCAGCAGGCCCAGGGCCATCTGGTCGTTTCCAACGAAGATGGCCGTGGCCCTGAGCCCGGAGGCCAGCTTGCGGCCGATCGCGTAACCGCTGCCCGCGCTCCAGTCCCCCTCAACCAGCAGGGAATCATCCAGGCCGGCATCCCGGAGGGCAGCACGCCACCCCTCAGCGCGCTCAGCGCCGTCCGTCCAGTCAGGCGGGCCGGCGATGTGCCCGATCTGCCGGTGCCCCTCACTGATGAGATGTTCGACGGCGAGCCTGGCGCCTGCACGCTGGTCCACCATCGCACCGCTGACGGAAGCGCTGCCGGCCGAGCCCACTGCCACCACGGGCACGGGAAGATTCATCTGCTCCAGCACTGCGAGGGTGTCCGAGTGCGGCACCAGCACGGCGATCCCGTCCACGGCCTGGTCCATGAAGTGGCCCACGGCGTTGGAGATGGCATCCCGGCTGATTTCCCGCAGGGCCGCGATACTGACAAAGTAACCGGCGTTGCGGGCGGCATGTTCAACCCCCAGCAGGGTGTTGGCCGGGCCGTACTGCGAAAGCTCGCTTGCCAGCACGCCAATGGTCTGCGAGCGCCGGGTGACCAGGCTCCGGGCCGCGGTGTTGCGCCGGTACCCCAGTTCGGCAATGGCGGCCTCCACCTTTTCCCGGGTCGCCTTGCTGACGTTGGGATGGTTGTTCACCACCCGGGAGACGGTCTGGTGGGAGACCCCCGCCACCTTGGCCACGTCTTCCAGGCGCGGCATCCGGCCCTTGCTGGTATTTGCCATGAGCCTATTGTGCCTGTTGCAGCCCCCGCGGCGGCGTCCCCGGGCGCCGGCACAGCGCGCCTGAATCCTTGCGCGGCAGCGGAGCGATGGGAAGGATGAAGCTGATCGACTTGCCAACGAAGGAGCCGTGAGAATGACCAAATACCTGATCTCGTTTCCCAGCGGCGCCATGGACCTCCCGGATGGTGGCCTGCAGGCCGTAGCGGACGCCGCGCATGCCGTGGTCCAGGAGGCGAAGGACGCCGGCGTCTGGGTGTTCGGCGGCGGCATCGACGAGCGCGTTCCGCCCGTGATGGTCGACGGCGACGGTACGGTGAGCGAAGGCACCTACCCCCAGACGGCGCAGATCGAAGGCGGCTACACGGTGCTGGAGCTGCCCGGCTACGAAGCCGCACTGCACTGGGCCGCGAAGATCGCCGCGGCCTGCCGCTGCGCACAGGAAGTGCGCGCCTTCCAGTACGATCCCGCCAGCTGACCCATCAAGCCCCGCCAAACCATGACTGCGGCGACCCCTGCGGACCTGGAGTATCCGTTCACCGGCCCCTGGCTGGTGCAGAATTCTCCCGCCAACCGGATCCCCAGCCACGGGACGCGGCTTTTCGCCACGAGCCACGCCATCGACTTCACCCCGCTGGACCGGAACGGGCGGTCTGCGCCGGTCACCCTGGCGTCGCTGTTCCGGCCCGAGCCGCCGGAGCAGTTCGTGGGGTTTGGCAGGGCTGTGACAGCCCCGGCCTCCGGTATTGTCCTCGCCGCCCATGACGGGGAGCCGGACCATGCCGCCTTCCGCGGCTTTCCATCCATTCGTTACGCCGCTTCGCAGGCCAGGCGGGCGCGGGAGGGATGGCCGGGCCTTGCAGGCAACCACGTGATCATCGGGAGCGGCGCGGTGTTCATCGCCCTGTGCCATCTGCAGCGCGGGAGCGTCTGCGTCCGGCCCGGCAAGCCGGTTGAGTGCGGAGAGATGGTGGGCCGCTGCGGCAACTCCGGCAACAGCACGGAACCGCATCTGCATGTGCAGGCCATGGATTCCGCCGATCCAGCCCGGGCTTCCGGCGTTCCCCTCTCGTTCCCCGGCGGACTGCCGCGCAACGGGACCATCGTGCATGCCTGAGGCGGGGGTTACCAAGGGCCGGAGCAATGGATGGGACCGGTCAGGGCCCGGCGGTGTGGGATCCCTTGCCCGCACACGTGCTACACGAGCAGGATGGACGCATCGAACGGTTGGGAAAAGGCGGGGGTCATGCGCTTGGTTCAGGTCGCTCAACACGCCAGTGATCTGCAGCGGGCAGCGGAGTTTTACAGCGCCTTGCTTTCGGCAAGATACACGGCCGTGTTCGATCCGCCCGGGCTGCTGTTCTTCGACCTTGACGGCGTACGGCTGTTGCTGGAGCAGGGCGCGCCGAGTTCGCTTCTCTATCTTGGCGTTCCCGATGTGAAGCGCACTGTGGAGCAACTCAAGGGCCGGGGAGTGGAAATAGTGGCCGAACCGCGGGTGATCTTCAGCCACGACGACGGCCTGCTGGGGCCCGCCGGCACGGAGGAGTGGATGGCATTCATCCGGGACAGCGAGGGAAACACCCTGGGGCTGGTCAGCCAGATTCCCCCGGCATCGCCATCCCGGCCGTGAGGCACCCAAACGCTTGCAGGCCGGGCCCGCGGACGCCCGCGCAATAGTTGGCCACGGCCCTGAAACCACCGGCAGGCCAGAGGCTGGATGCCTCTGACCTGCCTAAATGGTGGGCCCTGTGGGGCTCGAACCCACGACCCACGGATTAAAAGTCCGATGCTCTACCAACTGAGCTAAAGGCCCCTGCCGGCCAGCCAAACACGCTGTGTCTGCCCATCCGGCCCAATCCATTTCTGGACGTTAATACTCTAACCCATGGTTCCGGCGGCTTCGCACATGGCCGAGGCGCCGTCGTCGGACGCTTTCATCCTCCTTTTGACGCCTCTTCCCGCAGGTGAAGCCGGGCGCCGCAGACGCTCGATTTCCGCCGCGGCACAGGAGTAGCGTGGGGGCATGAGCGAGCAAGCAGGAACCAGTCCTTACGGCGGCAGCAACCGGCACCACAAGCCCAAGCCTTTCGCCCCGATGGATTTCGAGCCCTTCGCCGGCGGGGCCGATCCCGCCCGCGTCTCGGAGGCCGCCCACCTCGCCGCGCAGGCCCTGGTCCGCCACGGCCGGGACAGCGATGATCCGGTGGTCACCGAACGCCTCGTGAAGCTTGCCGACGAACAGGGCCTGGAGGCCATCGCCGAGATGTGGGCCGAGAGCCCGGCCCGCTCCCTTCCCGGCGCCCTATGGCGGCTTTACGCGCTGCGCGCTGCCACGGTCCAGGATCCGGAACGCATCTCCGTGTATTTCCGCGCGGGCCGGGACACCGCGCAGGTCTCCAACGTGGTGGCCGGCGCGGCTGAACCACCCGGCGCGGAGGAAATGCGCACCATGGCCGACGCAATCCTCTCCGGCGCGTTCGACGGCGATTTCGACGTCGCGCTGGAACGGTCCGCCGCCTTCTGCCGGGTGGTGGCGCTGGGCCAGGCCACCCTTGCCGACGGCGCCGAACACGCCAACGAGGCACACGCCAGCAAGCTGACCCGCAACTCCCACCAGTTGGTCAAGACCGCCGAGGACCTGGAGCACGCCGCCAACGCGTGGCGCCTGGGCGAACTGGACTGAGTGGCCGCCGGGACCCGGTAACCGGCCGTACAGGGCTGGTTGCTTGAGCCTGCCCGGCACCCTCTGGCCCTTATTTTCGGGACGAACAAGGGCGCCGCTGTCAAGATTGACTTGGGCCGGGTGAAGTAGAAGACTGAAACCGGTGCCGAGCCGCGAAACCCCCGGGCTTCAACAATTAGCCGCCTAGAGCGGCCTACCGCCGAGAGGCGTATCCGGTTCGGCACCATTTTTCTGCCCTCTTCAGGGTGGACAATTCAGAGGTGCTCTTTCGGGCCGGTAGAGTAGGCGACAGTTGCGCGCCGGAGTCAAGTCACACGGCAGCGACCCCCGCCTTGATAAGTCCCCGGAGACCGGTAAACACGTGAAGCTGCGCCTTTTCCCCCAGGAGCCCGCAGGGCTGAACCTGCTCTCGCAGATGGCACAACAGATCGTGCTGGCCACCGCCACCCTGGCCGAAATCCTTGGCGTACCCGCGGACGAGCACGGCAACCTCGTGGAGGACATGCACAACCTCGAGGCCAAGTCCGCCGAACTGCATTTCGCCCTGCTGACCCACATGCGCACCAGCTTCGTGAACCCGCTCCCCCGCGAGGACATGTACGCCCTCTCCCGGTACCTCAACGAGGCCATGGAGAAAATGGATGCCGCCGCGGAACTGGTGGCGCTGTACAAGCTGGACCGCCTGCCCAAGCGCGCCGCGGACCAGCTGGAGATCATCAGCCGGCAGGCCGAGCTGACGGTCGACGCCATGTGCAGGCTCAACAACCTGGATGACCTTGAGGACTACTGGATCGAGATCCTGCGCCTGGCCAAGCGTGCCGAGCGGACCCACCGGGTTTGGGTGGCGGACATGATCGCGGACATGAAATGGGCGCAGTACTCGCGCAACCGGGACATCGCCAACCAGCTGGTGGAGGTCACCAAGGACATGCGGCGGGTGGCCACCCAGGTAGGCAGCATCATCGTCAAGGAATCCTGAGGTGGCGGCAGTCATCTTCGCGGCGGTGGTCCTGCTGGCGGCGGCGTTTGCCTTCCTCAACGGCTTCCGCGATGCGTCCACCTCAGTGGCCCTTGCCGTCCGGAACCGGGCCCTCACCCCCAGCGTGGGCGTGCTCCTTGCCGCGTTCTTCAACTTTGTCGGCGCCCTGGTGAGCGCCCTGCTTGCCGTCGCCGCCAGCCAGACCTGGATCCATCTTCCCGCCGGGGCCGACGGGCTCACCATCCTGGTGGCCGGCCTGGCCAGCGCCTGCGCCTGGGGGCTGCTGATGTGGCGGCGGGGCATCCCCGCGTCCTCCACCCACGCCCTTGTTGGTGGTCTTGCCGGCGCAGGCCTTGCCAGCCTTGCCATCGGCGGCCCGGGGGTTGCCGGGGTGGACCAGTCGCTGCTGTTCCAAGTGGTGCTGCCCCTGGTGCTGTCCCCGCTTGTGGCCTACAGCGGTTCCTTCCTGCTGGTGTATCCGGCCACGTGGGTGGCCCGGTACACGCAGCCCAATGTGGTGAACCAACGCTTTCGCAGGGGCCAGGCCGTTGCCGCCGGCGCGGTGGCCTTTGGCCACGGCCTGCAGGACGGCCAGCGCGTCAGCGCGGTACTGCTGCTGGCCCTCCTGGCGGCAGGCTATTCCGACGGCGGGATCCCCGTGTGGGTGGCAGGACTCTCCGCGGTAATGATGACCGCCGGGACGCTCTTCGGAGGTTGGCGGATCTCGCACACCATCGGCTACAAACTCACCAGGATCGACCCCCTGCGCGGATCGGTGGCCCAGACCTTCAGCGCACTGATGCTCTTTGTGGGCGCAATCGGGCTCCACTGGCCGCTCTCCACCACCCATACCGTCACCGCCGGGGCCCTGGGCGCCGGGGAGAACCAGAATTTTTCGGTAACGAACCGGAAGCTGGTGATCAGGATCCTGTGGCTCTGGGCCCTGACGCCCCTGGCCACCTGCGCCCTGGCCTTCGTGCTGGCCCTGGCCCTGTCCCCCGTTTCTGCCTAGCCCACCCCTGTCGAATCCACCCCCGGTGGGCCCTGGCAGCGGAGGGTGGAGCTCCCCTGTACAGGGGCACCCCCGTGACGTAGATTCGAAAAAAGCGCCCCGGGCCAAAGGTGCGGGGACCGGCGTCCGGGCCGCGTGCAGGGCCGCGGACGGGCAACCGCTGCAGCAACACGGCGGCTTGGATGCACAAAGCGGAAAAGAGCAGGCGTCATGTCTTCCCCGTATTTCCGGCGCCCCCTGCCACAGCCACGGCAACTTCAGTGCGAGGCCTGCGGAACCGGGCACCAGCTGACCATTCATGCCATCACGTCCATCGGCGCCGCCGGCGGGGACCTTGTCACGGTTTCCTACACCTGCAACGACTGCAACCTGTTCCAGGAACACAGTGCCTTCGCTGCCGACGTGGCGGCCGCCCTGAACCAGGTCCGCTGGATGGCGAAAGTGATCCTCTTCGGGGACGAGTACATCCACTGCGGCTACCCCATGGAGGAAGCGGAACACGAGGTTGAGCGGCTCTGCTATCGCAGCAGCAACACGGGCAGTGGCCTCAACGCGGTGTCCCTGCCCACCCGGGTCCTGCGCTGCCATTGCGGATTCCAGCTGGAAGTTCCGGAATAAGCCCGCCCGGCCCGGGCGGGCGCCGGTCAGAGCTGGATGGCGGCCGGGCCATCGGTTTCGGCCATCAGGACGGCCGCGAGCTCCTCGGCGGTCAGGTTCGCCGCGGTGCAGAGTTCGTGGTGTGCCACTCCGGCCGCGGAGGCGTTGCGGACCGCCTGGTGCAGGGACTGCAGGGCGTTGTCCAGTTCCCACTGCATGCTTTCGAGGTGGGAGCTGGTGCGCCACACCTCCGACAGGACATCGCCCTCTTCCTCAAGGCCGGCCGCAGCCAGCCCGAGGTGTGGTTGAAGCTCAGGGGCCAGGGGGCCGGCGGCAAGGGGTCCTGCCAGGCCGGCGGCTGCGGCAAAGCCCTCCACGGGCAGCACGGCATCCCGGGCCGGTGCGCCCGGCCCGGGGACGGACACCGTAAGCTGTGGGCCCAGGGCGTTGCTGGCCGTCTGCGTCATGGCGAAACTCCTTTAGCTGACTTACTACTAGATTCAAAAGTATCTAGATGAGCGTACTAAACCGGCCAGTAGATCGCCAACGCTGGAGTGCCCTATCCGAAGCGGCCGGACACGTAGTCCTCAGTAGCCTTCTGGACGGGGTTGCTGAAGATCGTGTGGGTGTCGCCGTATTCGATCAGCTTGCCCGGCTTGCCGGTGCCCGCGATGTTGAAGAACGCCGTCCGGTCGGAAACCCGCGCGGCCTGCTGCATGTTGTGGGTAACGATCACCACCGTGTACTGGTCCTTGAGCTCATTGATGAGGTCCTCAATGGCCAGCGTGGAAATGGGGTCCAGGGCGGAGCACGGCTCGTCCATGAGGATCACCTGCGGCTCCACGGCGATGGCGCGGGCAATGCAGAGCCGCTGCTGCTGGCCGCCCGAAAGGCCGGAACCGGGCTTCTCCAGCCGGTCCTTGACCTCGTTCCAGAGGTTGGCGCCCTTGAGCGAGCGCTCCACCAGGACGTCGGCCTCACCCTTGGAGATCTTCTTGTTGTTCAGCTTGACGCCGGCCAGCACATTGTCGCGGATGGACATGGTGGGGAACGGGTTGGGGCGCTGGAAGACCATGCCGATCTGGGAGCGCACGGTGACGGGGTCCACGCCGGGGCCGTAGAGGTTGTCGCCGTCCAGCAGGACCTCACCCTCGACGCGCGCGCCGGGGATGACCTCGTGCATGCGGTTCAGGGTGCGGAGGAAGGTGGACTTTCCGCAGCCGGAGGGGCCAATGAACGCGGTGACGGACTTGGCCTCGATGTTGATGCTGACGTCCTCCACGGCAAGGAAATCGCCGTAGTACACGTTCAGGTCCTTGACGTCGATGCGCTTAGACATGGAGTTCCTTCACTTACTGGGTATGGATTGAAGTCTAGGATCCGCCGCGGTATGGCGGAAGGGAGGGCCTGGTTAACGGCCGGCTTTGGGGGCGAAGATCCTGGCGATCAGGCGGGCCACCAGGTTCAGGACCATCACCAGGATGATCAGCACCAGCGCCGCGCCCCAGGCCCGCTGCGAGGACGGGTCCGGGTTGGAGGGCGAGGTGGGGTTGAGGATCTGGGTGTAGATGAACGTGGGCAGCGAAGCCATCCAGCCGCCAAAGACGTTCGAGTTGATGCTGGTGGCAAAACCGGCGGTGACCAGGATGGGCGCCGTCTCGCCGATGACCCGGGCAATCGCCAGGGTGACGCCGGACGCGATGCCTGAAATCGCCGTCGGAATAACCACCTTGAGGATGGTGCGCCACTTGCGCACGCCCAGGGCGTAGGCGGCCTCGCGGAGTTCGTTGGGGACGATCTTGAGCATTTCCTCGCTGGAGCGGACCACCACCGGGATCATCAGTACCGACAGCGCGACGGCGGCCACCGCACCGGTCTTGGTGCCCGGGCCCACCACCACGAAGAAGAACGCGGCAGCGAACAGGCCCGCCACGATGGAGGGGATGCCGGTCATGACGTCCACGAAGAACGTGATGGCCCTGGCCAGGCGGCCGTCGTGGCCGTACTCCACCAGGTAGATGGCGGTGAGCAGCCCCACCGGAACGGAAATCATGGTGGCAAGCAAGGTGATCTGCACCGTGCCCAGGAGGGCGTGGTAGATGCCGCCCATCACCGGGCCGCCGCTTTCCACGGCCTTGTTGTCATAGGCGCCCGTGACGCCGTTCATGGAGGTGGTGAGGAACCCGGGGTCCATAAGACCCGGGATGCCGTTCACCAGCACCGTCCAGATCACCGAAACCAGGGGCAGGAGGGCCACCAGGAACGAGCCCACCACCAGGCAGGTGGCCAGCTTGTCCTTGGCCTTGCGGGACCCTTCCACCACTGCGCTCCAGGACACCAGGCCGATGGCGAACAGGATCGCGGAGACCAGTCCCCAGCCGAACGCATTGAAGCCGACCAGGGCCAGGATGGCGGCGCCAACAATCAGGGCCGCAGCCAGGACGGCGTAGGGGGCATACTTGGGCAGTTGGCCCTTGGTGAGCGCCGACCGCTTGCTGCGGACGGGCGTAAGCGTGGAGGTCATTTAGTTGGCTCCCGAGAATTCTTTGTGCCGGGTGATGACCCAGCGGGCGATCATGTTCACGGCCAGGGTGATGACGAACAGGACCAGGCCGGCGGCGATCAGCGTGCTGACCCTGATGCCGCTGGCTTCCGGGAAGTTCAGGGCGATCTCGGCAGCGATGGTTTGGTTGCCGGACTGGATCAGGCTGGCCGTCAATGCGCCGGAGGACAGGACCAGGGCAACGGCCATGGTTTCGCCCAGCGCGCGGCCCAGGCCCAGCATGACGGCGCTGATGATGCCCGGCCTGCCGAAGGGCAGCACTGCCATCTTGATCATTTCCCAGCGGGTAGCGCCCAGGGCCAACGCGGCTTCTTCATGCAGCTTGGGGGTCTGCAGGAAAATCTCGCGCGACAGCGAGGTGATGATCGGCAGGACCATAACCGCCAGGACGATGCCTGCGGTGAGGATTGTCTTGCCGGTGGTGGAGGCCGGACCCTGGAAGATGGGAAGCCAGCCCATGTTGGCCGCCAGCCAGACGTACGCCGGAGAGATTTCCTTTGCCAGGAACGCTGCACCCCAGGCACCGTAGACCACGGACGGAATGGCGGCGAGCAGGTCAACCACATAGCCCAGTCCGGAGGCAAGGCGGCGCGGTGCGAAGTGTGAGATGAACAGCGCCACGCCAATGGCGATGGGGGTGGCGATGACCAGTGCGATGACGGCCGCGATGAGAGTGCCGATCACGATGGGCCAGATGTAGGCGAAAAAGCCCTGGCCGCCCTGGATCTTGTCGGCGGGCGCGGTCAGGGCGGGAACTGCCTGGACAACCAGGAACAGTGCGACGCCGAAGAGGACGGCAAGGATCAGGCACCCGGCTGCCAGCGTGGCGCCGGAAAAGACTTTATCCCCGGCGCGTCCGGCGCCTTGGGTACTTGTCAGGGGGGTGGCGGTCATTCGACGGCCCTTCGAGTCGTTGCTGGATTGGGAATGCAGGGTGCAAAGCCAAGTTCCCCGCACTGCCTTCCGGCAGGCGGGGAACCCGGTTTCGCAGCGAAGGCTAGGACTTGGCCTTGATCGAGTCGATCGCCTTGACAGCCTTGGCTGCGAGGTCCGAGGACAGCGGAGCGGACTTGGCCGAGTCTGCTGCGGCCTTCTGGCCTTCAGCGGAAACTACGTAGTGCTCGAAGGCCTTGACCAGGTCCACGGTCTCCTGCTTGTCGTACGTGGTGCACAGGACGTGGAAGGACACCAGGACGATCGGGTAGGCGCCTTCGATGGTGGTCTTGCGGTCCAGCTTGATGGACAGGTCGTTGGCGGCGCGGCCTTCAACCGGCTTGCCGGCGTCCACTGCCTTGGCGGCAGCATCGGCGGAGATCTTGGTGAAGGACTCGCCCACCTTGATCTGGGCCACGCCCAGCTTGCCGCTCACGGCGGAGTCGTCGGCGTAGGTCACGGCACCGGGGGTGTCCGTCACGGTCTTGACCACGCCGGAGGTTCCCTTGGCGTTCTCACCCTGCAGGCTGGCAGGCCAGACACCGGCGGCCTTGTCGGTCCAGACGTCGGAGGCAGCGGCGGCGAGGTAGTCGGTGAAGTTCTGGGTGGTGCCCGAGTCGTCGGAGCGGTTCACCGGGGTGACCTTGAGGTCGGGCAGGGAGACACCGGCGTTCAGGGCGGCGATGGCGGGGTCGTTCCACTTGGTGATCTGGCCGCGGAAGATCTTGGCCACGGTGGTGGCGTCAAGCTTCAGGTCCGTGACGCCGGGAACGTTGAAGGCCACAGCGATCGGGGAGATGTAGACCGGGACGTTGATGGCGCCGTCGGGGCCGCAGACGGACTTGGAGGAGGCGTATTCGTCATCCTTCAGGTACGCGTCGGAGCCGGCGAACTGGGCCGAGCCGTCCAGGATGGCTTTGCGGCCTGCTCCGGAGCCGTCCGGGGAGTACTGCACGGTGGCGCCGGAGTTGGCGGAGGCAAAGTTGGTCTTCCAGGCGTCCATGGCGGCGCCCTGGGCGGAGGAGCCGATGCCGGTCAGCGTGCCGGTGACCTTGGTGCCGCCGGCGGACTGGCTGCCGGCAGGAGCGGTGCCCGTGGCATTGTCTGAACCGCAGGCGCTGAGCGCGAGTGCGCCGGCTGCGATGACAGCGATAGCCGCGTGGCGGCCGAAGCGGAGTGCCTTCACTTAGATGTACCCCTTCCAGGGTTATTCAGGTGCGGGACAGGGCCGGAGAACCCTGCTGCGCGATGCGTACGGTGTGTACCTTTCAGTAAGTTATGGGCTGCAGGTAACGGGATGGGCTGTCCAAAGTGAACGGAGGATTAACGACGGCGGGATATTGGCTGACAAATGCCGGGTCACCATTGCGCGGATCACAGGTCCGGCCGTAGTGGCCTGCCCGGGTGCTCCACCGCCACTGAATAGACTTGAACCCATGGCAATCGAAGCAGGACTCTCGGCAACCCAACGGTTCCTGCGCAGCCGCGTCCGGACCGGCCTGATCCGGAGCCGCAACTCGTTCGTCCCTGCCATCCAGATGACCGTCTGCGCGGTGGGCGCCTACGCCTTCGCGGAATACGTCCTGGGCCACTCCGGCCCGCTGTTTGCCGCCACCTCCTCGCTGATCGCGCTCGGGTTTTCGCGGGAACCGCGGCTGCGGCGCGTGATGGAAGTGGGCCTGGGCTGCACCATCGGGATCGCCGTTGGCGACCTGCTCCTGCACTGGCTGGGCGGGGAAATCTGGGTGGCCGCCGTCGTTCTTCTCTTCTCCATCCTGCTGGCGCGGTTCCTGGACAGCGGGAACATCTTCACCACCCAACTGGCCCTGCAGTCGCTGCTGGTGGTGCTGCTTCCGGCGCCGTCGGGCGGACCGTTCACCCGGAGCATCGATGCGGTGGTGGGCGGCCTGTGCGCCCTGCTGGTGACCATCCTCATGCCCAAGGACCCACGGCGGGAACCACGCCGCGACGTCCAGAAACTGCTGCACGAACTGGCGGAAGTGCTGCGGGAATGCGCCTCCGCGCTGGCCAACAGCGACTCTACCCAAGCGTGGCATGCGCTGATCCGCGGCAGGAACTGCCAGCCCCTGGTCGATGCCATGCGGCAGTCGCTGCGGGCCTCCGGGGAAGTTGCCACGCTGGCGCCCGCCTACCGCCGGCACCGGGATGAACTGGACCGGCTCAAGCAGTCGCTGGACTTCATCGACCTGGCCCTGCGCAACAGCCGAGTCTTTGCGCGGCGGCTCACCAGCGCCATCAACCACGCCGCCCTCTCGGACGAGGCCACGGACAGCATCGCGGAGGTGCTGCAGGAGACCGCTGCCGCGATTGATGAGCTTTCGCTGGGCCTTGCGGAATCGCACGACGGCGTCCGCCGCGCCCATCTGCGTACGGCCCGGCGCGACCTGAGCGAAATCGCCCTTCGCCTGCACCCCAAACTCCTGGAGGTGCAGCGGCTGGAGGGCGAAACGGTGGTGATGCTGTTCCGGCCACTGATGGTGGATCTGCTGGAGGCCACGGGCATGGACGCGGACGAGGCCAGGGACGTGCTGCCCGCACTGTAGGCGGGATGGGCCGGGCCCAGCGCGGGGTGGGCCCGATGTCGGTGCCCGCCACTAGGGTTGGACGCATGGCAACAAAGACTTCCCGGGCCTCCAAGGCGCCCGCATACAAATGCGCCGAATGCGGCTGGACCACCGTGAAGTGGGTGGGCCGCTGCGGCGAGTGCCAGGCGTGGGGCACGGTTGAGGAAACAGGCACGGCGGTGGCGCGGACCACCGCGGCCACAACAGTCGTGGAGCCGGCGCGGCGGATCGCGGACGTGGACGCCACCACCGCGGCGTTCCTGCCAACAGGGGTGGATGAACTGGACAGGGTGCTGGGCGGCGGACTGGTTCCCGGCGCCGTCATCCTGCTGGCGGGTGAGCCCGGGGTCGGCAAGTCCACCCTGCTGCTGGACGTTGCCGCCAAGTTCGCGCGGACAGCCCAGGACGTCCTGTATGTCACCGGCGAAGAGTCGGCCGCCCAGGTGAAGCTGCGGGCGGAGCGGATCGACGCCGTCGCCGAATCCCTCTACCTGTCAGCGGAGACGGACCTTGGGCAGGCGCTGGGGCAGGTGGAGAAGATCGAACCTCGGCTGCTGATCGTGGACTCGGTGCAGACGCTCAGCAGCGCGGACGTGGACGGCAGTGCCGGTGGCGTGTCCCAGGTCCGGGAAGTGGCGGCTTCCATCATTGCCGCAGCCAAGCGGCGGAACATGACAACCCTGCTGGTGGGCCACGTCACGAAGGACGGTTCCATTGCCGGACCGCGGCTGCTGGAACACCTGGTGGATGTGGTGTGCCAGTTCGAAGGTGAGCGGCACTCCCGGCTGCGGCTGCTCCGTGCCGTGAAGAACCGGTACGGGCCCACGGATGACGTGGGCTGCTTCGACCTGAATGAAAACGGCATCGACGGCCTGGCCGATCCCAGCGGGCTGTTCGTCAGCCGCACCAAGGATCCGGTTTCCGGGACCTGCATCACCGTCACCATGGAGGGGCGCCGCCCCCTGCTGGCGGAGGTGCAGTCGCTGCTGGCGGAAAGCCCCAACTCTCAGCCGCGGCGGGCCACCAGCGGGCTGGACAGTTCCCGGGTTTCCATGCTCCTGGCCGTGCTGCAGCAGCGCGCAGGGACCCAGCTGCACAAGGACGATTCGTACGTTGCCACCGTGGGCGGGGTGAAGCTCAGCGAACCGGCAACGGACCTTGCGGTGGCCCTCGCCGTGGCGTCGGCCAAGGCCCGCAAGCCCCTGCCTGTCCGGCTGATCGCCTTCGGCGAGGTGGGGCTGGCAGGTGAAGTCCGGCCAGTACCGGGCATCAACCAGCGCATCCAGGAGGCACACCGGCTGGGATTCACCCACGCCGTGGTTCCGGCCAGCCACACCGGCCCGGGCCCTGTGCCTGCAGGGTTTTCGGTCCGGGAAGTGGAACACCTCACGGAAGCGCTCAGCCTCCTGATCGGGTAGCGGCAGGAGATTGCCGGCGCCCACGGAACGCCCTGCCCTGGTTTCTGCAGGGCTTTCGGCGGGTACTGTTGGTGCAAAACCTTCTTGCAGACGGAGGCTTTTGGTTTCTGCGCTGGGGGAAACATGGCAATCAAGGAACAGCAGGGCACCGCCGACCGTGCGGGCCGCGTACGCATGGCGCCTGTGCAGCCGGTTGTGTCGGACCGGATTGACGGACTGCTCGAAGGCCTGAGCATCCGGAAGCGCGTGGCCGCAAGCCAGCTGCCGGTCACGGCCACGGTTGCACTCGTGGTGATCGCCACGGCAATCTTCAGCCCGAAGACGTTCGACGACAACCTGTTCGTGGCGGCGCTGCTCTTCCATCTGGCAATTGCCGCGGCGTGCTTTGCAACACCCTGGGGCCGGCTCCCTGCAGGTGCGTTCGCCGTCATCCCGCTGCTCGACTGCCTGGCCATCGGGTTCACCCGTGAGGCGGGAGGCCCGCCCTTCAACGTCCTCAGCATCATGCTGGTGTTCCCCGTCATCTGGCTCTCCGTCCACGACCGGCCGTACATGCCTGTCCTGGCCATGGCCGGGGCAGTCCTCAGTACCGTGGTTCCGTCTGTTGTCCAGGGCTCCCCGGTGCTGGGGGGATCGATGATCAGGACCCTGATCCTTCCCCTGGTCCTGTCAGTCATAGCGGTGACCGCGCATGTGATGGCCACAACCATCCGGCGCCAGCGGATCAAGCTCATGGAAAACGAACTGCACCTGGGCCGAACACTCGGTGAAAGCGTCCGCCGGCAGGCCCTGCTCGACGCAGTGCTCAGGGCGGTTGGCTTGGGCGTTTGGGTGGTGGACGCCAAAGGGAACACGGTGCTGGCAAACAGGGCAATGCACGCGGACCCTGCCCTTGCCGGCGTCATCAGCCCGGCAGGGGGCCAGGCACCCCTGATGTCCGCCGACCGCTCCACTCCAGTGCCGGCAAACCTGCTTCCCGCTGCCCGCGCCGCAGCGGGAGAAGCCTTCATTGACGAGCTGTACTGGGCCGGCCCGGCGGACCGGCAGCGCGCCTATTCCGTGAGCTCGCACGGGTTTCCTCCGGCGGGCGGGCAGGAAGGCGGCGCCGTCATCACGTTTGTGGACGTCACCAGCCTGATCGGTGCGCTGGCGGCCAAGGACAACTTCGTTGCCACGGTTTCGCACGAGCTGCGGACCCCCCTGACATCCATCCTCGGCTACCTGGAACTGGTCCTGGACGAACCCGGGCATGAGGACATCCGCGACGAGCTCCTGGTGGTGCGCCGGAATGCCGAACACCTGCTGGGACTCGTCAACGACCTCATTGCGGTCGCCTCGGAACGCGTGGACCTCGCGCTGGAGCAGGCGGACCTTGCCCGGCTGGTGGCCCGGGAGGTGGACGCAGCTTCGCCCACGGCTGCCGGCAACGGACTGCAGCTGGTGCTCGATGTGGAGCAGCCGCTTCATGCCAGGATGGATCCGGCACGGATCGGCCAGGTGATCCGGAACCTGCTTTCGAACGCCATCAAGTACTCCCCCAACGGCGGCCTGATAACCGCCCGGGCCTTCCGGACCCGGGAGGGCCTGGCCTGCTCCATCACGGACACCGGCTTGGGGATGACCGGGGAGGAGCAGGAGCAGGCCTTCAGCAAGTTCTTCCGTTCGGCCCGGTCGCGTGAAACCGCCATTCCCGGCGCCGGCCTGGGCCTGCCGGTGAGCAAGACCATTGTTGAGGGCCACGGCGGATCAATCAGCCTGGAGAGTGAACCCGGCCGGGGTACCAGGGCAACATTCATCCTGCCGGAATCCTGACCCGCCATCGCAGGGAGCTCCCGTTCTGCCCCTCAGGAGGAACCGCGCCGTCGGCAGGCGACGTGGGTCAGGAACCCGTGCCGGCCAGCCAGCTGGAAACGTCGCTGCGCAGCACGAGGAGGGGGCCGCCGGTGGCGCTCACGTTGCCGTTCACCACGTAATAGCCGCGGCCCGATCCGGCTCCCCCGGCGGCACGGTCCAGGGCATCCACCAGATGCCGCGGCAGGTGGCCCTGCGGCCCAAGGCTGCGGAGTTCATCGACTTCTTCGGGCGTAAGCCGCCCCAAAACCTCGGCAATGTTGGCCATGAGTGGTCCCGTCCCTTTCGACCAGAGTGCCTGGCAGAGTGCCTGAAGGAATAACCTAAAGCAGGGCCGTGAACTCCACGTTAACGGCGGACGGCAACTTCCTTTCCTGTTCCCAGCGGCTTTCTTGGAGGATCAATGCCCATTCGAAGCGCCGGCATCCTGCTGTACCGGCAGGACCCGGCCATGCCCGCCGGCGCCCGGGAGGGCCTGCAGGTGTGGATCGCCCACATGGGCGGCCCGTTCTGGGCCCGCAAGGACGCGCATGCCTGGTCGATTCCGAAAGGCGAATACAGCGAGGGCGAAGACCCACGCGCTGCCGCGCTGCGCGAGTTCGCCGAGGAAATGGGCACCGCGGCCCCGGACGCCGAGTACCGGCTTCTGGGCGATTTCCGGCAACCGTCCGGAAAGCTCATCACGGTCTTCGCAGCCCAGGCCGACTTCGCCCCGGCCGTGATCAGCAGCAACACGTTTCCGCTGGAATGGCCCAAGGGGTCCGGCAGGATCCAGCATTACCCCGAAATCGACGACGCCCGCTGGTTCCCCGAGCAGGAGGCGCGGCTCAAGCTCGTGAAGGGCCAGCTGCCCATCCTTAGTGCCCTGGTCAGCGACGCCGCGCTGGCGTGAAGCCCCGACCCATTAAGAACGCACCCCTGCCTTCACGGCCAGCACCGGCCGGTCCGCCTGCATCAGGATCTGCTGGGCGTGGCTGCCGAGGATGAACTTGCCCACCTGGGTGCGGTGGCGGAGGCCGATCACGATCAGCGAAGCATCAACTTCCCTGGCCACGTCCAGGAACTCGTCCGCCAGGTCGTGCTCGTACGGCGGCTGGATGACGGTGGCATTGACTCCGGCGTCGGCCGCCTTTTTCGCGGCCTGGGCCAGGACGTCCTCCGGGGCCACGGACTTGTCCACCAGCGCCCCCTGGCGGGCGGAGTTCACGATGTACAGGTCCTTTTGCCGGAGCCGCGCTTCGGCGATCCCGGCGGCGAGGGCTGCCTCGCCGGCAGGCGTGGGGACGAACCCAACGATGATGCTCATACCTTCTCCTTGATGTTGTTGGTGCTGTCCGTGGCGGAGGCGACTGCCGCCGTCGTGCCCTTGCGCTTGGCCAGCATGCTGCGGAGGCCCGGCAGCACGGCCACCAGCACGAAGACCACCAGCAGTGTTGCCGAGATGGGGCGGGTGAAGAAGCCGGTGGCGTCGCCGCCGAAGACCAGCAGGGAGCGGCGCAGTGAGCTTTCCAGCAGCTCGCCGAGGACGAAGGCCAGAACCAGCGGACCGGGCTCGAAGCCGAACTTCTTCATCAGGTAGCCCACCACGCCGAAGAACACCACCAGGGTCACGTCGAACATGCTGTTGTTGATGGTGTAGGCCCCCAGCAGGGTGATCAGGGCGGTGACCGGCGCCAGGATGGCTGCCCGGACGCGGAGGATGCGGACGAAGATCCCCACCAGGGGCAGGCTCATGATCAGCAGCAGGATGTTGCCGATGTACATGGAGTTGACCACGCCCCAGAAGAGCTCCGGGTTCTGTTCCACCAGCTGCGGGCCAGGCGTCACACCCTGGATCAGCAGCGCGCCGAACATCAGCGCCATGGTGGCGTTGGCGGGGATGCCAAGGGTCAGCAGCGGGATGAACGACGACGTTGCCGCCGCGTTGTTCGCGGTTTCCGGGCCGGCCACGCCTTCCGGTGCGCCCTTGCCGAACCGCTCCGGCTGCTTGGCCCGTTTCTTCTCCATGGCATACGAGGCCATGGACGCGATGGTGGCGCCGCCGCCGGGCAGAATGCCCAGGAAGAAGCCCAGGACCGAGCCGCGGGTAATGGCTCCCGATGCCTGCTTGAGGTCGGACCTGGAGGGCCAGACATTCGAGACCTTCGACGGCGCCTTGGCAGCCCGGTGCCGCTCCTCGAGGTTGTAGAGGATCTCGCCCAGTCCGAAGAGGCCCATGGCGATGGGCACGAAGTCGATCCCGTCCGCGAGCTGCAGGCTGCCGAAGGTGAAGCGGCTTTCGCCGGTAAAGATATCGCGGCCGACGGTAGCGAGCAGGAGTCCGACGGCGGCCGCGATGAGTGCCTTGGCCTTGGCGCCTCCGCTGATGGTTGCCACCAGCAGGATGCCCAGCAGCGCCAGCGCGGAGTACTCCGCGGGTCCGAAGTCGAGCGCGAAGCCCGCCACCACGGGAGCCAGGAAGGTCAGGCCGATAATCGAGGCGGTTCCGCCGATGAAGGACCCAATGGCCGCCAGGCCCAGGGCCGTGCCGGCCTTGCCCTGCCTGGCCATCTGGTACCCGTCGAAGACGGTGACCACGGAGGATGCCTCACCGGGAAGCCGGAGCAGGACGGACGTGATGGTGCCACCGTACTGGGCGCCGTAGAAGATGCCGGCGAGCATGATGATGGCGGTGACCGGCTCCACGCTGTAGGTCAGCGGAAGCAGGATGGCGATGGTGGCGGCCGGGCCCAGCCCGGGCAGCACGCCGATCAGCATGCCGATCACCACGCCAATCAGGCAGTAGAGAAGGTTCATTGGTTCCAGGACGACGGAAAAACCGTTGATCACAGGATTGAGGAAATCCACGGTGGTCTCCTAGAAGAGGTGGGGGATGGAAGTGCCCAGCGCCAGCACGAAGATCCCGTAGAAGGACGCGACGACGATGGCACTGATCACGAGGGTGGAACGCCAGGTCTCGCTGCCCAGGAACTTCATCCAGATGATGCACAGGATGAGGGCGGGAATCTCGAACCCGATCAACGGCATCAGCGCCACCATGGCGGCCAGCGTGGCCAGGCCAGTGAGGGGCGCGAAGGACATCCGGGTGAACTTCTCCGCGTCCCGGTTGTGCCGGCCCCACACCAGCTGGAAGATGGCCAGGGCCACCATCACGCAGCTGGTCAGGAAGGGCCATAGCCCCGGTTCGGGCTTCTCCGGAGTGCCAAGGCCCATGGAAACTGACAGCGCCAGGGCGGCGGTTCCGACGGCGAGCACCACCAGGGATGAGGCCGCGTTGGCGAGCGGGCCTGCAGCGGGAGGCTTTTCCTCCTCCCACTGCGCAGCCAGCTCTTCGGGGGTCAGGGCCTCGGGCAGGTCTTCCGGGCCGTCACTGCCGGGCGGAAGGGCGGAGCTGCCGCCCCGCCCGGCAGCCACTGCTGGAGTAGTCCCCATGGCCGTTACTTGTTCCCGTTGAGGCTGATGCCGTACTTCTCCACCAGGGACTTGTACTTCGCGGCATAGTCCTTCCACTGCGTTACCACTTCCTCGCCGGAGATCTCCTTGGGCGTCAGGAGGTTCTTCTTGTTGAACTCCTGGTAGGCGTCGGTCTTGAACGTGTCCTTGAATGCCGCGGCGAGCTTGTCCTTGACCTCCTGGGGAGTGCCCTTGGGAGCCGCGACCGCACGGTACTGTGCCACGGGAACGTCGTAGCCGGCTTCCTTGGCGGATGGAACGTCAGGCAGGAAGCTGTTGCGCCCTTCGGAGAAGACCAGCAGAGGGGTGACTTTTCCGGCCTGGATCTGTGCCATGGCTTCGCCCAGCTGGACAGTGGCCAGCTCCACCTGGTTGCCCAGGACGGCGGTCAGTGCCGGCTTACCACTGTCGAACGGCACATCGGTGCCCTGCACGTTGGCCTGCTTGAACAGGACGGTCTGGGCCAGCTGGCTGCCCGTGCCCACGCCGGTGGTCCCGAACGTGACGTTCCGGCCGGCGGCGGTGACGTCCTTGAAGCTCCTGAACCCGGAGCCCTGGCTGGCCACCAGCACGTAGTCGTCCTGCGAAAGTCCAGTGATGATGTCCAGGTCGTCGAGGTTCACTGCCTCGTCCTTGCTCACGGCAAGGGGGGTGATGGTGACCAGGGAGGCTGTGAGGAGTACCAGCTCCTGGCCGTCGGCCGTCTTGCCGGCAACTTCCTTGGTGGCGAGGGCGCCGTTGGCGCCCGGCTTGTTCACCACGGGCATCGGGGCTCCGAGGGTCTTGGCGGCGCCGTCTGCAAGCGCCCTGGCGATCAGGTCCGTGCTGCCGCCGGCGGCCTGTCCCACGGTCATTGTTACGGGCCCGGCCGGGTACTTGGACGGGTTGCCGGCTGCGGCTCCGCCGGCAACGTTGCCGCCGCAGGCTGTCAGTGCCAGCAGGGTGAAGGCCGACGCCGTTCCGAGAACGGCGCGGCGGGACGGGAAGTGCATCATTGGGACTCCTAGGTGCAAGCGCAGGTGCGGGCTGGGACGCCCGGTACATCTGTGAAGCGGGTCACCCCCGCCTCGCTGTGTTGAGTGTAGGGAGCAGTTATGATGCCTGTCTAAGCCCATATCTGCATCATTTGATACCCGGAAGGCATCATGTTTACTTTCGACCAACTGGCCGGATTCATCGCCGTGGCGGAGGAACTCCACTTCGGCAGGGCGGCAGAACGCCTGAATATGACGCAGCCGCCACTGAGCCGGCAAATCCAGAAACTCGAAAAGGCCGTGGGCGCCGAACTGCTGGAGCGGGACAACAGAAGAGTGGAGCTGACATCTGCCGGCCGAACGTTCCTGGACGAGGCCCGCCGGCTCATGGCACTCGCGGAGCGGGCACCTGTCACCGCACGCCGCATCGCTTCCGGCAAATCCGGCGTCCTGCGGATAGGCTTCACCGCGGCCAGCGGCTTCAGCATCCTGGGTCCGCTGCTGGAGGAACTCGCGGGCATCATCCCCGATGTGGACATCGAGCTGCAGGAACTGGTGACCGGAGACCAGTTGGCCGGGCTGCTGACGGGCGAACTGGACCTGGGGCTGGCACGGCCGCCGTTCGACCGGGAGACCTTTGACTCGCATCTCCTCTACCGCGAGTCCATGATGCTGGCCGTCCCCGAGGGGCACCCGCTGACGAAGCTGGAACGGAGCATTGCCGCGGACGATTTCAGCGATGAGCCCCTGATCATGCACTCGGCCACCCAGGCCCGCTACTTCTATGACCTGGTGGTGCGCATGCTCCCCATCCGCCACACCAACGTGGTGCACACGGTGAGCCAGATCCTCACCATGGTGTCGCTGGTGGCGGCCAAGCGCGGGCTGGCCTTCGTGCCCCACTCGGCCACCATGCTAGGTATCCGCGGCGTTGAATTCCTCCCGCTGGAGGGTGGCGACCACGAACAGGTGGAGCTGCATGCGCTGTGGAACCGGAGGGTCACCAATCCTGCGCTGTCGCGCCTCCTTCGGGACCTTGAGTTCGCCATGGAGTAACCGGCGCCCCTCCGGTCAGTAATGCAGCAAAGGTATCAACGCATATAAAAATGCACTTAGACAGGCATCGAGGGCGCTCCTACTGTGGGAACGGAATCATCAGCCTGCCGCCCGCGGCGCACACACCCGGAGGACCCACACCGTGGCAAAGTACACACCCCAGGAACTGGCGGACACGCTCAAGGAAGGCCTGCTGTCCTTTCCCGTGACCCCGTTCGATGCCCAGCTCCAGGTAGATGAGGAGAACTACCGCAAGCACCTGGCGTGGCAGGCGAGCTTTCCGGTGGCGGGCCTGTTCGCGGCCGGCGGCACCGGCGAAGGGTTCTCCCTGACTCCTGCCGAGTCGGAGCACGTGGTGCGGACAGCCGTCGACGAGGTGGGCAGCCGCATCCCCGTCCTTGCCTCCGCCGGTGGCTCCACGGCGCAGGCCATCGAAAATGCGAAGGCTGCCGAGGCTGCCGGCGCAGAAGGCATCCTCCTCCTGCCCCCGTACCTCACGGAGGCAGACCAGGACGGGCTCGTGGAACACGTCAGCGCGGTCTGCCGGGCCACCTCCCTGGGCGTCATCATCTACAACCGGGCCAACGCCATCTACCGGGACACCACGGTGGCAACCCTCGCCGAGCGGCACCGGAACCTGATCGGCTTCAAGGACGGTGTGGGCGACCTGGAACACGATGCCCGCGTTTACGCCAAGCTCGGCGAACGCCTCTTCTACCTGGGCGGCCTCCCGACCGCCGAGACCTTCGCCCTTCCCCTCCTGCAGCTCGGCATGAGCACGTACTCCAGCGCCATGTACAACTTCGTCCCCCAGTTCGCACTGGACTTCTACCAGGACGTCCGCAACCAGGACCGGGCCGCGGTGAACAGGAAGCTCAACGACTTCGTCATCCCCTACCTGGACATCCGCGACCGCGTGAAGGGCTACTCTGTTTCCATCGTCAAGGCCGGCCTTGATGCCGTGGGCCGTCCCGCCGGCCCGGTGCGGCCGCCGCTGCAGAACCTCAACGAGCAGGACTTCGCGGACCTCAAAGCCCTGATCGCCACCGTTTCATAGCCGTCGCTGCAGACACAGGAGCCCCACCATGACCCTCAACGGACATTCACTCATCGCCGGCCGGCCCGTTACCGGCGAAGGCAAAACCACCAGCGGGTTCAACCCGGCCACCAACCAGGCCCTGGAGCCCGCCTACTCGCTGATCACGGAAGAACAGTTGAAAGCCGCCACGGCAGCGGCCGCCGAGGCCTTCCCGTCCTTCAGCACCCTTGACCCGGAAACCCACGCGTCCTTCCTCGAAGCGATCGCGGACAACATCGACGCCCTGGGCGAGGAACTGATCATCCGCGCCGGCCAGGAAACAGGGCTCTCGGCGGCGCGGCTCACCGGTGAGCGGGCCCGCACCACCGGCCAGCTTCGCCTCTTCGCGGACGTGGTGCGGCAAGGCGACTTCCGCGGCGTCCGCATCGACCCCGCCCTCCCGGACCGGAACCCGCTCCCCCGGGCTGACATCCGGCAGCGGCAGCTCCCCCTGGGTCCCGTCGCCGTGTTCGGCGCCAGCAACTTCCCGCTGGCGTTCTCGACGGCGGGCGGAGACACCGCCTCGGCCCTCGCCGCAGGCTGCCCGGTGGTCTTCAAGGCCCACAACGCCCACCCCGGCACCAGCGAACTGGTGGGCCAGGCGGTCACCCAGGCCGTCAAGGACGCAGGGCTGCACCCCGGCGTGTTCTCCCTGATCTACGGTCCCGGTTCCAGCATCGGCCAGGCCCTCGTGGCGGACCCCGCCATCAAGGCGGTCGGCTTCACCGGCTCCCAGGCTGCAGGCATCGCCCTGATGAAAACCGCGGCCGCCCGCCCCGAGCCGATTCCCGTGTACGCGGAGATGTCGTCACTGAACCCGGTCTTTGTCTTCGAGGGCGCCCTCGAGGGCGACGTCGACGCCCTTGCACAGCAGTACGTCACCGCCGTCACCGGAAGTTCCGGCCAGCTCTGCACCTCCCCCGGGCTCCTGTTCGCCCCCGAAGGCGAGGCAGGGGACAAACTCGCTGCCGCCGTCGGACGTGCCGTGTCCGCCTGCGCCGGTCAGACCATGCTCACCGAAGGCATTGCCAAGTCCTGGAACGCCGGGACGGAAAACCTTGGCGCGGCAGCCGGCGTCGAACTCATCGGCCAGGGCACTCCCGGCCCCACCGAGAACGCCCCGGCCCCCACCATCTTCGGCACGGGCGTCACCGAATTCACCAGCAACCACGTCCTGCATGAGGAAATCTTCGGCGCCGCGTCCCTGGTGATCCGCTACAGCTCCATCCAGGACCTCCTCCAGGCAGCCGGCCGGATGGAAGGCCAGCTCACCGCGTCCCTGCAGCTCACCGAACAGGACTATCCAACAGCGGCGCCGCTTATCCCCGTCCTGGAGCAAAAAGTGGGACGTATCATTGTCAACGGCTGGCCCACCGGCGTCGAAGTCGGCCACGCCATGGTCCACGGCGGCCCCTTCCCCGCCACCTCGGACTCGCGCACCACCTCCGTTGGAACCCTGGCGATCAACCGCTTCCTGCGTCCCGTGGCCTACCAGAACCTCCCCCAGGAACTGCTCCCGGCAGCCCTGCAGGACGCCAACCCCTGGCACCTCAACCGGCGCATCGACGGCGAAGTGGTTTCCGCCGCAGAGAAAGCAGAGAGCAACGCATGAGCAACCAGCCCACCATTGCCGCCATCGAAGTTGTACCGGTAGCCGGCCACGACAGCATGCTGATGAACCTCAGCGGCGCCCACGGCCCGTTCTTCACCCGCAATGTGGTGATCATTACCGACTCGGACGGCCGCACCGGCCTCGGTGAGGTTCCCGGCGGCGAAAAAATCCGCAGCACCATCCAGGAAGCCGGCGTCCTGATCAAGGGCAAGCCCGTGGCCCGGTACCGCTCCCTGCTGCGGGAAATCGCCGCGGGATTCGCGGACCGGGACGCCGGCGGGCGCGGGCTGCAGACGTTCGACCTGCGCACCACCGTCCACGCCGTCACCGCCGTCGAGTCCGCCCTGCTGGACCTGCACGGCCAGTTCCTCGGCGTTCCCGTCGCGGAACTGCTCGGCGACGGGCAGCAGCGGACGTCCGTGCCGATGCTCGGGTACCTGTTCTTCATCGGCGACCACACGCGAACCGACCTGCCGTACCTGGTGGAGGAGTCGCCGTCGGACCGCTGGGAAAAACTCCGGCGCCAGGAGGCCATGACTCCGGAAGCCGTCGTCGCGCTGGCCGAAGCCGCCCAGGAACGTTATGGCTTCTCCGACTTCAAGCTCAAGGGCGGCGTGCTGTCCGGCGACGACGAAGTGGACGTGGTCACGGCACTCGCCAAGCGGTTCCCGGAGGCCAGGGTCACGCTCGACCCGAACGGCGGCTGGCTGCTGGAGGAGGCAATCCGGTTGGGCAAGCGGATGCAGGGCGTGGTGGCGTATGCAGAGGACCCCTGCGGCGCCGAAGGTCGGTTCTCCGGCCGCGAAGTGATGGCCGAGTTCCGCCGGGCCACCGGACTGAAGACCGCCACCAACATGATCGCGACGGACTGGCGCGAAATGTCGCATGCCATCCGCAGCAACGCCGTGGACATCCCACTGGCCGATCCGCACTTCTGGACCATGCACGGCTCGGTCCGGGTGGCCCAGCTGTGCAACGAGTTCGGCCTCACCTGGGGCTCGCACTCCAACAACCACTTCGACATCTCGCTGGCCATGTTCACCCACACCGGAGCCGCCGCCCCCGGTGGGATCACGGCACTGGACACGCACTGGATCTGGCAGGACGGACAGGGCCTCACCAAGGAGCCGCTGCAGATCAAGGGCGGCGCCATCGAAGTCCCGGCGACTCCCGGCCTGGGGATCGAGCTGGACCGGGACGCGCTGGACAAAGCGCACCAGCTGTACCTTGAGCACGGCCTGGATGCCCGTGACGACAGCATCGGCATGCAGTACTACATCGACGGCTGGTCCTTCGACCCCAAGCGGCCGTGCCTGGTCAGGTAATGGGCCAGGCCACGACAGCAGGTAACGAAAGCCGGCAACCGCAAGTCCGGTAAGTTTCTCCAAGGCCCCCGCCTTGCCAACACCCCTCCCAAAGGAAACATTCAATGAAGTCTGTGGACAACGCCGTCCTGGACCTGGCATCTGCCACCAGGAAATTCTTCAAGCGCGTGCTCCCGGTCATGCTGGTCATGCTGGTCTGCAACCAGCTGAACCGCTCAAACATCGGCTACGCCCAGGACCACCTCCAGGCTGACGTGGGAATCGGCGCCGCCGCTTATGGTTTCGGTGCCGGCCTGTTCTTTATCGCCTATGCCATCTTTGAGCTCCCCAGCAACGTGATGATGGAAAAATACGGCGCCAAGGTCTGGTTGACCAGGATCATGGTCAGCTGGGGCATCGTCTCCTTCCTGATGGCGTTCGTGCAGAACGAGACCATGTTCTACGTCCTGCGGTTCCTCCTGGGCGCCGCAGAGGCCGGCTTCTTCCCGGCCGTCATCTTCTACTTCGCCCGCTGGGTTCCTGCCGGCCAGCGCGGAAAGGCAACGGCGGTCTTCATCGCCGGTTCCTCGGTTGCCGCGGCGATTTCCGGCCCCATCGCCGGCATGCTGCTGAGCCTCAACGGCGCCCTGGGAATGCGCGGCTGGCAGTGGCTCTTCGGGTTCGAAGGCATTCTGTCCGTCCTGGTGGGCGTCACTGTGTTCTTCCTGCTGGACGCGAAAATCGCCGACGCCAGGTGGCTCTCCCCCGCCGAAAAGGACGCGCTGTCCCAGGCCATCGATGCGGAGGACGCCGGGCACGCCAAGGCGGAGAGCGGAAAGGTCAACCGCTGGAAGATGCTGCTGAACCCGCAGATCCTGCTCCTGTGCGGCATCTACTTCGCCATCCAGCTGTCCATCTACGCCAACACCTTCTGGCTGCCAAGCATCATCAAGCGGATCCCCGGGACCACCGACCTCTCCGCAGGTTTCCTCTCCTCCATCCCCTGGATCTGCGCCGTGTTCGCGATGTACTTCGCGGCGAAGTGGCAGGACAAGGCCAGGTCCAGGAAGCCCCTGCTGGTGGTCGCGCTCCTGGTGGCAGCCATCGGTACCTACGCGGCGGCCGTGGCCTCGCCCGTGCTGGCGCTGGTGTTCCTGGCCGTAGCAGCCATGGGGTTCAAGAGCGCCTCACCGCTGTTCTGGACCATTCCGCAGTCCGGACTGCACCCGCTGGTGCTGGCTCCGGCCATCGCCATCATCAACTCGCTGGGCAACCTGGGCGGGTTCGTGGCACCGTTCGGTTTCGGCATCATCAAGGAGCAGACCGGCAGCGTCATCCCGGGACTATTCGCCCTGGCTGCGGCTTCGGCGGCGGCAGCCGGCCTGGTCTACTTCCTGAAGGAACGCCGCAGCGGGGCTGAGGCGTCGCCCGAGACGCCGGAACTGCCCAACACGGCGCCGCTCCCCAGCAGGGCCTAACCCGCGGTAAGCACCAGCGCCACGCTGTGGCCGCCAAAACCGAAGGCATTCACCAGCCCGGCCGGGGCATAACCCGGCGGAAGCTGGTGGGTGCCTTCGGTGAGGACGTTAAGGTCCACTTCCGGGTCCAGCGCTTCCACGTTCAGCGTCCCGGGGACCTTCCCGGTCCGCAGGGCTTCGAGGACCACGACGGCGGCCAGGGAACCGGCGCCGCCCAGCAGGTGGCCGGTATGCCCTTTGGTGGAAGTGACCGGCACGTCAGCGCCGAAGACGGCGTTGATCGCCTGGCCCTCCAGCCGGTCCCCCACAGGGGTGGAGGTGGCGTGCGCGTGGACGAATCCGATATCAGCCGGCCGCATGCCCGCCGAGTCCAGCGCCTTCTGCATGACCCGCCGCTGCATGGCGGGGTCCGCGGCCACGATGTCGTTCGCGTCGGAGGTCACGGCTCCGCCTGCCACAGCACCAAGGACGGCGGCGCCGCGGGCACGGGCGTGCTCCTCGCTCTCCAGCACCACCACGCCGGCGCCCTCTGCCAGCACAAACCCGTCGCGGCCGCCGTCGAACGGGCGCGAGGCCAGCTTGGGGTCATCCGACCGCGTGGACAGGGCACGGATCTGGGAGAAGCCGGTGATCACAAGGTCGTTGACGGAGGCGTCCACGCCGCCGGCAATCACGACGTCGGCAGCACCGGAGCGGATCATCTCGGCTGCCTGGACAATCGCCTCAGCCCCGGAGGCGCAGGCGCTGACAGGCGTCCGGGCGCCGCCACGGGCGCCAAGGTCGATGGACACCCACGCGGCCGGACCGTTGACCATGAGGCGGGTGAGGGTATGCGGCGAAACCTTCCGGGGGCCCGATTCGGCCAGCACCCGGTCCTGCTCGATGGTGGAACCGAGCCCGCCGTAAGCGGAGCCGATCACCACGGCGAACCGCTCCGGATCCACCTCGGGGGCGCCGGCCTGCGCCCATGCCTCGCGCGCCGCGATCAGCGCCAACTGGCCGCACCGGTCCATCCGCTTCATCTCGCGGGTACTGAGGTGCTCCGAAAGGTCTGCGGTGACCTGCCCTGCGATTTTGACGGGCAACTGCCCTGCCCAGTCCTGCTCCAGCGGCCCGATCCCGGACCGGCCCTCAAGCAGGGCCTCCCAGGTTTCCTTGACGCTGGAACCCAGCGGGTTGATGGTGCCGGCGCCGGTGACCAGCGCGCGTGGTTGTACTGCCGTCATGGTTGGCTACTTTGCGGGGTTATGGGTGCCGATGGGCACGAGCGTCAGGTCGGGGTGGTTCTTCTCGATCCGCCGGAGCGCCCAGACGTCGTTGAACAGGGCGAGGTATTCGCCGTCGGACCGCAGCAGCACCTCCGCGCCCGGGACGTTTGCCAGCGCGGGCATGGCATCCGCAGTCGAAATCCTGGCCAGGGAGTAGGGCAGGCGTTCCAGGCGCATGGGTGCGCTGAAGTCGTGCGCCATGCGGTCCTCCACCACTTCGAACTGCATGGGCCCGACCGCGGCAAGCACCGGAGCCTGGTCACCGCGGACGTCGGAGCGGAGCACCTGGATGACGCCCTCGTGTTCCAGCTGCTCAATGCCGCGGCGGAACTGCTTGAACTTGCTGGGGTCCTTGGACCGGGCCACCTGGAAGTGCTCGGGGGCAAACAGCGGGATGGCCGGGTATTCCACCGGGTTCTCAAGGAACAGGCTGTCGCCCACGCGCAGCGAGGACGCGTTGACCAGGCCCACCACGTCACCGGGGTAGGCCTCGTCAATGACTTCGCGTTCGCGGCCGAACACCTGCTGTGCGTACTTGGTGGCGAAGGACTTGCCGGTGCGGGTCTGGGTGACCACCATGCCGCGCTCGAAGACGCCCGAGCAGACGCGGATGAAGGCCACGTGGTCGCGGTGCGCCTTGTTCATGCCGGCCTGGACCTTGAAGACGAACCCGGAGAACGGGGATTCCACGGGACGGGGGTTTCCGTCCACGTCGGGGCGGGGCGCTGCCGGCGGGGCGAAGTCCACCAGCGCGTCCAGCAGTTCCTTGACGCCGAAGTTCAGCGCAGCAGAACTGAACAGGATGGGGGTTGCCCTGCCGGCGTGGAAGGCGTCGACGTCGAACTCCAGGTTGGACTCAATCACCAGTCCGGCCTCGTCCACCGCGTCTGACCAGTTGCTGCCCTGGTCTTCCGCCGCTTCCTCGGGAGTGAAGTACTCGGTGATGGCGATCTGCGCTCCGGCGTTGTTGCGCTGGAACCGGGCGAAGCGGTCGTTGCGGAGGTCCCAGACGCCGCGGAAGTCACCGGAGATGCCCACGGCCCAGGTCAGCGGCATGGGCTGCAGCCCGGTGCGCTCGGTGATCTCGTCCATCAATGCCAGGGCGTCCAGGCCCGGGCGGTCCCACTTGTTGATGACCGTGATGATGGGCAGGTTGCGCTGCTTGCAGACCTCGAAGAGTTTCATGGTCTGGGTTTCCAGGCCCTTGGCGGCGTCCACCAGCATCACGGCGCAATCAACGGCGGCGAGCACGCGGTAGGTGTCCTCGGAGAAGTCGGCGTGGCCGGGGGTGTCCAGAAGGTTGATGACGGTGTCCCGGTAGGAGAACTGCAGGGCCGCGGAGCTGATGGAGATGCCGCGGTCCTTTTCCATCTGCATCCAGTCCGAGACTGTTTCCTTGCGGTTGGCCTTGCCACTGGAAGCGCCCGCGGTGCCGATCACCTTTGCGTGCAGCGCCAGCGCTTCGGTGAGCGTTGACTTGCCCGCGTCAGGGTGGGAGATGACAGCGAAGGTCCTGCGGCGGCCAGCCTCTTTGTGGATACCGGAGATCCGGGCGGGGGTCAGGACATCTTGGGACACGGTGCTACTTTCGCTGCGGTTGTGGCTGCCCAGGTGTCTTTCGGGTACTGCGCTGCGACTCAAGGGCGGGGAAGGTGATTGGCAAACGGCCAAAGTACAGTTTATCGCAGGGCTGCAAACCGGACGGGTTCCGCTTAACGCGGGCGAAACCGGACGTTCAAGGCGGCGAAATGCGGGGCAGTTAGCTTTGGGCGCATGATGCATGGCGCCACTTTCACCGGCAACCTTTTTTTCGACCCCCTGGCCACCAACCTGGGCGCCAACGCGGGTGCGGTCCTTGGCACCGCCGCGGCCCAGCCGCCGGGTTCGGTCCTTCCTACCGGCCCGTCCCGGAAACGGGGAGTGCAAACAGCGGCTGAACACAAAGCACTCCGTGCCGCTTCACTGTCGAAAGTCAGCCGGGATTTGGAGCGGATGCTCAGGGACCGGAAGCGCTGACGTCCCCGCGGCGGCAAAACCTGGCAGGCATGGGGGTGCCCGGCAACGGGTACCCGGCAACGGCATGATGGGTTCATGCGCAGCATCGAGTTGGTCTTTGACGGCCCCACCGAATCCCTGGTCAGGGCTGACTGGGCACGGCTCGCGGCCGCCGGCCTCCCCAGCCTGGCAGGGCATACCTCCCCCAGCAACAGCCCGCACATCACCCTTGCGGCAGGCACGGACCTGGTTGCCGCCCGGGAAGGTCCCTGGGAGGTGCTGCCCGTGGATGTCACCTTCTCCGGAGCGGTCGTCTTTCCCGCCGGCGCAGGAAAATATGTCCTTGCCCGCGCCGTGCTGCCGACTGCTCCCCTGCTGGACCTGCACGGAATCCTGCACCAGGGCCTGTCAGGGGCGCTGCCGCTGACGTGTCCGGGGGCCTGGACACCGCACGTCACCATCTCCCGGCGTATTCCCGGCCATCAACTCGGAACGGCGGTGGACCTGCTGGACCTGCGCCTCGAGGGCCGCTGCACGGGAGCGCGGCTCTGGGACAGCAGCACCAGAACAGTCACACCCCTGGGAGCCTCCGCCTGAGCAACCCGCTGAAAGGCAGAGCTAAGGCCGGGCAGGGTCAAAGCCGGGGCAGGGTTGAAAATGGCGGGGGTCCAAAGCGGCGAAAGTGGCCGCCCCGCAATGCCCCCAACCAGCGTTTTTGCCGCCGTTCCGGGCACCCCCTAATGGGGCACTTTGGGGCTTGCCCGTGCGGAAGTTGGGTTTCTTACCCCTATCATTGAGCTTGCGGGAATCAGTGCACTTTTTGATCCTGCCGGCAAACTGCGGACGCCGGCATTCCTGCGGGTGGCGGTCCGCACCTTTGAAGGGAAAAACCTATGGCGCGGAGCCCCGAAGAATCGCTGAGGGCCACTCTGGGCAGGGTTGCACCCGGAACGCCCCTCCGCGACGGCCTGGAACGGATCCTCCGCGGACGCACCGGCGCACTGATCGTCCTCGGCTCCGACCGCACCATCGATTCCATCTGCTCCGGCGGATTCGATATCGGCATCGAATTCTCGCCCACCCGGCTGCGCGAACTGGCCAAGATGGACGGCGCCATCATCTGCGACAAGGATGCCGGCAACATCCTGCGTGCCGCGGTCCAGCTGGTCCCGGACTCAAGCATCGAAACGCAGGAATCGGGCACCCGCCACCGCACGGCGGAACGGGTGGCCAAGCAGACCGGGGTCCCGGTCATATCCGTGAGCCAGTCCATGCAGATCATCGCCCTGTACGTCAACGGGTTGCGGCACGTCCTGGAGGGCTCGGAAAACGTCCTTGCCCGCGCCAACCAGGCCCTGGCCACCCTGGAGCGCTATGTTGCCCGCCTGGACCAGGTCACCAGTTCGCTCTCGGCCCTGGAAATCGAGGCAATGGTGACGGTGCGCGATGTGGCCGTGACCCTGCAGCGGCAGGAGATGGTGCGCCGCATCTCGGAGGAAATCTCGCAGTACGTCCTGGAACTTGGCGAAGACGGCCGGCTCCTCTCGCTCCAGCTCGACGAGCTCACCGTGGGCCGTGGACCGGGCAGCGACGTGATCATCCGCGACTACGCCAGCCCCAACGCCTCCGCGGAGGACATCGAAAAGGCCGTCAACGAACTGGTCAGCCTGGGCCCGACAGAGCTGATCGATCTCGGCAAGATCTCCGCGATCGTGGGGTTCGCGGGCGGCGAGGCAAACCTCGATGCCGTCGTCCAGCCCCGCGGATACCGGCTCCTGTCCGGCCTGAAGGCGGTTCCCAAGGCGGTAGCGGACCGGCTGGTGGACCATTTCGGTGGCCTGCAGTTCCTCATGGCGGCCACCATTGACGACCTCATGACCGTTGACGGCATCGGCGACCAGCGCGCCCGCACCGTGCGTGAGGGGCTCAGCCGGATGGCCGAAGCAAGCCTCCTGGACCGCTTCCTGTAACCCCAAGCCCCAACCCCACGGCCCGCTCCCACCACGCCGGCGGGATGCGTCAGTTCAGCTGGAAGACGGCCTTTGGACTGGCCCGCGAGCCAAGCTTGGCGGTGAAGATGTAGTAAGCGCCACCGCCGCCGGGTGCCGCCGCCACGGCCTTGCAGCCATCGGCACTGCGGGTCCGGTTCCATGGAAAGTTCGCGGTTTCGCTGGCGCCGGGCGCGATCACCTTCACCAGGTCCTCGCTGGACGCCTGGCAGTCCTTGGACGAGAAGATCCGGTCGGAACCGCTGGTCACCAGGAATTCCATTTGCGAGGTACCGATGTTGACCTCACAGGGGACGGTGCCGCCGTTGGTCACCTTCAGGGTAAGCATCGGGTTTTCCCCCGGCCCATAGGCGGGCTTGTCAGTGGACGCCGAAACAGCCACCAGGTTCTGGTTGCAGGAGGGGGCAGCGGAGGCAGTGGCCGACGGCGTGGCGGACGGGGTTGCCGACGCGGACGCAGAGGGACTGGCGGCAGCAGACGGGGAAGCCTGGGAGGTGGCCGGATCGGCGGAAGACGGCTGCGTGGAGGACGCCTGCTGCGAGCCGCCCTTGAAGGCACCGGCCAGGGCGAAACCACTGATCACGAGCGCAATCACCAGCAGGAGCGCGCCGCCAACAACCAGGCGGCGGCGGCGGTACACGGCGGCGCTGGGCTTCCGGACGCTGCTGGAACCGGATGCCGTGCCGCGTGCTGGTGAATCGCCTTGCCTGCCCATCCTTCTAGGCTAGGGAACGCCGCCGGATCTGCACTGCCACCACGCCGCCGCAGGCCCATCGCACTGGTCACACCCCGGTTTTCAGCCCGCCCGAACCTATCCACTACAGTGTTGGCATCGACACTGAAACCTCCACCGCCGCCCGCGCCGCGGTCGCTCCCACCGGCCCTGCAGACCTGGAGTTGCTCCATCACCGGATCAACTCCTGGTTCGCCGGAATCGCCCGGGACCTGCCCTGGCGCGAACCTGGCTGCTCGCCGTGGGGTGTGCTGGTCAGCGAGATCATGCTGCAGCAGACCCCCGTGGTCCGGGTCCTCCCGGTCTGGCACGAGTGGCTCAAGCGGTGGCCCACGCCGGCCGGCCTGGCCGGCGAACCGGCAGGTGAAGCGGTCCGTTCATGGGGCCGGCTGGGCTACCCCCGGCGTGCCCTTCGCCTGCACGCCGCAGCCACAGCAATCGTCGAGGACCACGGCGGCCATGTCCCCGGCACCTACACGGAACTGCTGGCCTTGCCCGGAGTGGGCAGCTACACGGCCGCCGCGGTGGCCGCCTTCGCATATGGCCGCCGCGAGACTGTGGTGGACACCAACATCCGGCGGGTGCACGCCCGCCTGGTGTCCGGCGTCGCGCTCCCCGCGCCTGCACTGACCGCTGCGGAGATGCGGTTGGCCGCCGCCCTGTTGCCGGACGACGACGAAACCTCCGTGCGCTGGAACGCTGCGGTCATGGAACTGGGGGCGCTGGTGTGCACGGCCCGGGCACCCAAGTGCGCTGCCTGCCCGGTGAAAGACTCCTGTGCGTGGCTCGCCGCGGGTGAGCCCCCGCCGTCGTACGTTCCCAAAGGCCAGGCGTGGCACGGCACTGACCGCCAGGTCCGCGGTGCGGTGCTGGCCGTGCTGCGGCTGGCGGAAACTCCCGTGCCGGCCGACATGTTCCAGCGCGAGCCCGCCGACCTTGGGTTCACCGCCGAGGGCATCGGCGTGCCCCTCGCCGCGCTGCACCGGCTCAACTCCGCCCCCGAGCAGCTGGAGCGGGCGCTGGCGGGACTGCTGGCGGACGGCCTCGCCGAGATCCACGACGGCGGCTACCGGCTCCCCGCCTGACCTGCTGGACCCTCAAGGGCCAGGCCGGGATGGCATACTTCTTGGTGACCGGAACCGGGGGGAGCCATGAAAACCATTCTGTACATCGTGTGGGCATTGTTCGTTGCCGCCGCGATATTTTCGCTGGTCCGTGCGGCCCGCAGGACCAAGCGCCAGGAACAGCAGATGGCGGCCTGGCCCAAGGTACAGGCGACCGTCACCGGCAGCACCACCGGCTGGACCAGCGGCGTGGGCGGCGCCAACCGGAACCTCCGCCACTACCCCACCTACCAGTTCACCGATCCGCACGGCACCCTCTTCATGGGCAAGTCGGAGATCTCCGGGGTGGAGCAGCCTGTGCCGGGAGCCCTCATCGAGGTGGCCTACAACCCGCAGAACCCCAACGAATCCCTGCAGGTTTCCTCGGAGCCGCGCACCGCCATGGGCTGCCTGATCGCGTTTTTCTCGGTCTTTGCCATCGCGCTGTTCTGGTTCATCGGCATCTTCCCGCTGGGTTAGGCCGTGGAGGCATAACAATGCTGCCTCCAATTGACGCCGATCCGGCCCTGCGCGGGCCCGCCCGACGTAGCCTGAAAGCATGCACAAGCCCGGACTGCTCCTGGCATTGACGACCGCGCTCATCTCCGCCCTTATCTCCGCCTGCGGGCCTGCCGGCAGCGCCTGCCCCGCAATCGCGCAGGCCACCGCCGTTTCCATCACCGTCAGCGCCGGCTACTCGCCGAAGGTGGCGGCGCTGCACGTCCGCGCCTGCCAGGACGGCACCTGCAAGGAGGCCGACGTCGAACTCCGCCCGGGCAGCACTTCCGTGGACGCGGGGTGCAGCCGCGAGGGCGCCTGTTCGGCCACTGCCTCGCCCGATGGCACCAAGACCGCTGTGCTGATGCTGGATACCCTGACGGAATCGCCCATGACGGTGACCGTGTCCGGTGCAGCGCCGGAGGGAACCGCACTGCCGGTACGCACCCTGGAATTCAGGCCGCAGGTGGCCTACCCCTTCGGTGAACAATGCGGCAAGGTCCTGTCTGCGTCCGTCGTCCTGGACGACGCCGGACTGCACCAGCAGCCTGCATCCCGGTAACTGGACCGGGCGGCACCGGACTAGAACAGCACGGGCTGGGTGAAGGTTTCGCCTTCAGCGGTTCCGGCCGCCGGACCGCCACCCACGGGCTGGGCGCTCCAATCGAAGCCGAGTTCGGCGAGCAGTTCCTCCACGGAGATTTGGCCGTCCAGCACTTCGATTTCCTGGGGGTTCTCTGCAAGCGGCCGTTCCATGCCATCGAGCTTATTCGCAGGAACCCGCCATCGGGCTTAGGGCTCGCCGAAGCCGGCCTGCACCAGGCCGCCGACGTACTCCACTGCCCGTTCCGCATCCGTCCCCCACGCTTCCACGTGCAGCACGGTGCCCTTGCCGGCGCCGAGGGTCATCAACCCCGTCATGGACGCGCCATCCACCCCGTTGATGGTGACCTCGGCATCCAGCGAGGCCAGGCCCCCTGCCACTTTCGCGGCCGGCCGGGCGTGCATCCCGGCCTGGTTCACAAGTTCAAAGTCGCCGGTGGAATCCGGTGCGGCGCTGCTGACAGGTCCCTGCCCCGCTCCCCCGGCCCGTGCGGGTTCGGGCCGGCGGGCCGGACCGCCTGCCGCTTCAGCCGCCGCCCGGACCGCCTGCACATCTGCTCCGCCCTGGGCGGCAACCGCAGCGGCCACCAGCCCTTCCACCAGCGGCGCGTCGGCGAGCAGGACGCCGGCGGCATCCTCCAGGAACTCCAGCGCCGCTTCGGCCGTCATCACCGCTGATCCAAGGTCCGTCAGGATCACCGTGCCGTTCCCGCCGGGCTGCACTCCGGGCTGTTCCGCGCCGGCCTCTTGTGCATTGCGCTGTTTATCGCCGGCCTGTTCAAGGGCTGCCAGCACCTTCTCCAGGCTGGTGCCGATCCTGCCGTCGTCGGTGCCGCCGGCGGGCAGGATCACCACGTCGGGAGCCATCTGGGCGGCAAGCTCCACGGCGCCGTCGGCGATCTTTTCGCTGTGGGACACCACCACGATGCTTACGGTCACGCAGCCGCCCCAACGGCCGCACGCAGGATCAGCGCACTGGACACAGCGCCGGGGTCCCGGTGGCCGGCGCTGCGTTCGCCAAGGTAGCTGGCCCGGCCTTTCCTTGCGATGAGGGGATCGGTGGCCACTGCCCCGGCCTCGGCGGCTTCCGCGGCTGCCACCAGGACGCCAAGGACGTCCGTGCCGTCGCCGTCAGCCGCGGCCCGGGCCGCATCAACTGCCGGCGTCCACGCATCCACCATGGTCTTGTCGCCGCTCTCCGCCTTCCCGCGCGCCACGATCCCGTCCCGGGCAGCCTCCAGGGCAGAGGCCAGCCCTGCCGGATCAATCTCGGGCGCGTCGCCGAAGGCGGTGGCGGCGCGAAGGAACGCGGTGCCGTAGAGGGGACCGGCGGCTCCGCCCACCTTGGACATCAGGGTCATGGCCGTCATCTTCAACGCCGCCCCGGGCGTCTCCGGCGTGGATTCGCCCAGCTTGGCCAGGACGGCCTGGAAGCCGCGGTCCATGTTCTCACCGTGGTCCGAGTCCCCGATGGCACGGTCCAGTTCGATCAGTTCAACGCGGTGTTCAGCCATGGCCTGCGCGCACAGGGTCAGCCATTTCACGGCCCAATTGGCGTCCAGGACCACGGTCACACGCCCCAGCGAAGGGCGGCGGTGTGCACGGGTGCATCCCACAGTTCCGTGAGCTCGTCGTCCAGCCGGAGGACCGAAATGGAGCAGCCCTGCATCTCCAGGGCCGTGATGTAGTTGCCCACCAGCGATCGTTCCACCGAGGCACCTGCTTCGGCGAGCACCTGCACGGCCCGCCGGTACACGATGTACAGCTCGCTCAGCGGTGTGCCGCCCATGCCGTTGACGAACAGCAGCACCCTGTCCCCCGAACTGATCTTCAAATCAGCCAGGACCGGTTCCAGCAGGCGGTTGGTGATGCTGTCCGCGTTTTCCATGGGGATGCGGTGCCTGCCCGGCTCGCCGTGGATGCCAATGCCGATCTCGATCTCGTCCTCTGCGAGGTCGAAACTGGGCGTGCCCGCGTGGGGTACGGTGCAGGCGGACAGGGCCACGCCCATGGTCCTGACATTGGCGTTGACCCGTTCGCCGATGGCAGCGACGGCGTCCAGGTCGTCCCCGCGCTCGGCGGCGGCTCCTGCGATCTTCTCCACCAGCACTGTGCCGCCCACCCCGCGGCGGCCGGCCGTGTACAGGGAGTCCTCCACGGCGACGTCGTCATTGACCAGGACGGTGCGGACGCTCACGCCCTCCGCCTCGGCCAGTTCGGCCGCCGTCTCAAAATTCAGGACGTCGCCGGTGTAGTTCTTGACGATGTGCACGACGCCGGCACCTGAGTCGACTGCCAGGGTGGCGGGAAGGATCTGGTCCGGCGTGGGTGAGGTGAACACCGCCCCCGGCACCGCGGCGTCGAGCATTCCCTTCCCCACGTAGCCGGCATGCAGCGGCTCGTGGCCGCTTCCGCCGCCGGAAACCAGCCCCACCTTGCCGGCCACCGGCGCGTCCTTGCGCGTGATGTAGATGGGGTCTTCGCTGACCGTCACCAGCCCGGCGTAAGCCATGCCGAAGCCCTGGACAGCTTCCTGGACAACGGATTTTGGATCGTTGATGAGTTTCTTCACGGCGTTGCTCCTGGCTGTGCTCCTGAAGGGTGTGTTTTCCGACCCTACTACCGTCATCGCAGGTGGCGGTAGGTTCTTCCTGCCCGGGTTTGCCGCCCGCTTCCCGGAACCGCCGGCCCGGGACGCAGCAAAGGGACAGCCCCCAATGACTGTCCCTTTCCTGAGGCCCCCCACATACCGGCCTGCAGTAGTTTATCCATCAATTCGAGTAAAGCCAATACGGCAGTCCCCCGTGCTCCCGCGGTTGGCTTTGAAGGGTGCGGAACAGCGTTAGAGGGTGCGGATCATCCGGGTGTTGCCCAGGGTGTTGGGCTTGACCCGGGCCAGGTCCAGGAACTCCGCCACGCCTTCGTCATGGGAGCGCAGCAGCTCGGAGTACACTTCCGGGTCCACCGCCGACTGGTCCGCCATCACTTCGAAGCCGTGGCGCTTGAAGAAGTCCACTTCGAAGGTGAGGCAGAAGACCCGGGAGACACCAAGGGCACGGGCCTCCTCCAGCAGGCTTTCCACCAGGACGTGCCCCACCCCTTTGCCGCGCCATTCGCCCGAAGCCGCGAGGGTGCGGATTTCCGCAAGGTCCTCCCACATCACGTGCAGGGCGCCACAGCCGATCATTTCGCCGTCGCTGGACTCGGCAATGCGGAACTCCTGGAGGCTCTCGTAGTACGCCACCGTCTCCTTTGCCATCAGGATGCGCTCCTCTGCCAGGGGCGCCACCAGCTTCTTGATGGCAGGGACGTCGCTGGTGCGTGCTGGGCGGATGTGGAAGGAGTCGGTCACAGAGCTATCCTACGAGGCGAAGGAGGCTGGGACATTTGCGCAGCTTGCGTCAAAGCTGGGCCCACGCTGGTGAGGGTCCCCGGCCGAGCTTGCGAGGCAGGGGGCCAGCGGGGAGGAACGAGCAGCAAGCGGCAAATGCCCCAGCCTCCGAGCCGGAGTATCCAACAGCTTAGAGGCCGAGTTCTGCCGGCAGTTCGATGTCCTTGCCCAGGACGTTCCGTGCCAGGAACCACTCCACCACCTGGTACCAGACCTTGGCGTGCTGCGGCTGGAGGACCCAGTGGTTTTCGTCCGGGAAGTACAGGAACCGGTGCGGGGTCTGCCCGTCCTGGTCCGCCGCGAGCCGGGACTTGGACAGCAGTTCGTACCAAAGCCGCAGGCCCTCGCCGATGGGCACCCTGTAGTCCTTGTCCCCATGGATCACCAACATGGGCGTGCCGATATTCTCCGCATGCAGGTGCGGCGAGTTCTCGAGTGCCATCTCCTCGGTCATTTCCTTCAGCCAGTACTGGGAGGCGTCCGTGGTGGGCCCGAACTGGTCCAGGGCCCACAGGCTGGCATGGGTGACAACTGCCTTGAACCGGTCCGTGTTGCCTGCAACCCAGTTGGCCATGTACCCGCCAAAGGAGCCGCCCATCGCCGCGGTCCGGGACTCATCGACGTCGGGCCGTTCCACGGCCGCATCGGTCACGGCCATCAGGTCGGTGAAGGGCGCCTTCCCCCATGAGCCCCAGCCCCGCTGGATGTACGACTGCCCGTATCCCGTGGACAACGCGGGATCCGGCAGCAGCACCGCATATCCCCGGGCAGCCAGAAGCCACGGGTTCCAGCGCCACGTCCAGGCGTTCCAGGATCCCAGTGGACCGCCATGGATCCACAGGAGCAGCGGCGCCGGCTCACTTGCGGAGGCGCCCTCCGGCAGGGCCAGGTAGGCAGGCACCCGGGACCCATCGGCTGCGGCGGCCGCGATGCGTTCCAGCCGCCCCGGGAGGCTGGGACGTTCCGCAGGAGCCGGGAGGCGGGTTGTTTCCCCTGTGGCCAGGTCGATCCGGACGGCTTCGGCCGGAAATTCGTAGGAGCTGCGCAGGGCATACGCGCTCCGCCCCTCTGGAGAAATGACGACGTCGGAATATGCCGCGGCGTCCTGCGTCACCCGGGTGACGCCAACCTCAGCGGCAGCCGACGGAATGCTGACCCGGAAAACCGGCGACGCGCCGTCGTCGTCCGCTGTGACCAGGAGGGCAGAGCCATCGGGGAGCCACGCTGCAGGCTTGGGCCAACGGTCCCAGTCGTGGGCCAGGGGCTGCAGGCCCGCGGCGTTCCCGGCGGCCCCGCCGGAGACGTCCAGGAGGTGCATCTTGATGTCGGGGGCCTGCTGCGGGGTGGAGTCGCTTTCGCTGACCACCACCAGGGTCCGGCCGTCAGGGCTGACCGGACCCGGGAAGTAGCTCATTCCCTCCTGGTTCAACAGCACCTTGAGCCCGCCGGATGCCACATCCACCGCCACCAGGACGGACCTGCTGTCCGCCTTGGCCAGTGGTTTGGTGTAACTGCTGTAGATGGTCTTGCCGTCAGGGCTGACCACGGTCTCCGCTTCCCGCAGCCGGGGCCCGGCGTCCGGCGTCAGGTTACGCAGGACCAGCGGGGCGGTGGCGTCAACAGTTGCCGGTTTGCCGGGCGCCTTGTCCTCCCCCGCTTCCACCGCAAAGATCCGCGGCTGGCCCGGCCCCAGGTCCGCGTCCCAGTATCGGACCGGATATTCGCTGTGCAGGATGGCAGAGACTTTCCGGTCCTTGCGCGTCTTGCGCCGGTCGGCGTCGTCTTCCTCGTCCATGGACCCTGCAAGGACCTCGGCCGTCACGAACGCCGCGTCCGCGCCTCTGGCCGTCAGCACTTTGCTGATGCCGCCGGGCCGGCTGAGGGCCACCCTGGCTTCCCCGCCGTCCGCCGGAAGCACCCACAGGGCGTTCACCGGTTCCTCGTCGGGGCTGTCCGGGTCGGGACGCGCGGACGTGAAGTAGACGTCGCCGTTGGCCGAGAAAGCGGCACCGGCTTCGCCCTTGGCACTGCGCGTAATTCGCCGCGCATGCTTCTGCCCGGCCGGGTCCAGCTCCCACAGTGCAGTGGCGAATTCGGTGCCTTTGCCGTTCAGGGTGCTGACGGTGGTGACCAGCCGCGAGCCGTCCGGGCTCAGGGCCAGGCCGCTTACCCGCGGGATGGACAGGTAGTGGTCGAGGTCGTGGAAAGGGGTCAGTGGTTGCTCATCCGGGATCGCCGGTTCCAAGTTAGCCATGCCCCCGATTCAACACGTTTTGTGTCCTGGAGCACAGCCGCCACGCACTGCCCGGCTGCGCGCCCGGGTGCGTTTTCCGTGGCTGGGTTCGCTCCGGCCCCGGCGCCGGACCCAGCCAGGGATGAAAGCGCCGGACCCAGCCGGCGGAGGGGTGGTTAACAAGCGGAAGCCCCGCCGCTCCTTGCGGAGTGGCGGGGCTTTGGCTGTGGAGACTAGACGCTCGGGGCGATCTCCGGGATGCGCGGCTTGGCGTTGCCGGCGAAGGTGAACTTCGCGTCGTCGCCTTCGCCTTCGACATCCACCACGACGATGTCGCCGGGGTGGATCTCGCCGAAGAGGATCTTCTCGGAGAGCTGGTCCTCGATCTCGCGCTGGATGGTGCGGCGCAGGGGCCGGGCACCCATGGCGGGATCGTAGCCGCGGGTTGCGAGGAGCACCTTTGCGGCCTTGGTGAGCTCGATGCCCATGTCCTTGTCCTTGAGGCGCTTCTCCAGGCGGGTGACGAACAGGTCCACGATCTCGATGATCTCGTCCTGGGTCAGCTGCGGGAACACCACGACGTCGTCAACACGGTTCAGGAACTCGGGACGGAAGTGCTGCTTGAGCTCCTCCGTCACACGGGCACGCATGCGGTTGTAGCCGGTCTGCGTGTCGGTGCCGGACTGGAAGCCGGTGGCAACGCTCTTGGAGATGTCCCGGGTACCCAGGTTGGTGGTCATGATGATCACGGTGTTCTTGAAGTCCACCACGCGGCCCTGGGAGTCGGTCAGGCGGCCGTCTTCCAGGATCTGCAGCAGCGAGTTGAAGAGGTCCGCGTGGGCCTTTTCCACTTCGTCGAACAGCACCACGGAGAACGGACGGCGGCGGACCTTCTCGGTCAGCTGGCCACCCTCTTCGTAGCCCACGTAGCCCGGAGGGGCACCGAAGAGCCGCGAGACGGTGTGCTTCTCGGAGTACTCGGACATGTCCAGGGTGATGAGGGCGTCCTCTTCACCGAACAGGAACTCTGCGAGTGCCTTTGCGAGCTCGGTCTTGCCGACGCCGGTGGGGCCGGCGAAGATGAACGAGCCACCGGGGCGCTTGGGGTCCTTGAGCCCTGCACGGGTACGGCGGATGGCCTGCGACAGTGCCTTGATGGCCTCGTCCTGGCCCACCACGCGCTTGTGCAGTTCGTCTTCCATCTTGAGCAGCCGCGAGGACTCTTCCTCGGTCAGCTTGAAGACGGGGATGCCGGTGGAGTTGGCCAGCACCTCGGCGATGAGATCCTCATCCACCTCGGAGATGTCGTCCATGCCGCCGGACTTCCAGTGGCGTTCCTTCTCCGCGCGCTCGGAAATCATCTTCTGTTCCTTGTCGCGGAGCGAAGCGGCGCCTTCGAAGTCCTGCGCGTCGATGGCGGATTCCTTCTCCATCTTCAGCTTGGCGATGCGCTCGTCCATGGCCTTGAGCTCCGGCGGAGCGGTCATGCGGCGGATGCGCAGCCGGGCGCCGGCTTCGTCGATCAGGTCGATCGCCTTGTCCGGCAGGAAGCGGTCCGAGATGTAGCGCTCGGCCAGGCTTGCAGCGGAGGCCAGGGCGCCGTCGGTGATGGTGACCCGGTGGTGCGCCTCGTAGCGGTCGCGCAGGCCCTTGAGGATCTCAATGGCGTGCGCCACGGAGGGTTCCTTGACCTGGATCGGCTGGAAGCGGCGCTCCAGGGCGGCATCCTTCTCGATGTGCTTGCGGTACTCATCCAGAGTGGTGGCGCCGATGGTCTGCAGCTCGCCGCGGGCCAGCATGGGCTTCAGGATCGAGGCTGCGTCGATGGCGCCTTCGGCGGCACCGGCACCCACCAGCGTGTGGATCTCATCGATGAACAGGATGATGTCGCCGCGCGTGCGGATCTCCTTGAGGACCTTCTTGAGGCGCTCTTCAAAGTCACCGCGGTAACGGGAACCTGCCACCAGGGAACCGAGGTCCAGGGTGTACAGCTGCTTGTCCCGGATGGTCTCCGGAACGTCGCCGCGGACAATCGCCTGGGCCAGGCCTTCGACGACGGCCGTCTTGCCGACGCCGGGCTCACCGATGAGGACCGGGTTGTTCTTGGTGCGGCGGGAAAGGACCTGCATGACGCGTTCCATTTCCTGCTCGCGGCCGATGACGGGGTCCAGCTTGTTCTCGCGCGCAGCCTGGGTCAGGTTGCGGCCGAACTGGTCCAGGACCACGGAACCGGCGGGTGCGCCTTCGGGCTGTCCGCCGCCGACGCCTGCGCCGGTGGTTTCCTTGCCCTGGTAGCCGGAGAGGAGCTGGATGACCTGCTGGCGGACCCGGTTGAGGTCGGCGCCGAGCTTGACCAGCACCTGGGCGGCGACGCCTTCACCCTCGCGGATCAGGCCGAGCAGGATGTGCTCCGTGCCGATGTAGTTGTGGCCCAGCTGCAGGGCTTCGCGCAGCGAGAGCTCCAGCACCTTCTTGGCGCGGGGGGTGAAGGGGATGTGGCCGGAGGGGGCCTGCTGGCCCTGCCCGATGATCTCCTGCACCTGCTCGCGCACGCCGTCGAGCGAAATGCTCAAGGACTCAAGAGCTTTGGCGGCAACGCCCTCACCCTCATGGATCAGACCCAAGAGGATGTGTTCGGTACCGATGTAATTGTGGTTCAGCATGCGTGCCTCTTCTTGGGCAAGCACAACTACGCGACGGGCACGGTCCGTAAATCGCTCAAACATTTCGCCACACTCCTAGCTACGACGTACTTTGATGCTACGTGGCCGGTCCGAAGTTGTGGAGCGTGTTCGCCACAGGGGAAACATGGGACTTCCGGGAATATTGCCGCGCCCCCTTCCACGGACTTCGGCCGCCGGGCAGCAGCGGGCAAAGGAGCCCTCCAAGAAGCCCTTGTCCCGCGCCGGATGATGGGCCATTCTTGGCCCTAACGGCGGCCTTGGCCGCTCCAGCGGGAGCAACATGGGCAGCGTGAATCAGCGGGGAGGGCGGGAACATGTCGCAGGTGGACCTGGAACGCGTCAGGCGCCCGGCGGGGGTTGCCCTCGCGGCCGGTGCGGTTTGGCTGGCCGGCATCAGCCCGGTGCCGGGGGTCTACCTGGAGCCCGACGCTGCGCGGCGGCTGGACATGCTCCGGAAGGGGCAGCGCTGGTGGGTGGCCGGACAACATGTGGCGGCGGCGGGGACGGCTGCCATGCCCGCGGCGTTTGCCCGGCTGGCCCTGGCCCTCCCGCCCGGAAGGAGCAGGGCACTCGCCGGCACAGCCGCCGTCGCACTTGCCGCCGGGGCGCCGTTATTTGTGTCCGAACTCGCAATGCGTGCGTCGGACCTGGAGCGCTTCGCGGCGCGCCGCTTCCCGGCGTGGCCGTTCCACGCCTATGCGTGGCTGCATGTGCTCGCGCTCGGGTCCCTGTCCGGCACCCTGGCAACCTTGCCGCACCGGAAAAAGGAAGCGGCAGCGCTGGCCCTCGCCAGTGCCGGGTCTGGAGTGGTACTGGCGAAAACAGGCGATATTCCGCCTTTCGTGTTCTATGTCGCCGAGCAGTTTGCTGCCGGCAGCCTGCTGCGCCGTGAATCGCACAGCGGTGAATCCCCGGCTGCGGCGCGGGAGTAATTACGCCCGTACCGCTAAATACCTGTACCCCGCCAAAAGCCCTGCCTCCCGAAGGGGGGAAGCAGGGCTTTTTAGTCAGGCCACGCGCGTACCTAGGAATTTGCCTTTTGGTAGGCTTCCTGGATTTCAGCCTGAATTCGGCCGCGGCTGTTAACGGTGTAGCCGTTATCCCGGGCCCATTGCCGGATTTGCGCCGAATCGTGGCTGCGGCCACCGGCCGGAGCCTTCGCCCGCTGGGCGGTGCGGCCTCCGGAAGCCTTGCGTGCAGCGTTGATGAACCTCTCCAGTGAAGACCGAAGTTCAGCGGCATTGGCTGCCGACAGGTCAATCTCGTAGTTGACCCCATCGAGGCCGAACTTAACATTCTCGTCTGCGGATCCCCCATCCAGATCATCAACGAGGATGATGTTTACTTTCTGTGCCATTAAAGGTCTTCCTCTTGGGTTTTCAGAAAAGCAGGATGTTTCCCAAAAAAATTATGACTCTTATCTTGGCAACGCGTCAAAGCGCCTATTCGTTCCTTGGGGATAAAACCGGAAAGAAGGGGGTTTATCTATTTGGATTCGGGGCCCGGGCGGTCCGTGGGCTGCACCGGGAGGGAATCCGCCTCGGCCTGCGCACGGGCCTCCGCCTGGCGCTCGGCCTTGTCCGCGTTGAAGATTGCCTTCATGGCGAACCAGAACAGCAGGCCCACCACCAGGGAGGGCAGGATAACCGCTACGTATTCCATGGTCAGTGCCCTTCGGGCTTCAGCAGGGGGAACAGGATGGTTTCGCGGATGCCGGCGCCCGTGAAGAGCATGACCAGCCGGTCGATGCCCAGGCCGATGCCGCCCATGGGAGGGGCGCCGTATTCCAGGGCGCGCAGGAAGTCCTCGTCCAGCTGCATTGCCTCCACGTCACCGGCGGCTGCGTGCAGGGACTGCTCGGTGAGCCGTTCGCGCTGGATGACGGGGTCGATCAGCTCGGAGAAGGCGGTGCCGCGCTCCATGCCGCCGATGATCAGGTCCCAGGCCTCGATCAGCCGGCCGTCCTCGCGGTGCGGGCGGGCCAGCGGCTGGGCGGAGGGCGGGTAGTCGTAGACGAAGGTGGGGTTCAGCAGGGTGGGCTCCACGATTTCGCCGAAGAGTTCCACCGCCAGCTTTTCGGCGTCCCACTTGGGGTCCGCCTTGACGTCGTGCTTTTCCGCGATCTCCCGAAGCACCTCAACGGGCGTCTCCGGCGTGATCTCCTGCCCCACGGCGTCGGAAAGTCCGGGGTAGACGGCCAGCCAGGCCCACTCGCCGTCGAGGTTGATCTCCCCCGCCCCGGTCTGAAGGACGCGTCCGGCACCCACGGCGTCGGCGGCGTCGAGGATGATCTCCTTGATCCGCTCTGCCATCACGAACTGGTCCGCCCAGGCCTCGTAGCACTCAAGGGTGGTGAATTCGGGGCTGTGGGTGGAGTCCACGCCCTCGTTGCGGAACACGCGGCCCATGTCATACACGCGGTCGATGCCGCCAACAACGGCGCGCTTGAGGTACAGCTCGGTGGCGATGCGCAGCGTCATCTTCTGGTCGAAGGCGTTCATGTGGGTTTCGAACGGCCGGGCCAGGGCTCCGCCGTGGACCAGGTTCAGGATGGGGGTTTCCACTTCCACGTAGCGGTGCCGGAACAGCGTTTCGCGGATGGAGCGGGTGATGGCGGCACGGGTGTAGACCATTTCGCGGGCTTCGTCGCGGACCATCAGGTCGACGTAGCGCTGGCGGACGCGGGTTTCCTCGTTCAGGTCCGCGTGCAGGACCGGAAGCGGGCGCAGGGCCTTGGAGGCCATGGACCAGGAGTCCGCCATGATCGACAGCTCGCCGCGGCGGGAGGAGATGACCTCGCCCTTGATGAACACGTGGTCGCCGAGGTCAACCAGGGCCTTCCAGTCGGCGAGCGCCTCCTCACCCACGTTGGCCAAGCTCAGCATGGCCTGCAGGCGGGTGGCTTTGCCGTCGGTGCCGCCTTCCTGCAGGGTGGCGAAGCAGAGCTTGCCGGTGTTGCGGATGAAGACAACGCGGCCGGTGACGCCCACGGTGTCGCCGGTGGTGTCGTCGGCTTCGAGGTGGGCGTACTTTTCCCGGATCTCGGCGAGCGAATGCGTCCGCTCCACCCCCACGGGGTACGCCTCCGTGCCGCGCTCAAGAAGTTTGGCGCGCTTTTCCATGCGGATCCGCATCTGCTCGCTGGCATCAACGGGCTCCGGGGCGTTCTTGGGCGAGGGGGTGTTTTGGGAAGTCACAATCATCAAGTTTACCGGGCATTGGGTGCCAGGACTTGCAGCTGGCCCGCAGGCTCACACCCTGGGATGGACGGGTGAAAGAACGGGTACTTCCAGCGCACGACGGCGGCAGGCTGGCTTTGTACAGCTACGGCACCGAAGACGCGCCCGGGCAAAAGCGGGTGCTGCTGATCGGCGGCGCGTTCCTCACGGCCCTGATCTACCGCCAGTTCTCCATCGCCCTGGCGAAAGGCCTGGGAGAGGGCTGGGCGGAGCGGTGGCGCTGAACACCGTGCAGGAGTTCACCGGAACCGCAAAGGTCCCGGACAGGCTTGCGGTGTACGACGCAGCGGTGAACATCGACGGCAGCATCGACACCGCGTGGCTGGACGGGTTCGAGGACGCCGTCAACGGCGGCAAGGTGGGCCACGCCCTGGCGCACATGAAGAAGGCCACCAGCCCGGGCTACAAGGAAACGGCGGAGCGGCTGCACCAGGCAGTTCCAGGCAGCACTTACCAGCTCTCCCCCAAGTGCTTCCACGGGTCCATTCCGGCGGCCGTCAAGGAGCTTGTGACCGACATCGCGGCGTATTTCACGGGCGGGCATCCGGACGGCGGAACCCGCCCGGATGCCACCGGCACTATCCCCGCTCGCCGCGGCTGAACCCGGCCAGGGCCGCCTCCCCCAGGTCCCGCCACACGGTCCGCGGCTTCGGTTCCACGCTCCGGTCCGCCAGCCAGTCACCCCAGGCCGTGATGTCCTTCCCGCCCGCAGCGGCAACCGCATCACAGGCGAACCCGACGGCGCTGGAGCCGTCCGACAGCTCCACGGATCCCAGGAGCATGGGTTCCGGGAGGGCGGCCAGGAACGTCCCCAGGGCCGCAGGGGACAGCAGCCACCGCTCCCCCACCAGTTCCGCGCCGTCGTCGGACCGGTAAACGCCCGGCTTTGCCGGCACCGTGTCCAGCGCCACCATGCGGTAGCGTGCGGCGGTCCGGACCGGACCATCCCACGAGGCCCCGAGTTCCTCCAGCTGCGGCGCCAGCGGCTGGCCCTTGCGGTGCGCACCCACCACCACCAGCGGCACGGCCGTTGCGCCCGCCGCCAAAGGCCAGGGCGTGGACGACGACGGGTGGGCGCCGGTGCGGCCAACCTCCGCTGCTGCGCCCGGAGCGAAGAGGGCGGGAGCGTCCGGGGTTAGCTCCACGCGGCGGGCGATATCGGCCGCCACGGCATCGTCGAAGGTCCGGCCGACCACCGTGAGGCCGAACTGCGCGCCGTCCACTTCCCCGGCAGGGACAGCCACGGCACAGAGGTCGAACAGGTTACAGAAATTGGTGTAGGTGCCCATCAGCGAATTCACGCCTACCGGGTCCGCGGCCACCTCAGCCAGCGTGGGGTGGAAGGGCGCCGTGGGAACCAGGAGGGCATCGAAGCCGGCGATCCGGGCCAGCGCCCTGGTCCGCAGTTCCTCCAGCCGGGCGGTATCGGCAACGTACCGGGAGGCGGAAACGGTACCGGCCGCCCGGATGATGCCCGCCACGGTGGGATCGATGCCCGCCTGGCCGTCAGTGCCGGCGTCGTGCTTTGCCAGGAAGGCCCCCAACGCAGCGTGGCGTTCGGCCACCAGCGCGCCGTCGTACAGCAGCCGTGCTGCCTGCAGGAAGTCGTCGAATTCGATTGCTTCGGCATCCACCCCGCTGGACCGCAGGCGGTCAACCTGCCGCTTGAATTCCGCCGCCCACTCAGGGGGCAATGCGGGCAGGCTGGCGGGATATGCCACGCGGGGACGTGCCGGCGCGGCCAGTTTGATGTCCGCGGGCCAGGACCGGGAGTTGCCGGCCATGAAGCCCATGGCCAGCTCGGCGGTGGACAGGTGCCGGGCAAAGATGGTGACGGCGTCCCAGGACCGGCAGGCGGGCACCACCCCCTCCGTGGAGACGGCGTTCAGTGTTGCCTTGATGCCCACGATGCCCTGCAGCCCGGCGGGGACCCGGCCGGAGCCCGCCGTGTCCGTGCCGATCGCGATGTCCACCAGTCCCAGTGCCACCGCCACCGCGGAGCCGGAGCTGGAACCGCCGGAAATGTACTCCGGCCGGCGCGAATCCCGGACGGCGCCGTAGGGGCTGCGCGTCCCCACCAGCCCGGTGGCGAACTGGTCCAGGTTGGTGGCGCCCAGGACCAGGGCACCGGCGGCGCGGAGGCGGGCCACCGCTTCCGCATCCTTTTCCGGCGTGTAGGCAAAGCCAGGGCACGCTGCCGTGGTGGGGATGCCCGCCACGTCAACATTGTTCTTGACGGCCAAAAGCAGCCCGGCCAACGGCAGATCCGCGCCACCTGCCACGGCGGCGTCGATCGCGGCAGCCTCCGCCAGGAGGTCCTCGCCGCTGCGGACCGTGATCCAGATTTCAGGCCGGTTTACTGATTCCAGCGCCGCGAGTGCCGCCTTGGCGCGACTGGTGGCACTGCTGTTGGTTGCCGGGCTCATACTGCTGCCTCTTCCAGTTCCTGGGCGTCGTCTGCCGGTTCAAGGCCCAAGTCGGCGCCGAGGACCACTACCGCCTCGCCGGCCACCACCTGGGAGCCGGCGGCCGGCAGGACGCGGAGCACCACGCCCTCGCACGGCGCTTCGAGGACCGTTTCCATCTTCATTGCTTCCAGCGAGACCAGCGGCTGGCCCTTGGCGACACGGTCGCCGGCCTTGACGTCCACCTTCCAGACGCTGGCGGCGAACGGTGCGGAGATGAGCGATCCGCCGTCGGGAACCACCACGTCGTCAACAGCGGGGGCCACGACGGCGGCGAGCGCGTCCGCCCGGTCGAACTCGCCGGCGTCGGCCCAGGCCTGCCGTTCCACCGCGAACGCTGCGCCCTGCTTCTCCCGGAACGCGTCGATGGACTGGCTGTTGTCGGCAAGGAACTGTTCGTGCTCGGCGAGGGAGAACGTGCCCTCCTCGATCTCCACGCCGCGGCCGCGTCCTGCTGCCATGTCCGCGCGCAGGTCCAGGAGTTCCTCGGGGCTGACGGGGTACCAGGAGATGCGGTCGAAGAACCGGAGCAGCCAGGGCGAACCGGGTTCGAACGGGGCCGAACCGGCGTACCGCGACCACACCTGGGTGGTGCGGCCGACGAACTGGTAGCCGCCGGGGCCCTCCATGCCGTAGATGCACATGTAGGCGCCGCCGATGCCCACCGCGTTCTCGGGCGTCCAGGTCCGGGCGGGGTTGTACTTGGTGGTGACCAGGCGGTGGCGGGGGTCCAGCGGGGTGGCCACGGGGGCGCCGAGGTAGACGTCGCCCAGGCCCAGGACCAGGTACTCCGCGTTGAAGACGGTGTCGAAGACGTCGCTGACGGAGTCCAGGCCGTTGATCCGCCGAATGAATTCGATGTTCCACGGGCACCAAGGGGCGTCGTCGCGGACGCCTGCCATGTAGCGTTCGATCGCTTCGCGGGTGGCCGGATCGTCCCAGGACAGCGGCAGCCGGACGGTGCGGCTGGGGACCACCAATTCTGAGCTGGCGGGCAGGGCGGCCTCGATTTCCTGGACCAGGTCCAGCAGCCGCCCGGTGGGGAGGACGGACGGGTCCACCTTGATCTGCAGCGACCGGATACCCGGGGTGAGGTCCACGATGCCGGGTACCCGGAGCGCTTCGATGTGCTGGTGCAGGGCGTGGACCCGGGCGCGCAGGCCCAGGTCCAGCACCATCTCGCCGTATTCCACCAGCAGGTTGTCGTCTCCGGAGCGGCGGTACGTGACCGCGGGCCGGCCGGAACCTTCCGGCACCCGGCCCAGCACGCCGTCGTCGCCGTCGCCGCGTACCGTGCGTGCGGGACGGCCGGCTGCCGGGCTCACCGCCGGGAGGTGCGCTGAAAGATTGCCGGACCAGCCGGCGTCGCCCGGGAGCACCAGCTGGCGGCCGGGTCCCAGGTCCCTGGCCGACGGCGCCTGGCTGGCTTTGATGGGCACGAAGCGGACTTTGTCCCCCGGGCGCAGCTGGCCGAGCTTCCAGCGTTCAGCCGTCACCACGGTGACGGGGCAGACGAAACCGCCCAGGCTGGGGCCGTCCGGGCCGAGCAGGATGGGGGTGTCGCCGGTGAAGTCCAGGGCACCCACCGAGTAGGCGGTGTCGTGGATGTTGGAGGGGTGCAGGCCTGCTTCGCCGCCGTCGGTGCGTGCCCAGCGGGGCTTGGGGCCGGTGAGGCGCACGCCGGTCCGGGCGGAGTTGAAGTGGACCTCGTACTCCGCGCTGTACAGTTCCTCGATGTCCTCACGCTGGAAGAATTCCGGGGCGCCGTGCGGGCCCTCGGCCACGGCCAGTTCCCAGGTGGAGGTGAGGGCGGGACGGCTGTCGAGGGGCACCGCTGCCGCGGCGGCTTCCTCGGGTGCGCCGGCGGCAGGCTTGACCGTCCGCAGCACATCGCCCGCGCGCAGGACCCGTCCGGCGTGGCCACCGAACTGGCCAAGGGTGAAGGTGGAGGCGCTGCCCAGGTACTCGGGAATGTCCAGGCCGCCCTGGAACAGGATGTAGCCGCGCAGGCCCTTGCCGGCTGCGGTGCCGGCGTCGAGCGTTCCGCCTGCCGGGACCGTCACGGGCGTCCAGGCGGGCACCTCCGTTCCGTCAACTGTCACAGCCACTTCGGCGCCGGTAACGCAGACGGTGGTGGCGTGGGTGAAGGTCAGGCTGGGGCCGGTCATGGTGAACTCGAGGCCCGGGGCGCCTTCGGGGTTGCCCAGCGCGGTGTTGCCAAGCCGGAATGAGAGATCGTCCATGGGGCCGCTGGGCGGAACGCCGATCTGCCAGAGGCCGGTGCGGCCGGGCCAGTCCTGCACGCTGGTCTGCAGGCCGGGCCGGCCCACGGTGATGCGCGGCTCCGGGTCCCCCACGTTGTCCAGGGTGCTGGTGGAGTGCTGAACGCTGCGAACCACCTCCAGGCCGGTGGCGGCGCGGAGCAGCCCTAAGTTGGTCTCGATGCCGTCAATCCGGGTGTTGCCCAGCGCTGCGGCGAGGAGGTCGAAAGCTTCGGTGCGGTCAGTGCCGGAGGTGATGATCTTGCCCAGGAGGGGGTCGTAGTTGGTGGAAACGTCGGTGCCGGTTTCCACCCAGGCGTCCACGCGTGCTTCTGCCGCCGTGGGGTAGGCGGCGTTGGTGACGGTTCCGGCGCTGGGCTGGAAGCCCCGGGCCGGATCCTCGGCGTAAACGCGGGCCTCCACGGCGTGGCCGGTCACGGGCAGGCTGTCCGGCACGTCCGCAAGGACTGCCTGGGCCTGGCTGCCGCCCTGGGCCAGGCGGAGCATCCATGCCACCAGGTCCACCCCGGTGACGGCTTCGGTGACGGGGTGCTCCACCTGGAGCCGGGCGTTGACTTCCAGGAAGGAGGCTTCCTTGCGGGCGGAGTCGTAGACGAACTCGACGGTGCCGGCGGAGCGGTAGTTAAGGGAGGCGCAGAGGGCCCGGGAGCTGCGGTGCAGTTCTTCGCGCAGTTCGTCCGGGAGGTCGGGTGCGGGTGCCTCTTCGAGGACTTTCTGGTGGCGGCGCTGCAGGGAGCAGTCGCGGTCCCCCAGGCTGACCACGCGGCCTTCGCCATCGCCAAAGATCTGTACCTCGACGTGCCGGGCGTTCTCCACGTACCGCTCGGCGAAAACCCCTGCGGTGCCGAAGCTGGCACCCGCCAGGCGGGCCACGCGGGGGAAGCTGTCCACAAGCTCGGCCTCGTTGCGGCAGACCGTCATGCCGATCCCGCCGCCACCGCCGGTGGCCTTGAGCATCAGCGGGAAGCCAATCGCGGTGCTGGCCGCAACGGCGTCGTCCACGTCCCCAAGCAGCCCTGAACCGGCGATCATCGGCACCCCGGCTGCCCGGGCGGCGTCGCGCGCGGTGTGCTTGGTGCCGAAGATGCGCAGTTGCTCGGCGGTGGGGCCCACGAAGACCAGTCCCGCCGCTTCCACGGCCTCGGCGAAGGCCGCATCCTCGGAGAGGAAGCCGTAGCCGGGGTGGATGGCGCCGGCGCCGGTTTCCTTTGCCGCCGCCAGGATTGCGTCCACCCGGAGGTAGGATTCCTTGGCCGGCGCGGGCCCCAGCAGTACGGCCTCGTCGGCGAGCCGGACGTGCTTGGCGCCGCGGTCCGCCTCGGAGAAGACGGCAACGGTGCGCAGGCCCAGCCTGCGGGCGGACTCAATGATGCGGCACGCGATCTCGCCGCGGTTTGCGATCAACAGTGTGTCGAAGGTGTTCGGCGTGTCAAAGGGGTTCACAGTGCAGCCTCCGGCCGGGTGACGATCATGCGGACGGGGGTGGGGTTGAAGCCGTTGCAGGGGTTGTTGATCTGCGGGCAGTTGGAGACCAGGACCAGGGTGTCCACCTCCGCCTTCAGTGCCACGCGCTTTCCGGGGGCGGACAGGCCGTCAACGATGCCCAAGGCGCCGTCCGGGTCCACCGGGACGTTCATGAACCAGTTGATGTTGGACACCAGGTCCCGTTTGCCCAGGCCCCAGCGCGAGCCCTCGATCAGGAAGTTCTCCACGCAGGCGTGCTGTTCGCGGGTGTGCTGGCCGTAGCGGAGGGTATTGGATTCCTGTGAGCAGGCGCCCCCGATGGTGTCGTGCACGCCCACTTCGTCTGCAACGACGGTCATCAGGGCAGCGCGGTTGTCGGCGCGCAGGACCGAACCGGTGGTGAGGACGATGGACTGCTGTGCGGCGATGGTGGCTGCCGCCGAGTAGCGCACGGTGGTGTCCGCCGCGGCGTACAGCAGGCAGTCAACCGCCTGGTTGCCTTCCAGGTCCACGATGGTCAGCACGTCGCCTGCTGCCACCACGGCAGACCAGGGGCCGCGGGCTTCGACGAACTCATCAAGTACAACGGCGCCAGGGGCCAGCGCGATGGCGGCGGCGTCCGGGATGGGCGTGGTGTCAACGGCAGTGTTCATCGGGCGTTCCTTGCGGCGAGATCGTGTTCGGTGTTGCGGAGGGCCTGCAGGTGTTCCGGGGCCAATGGTCCGGCCAGGTGGCCGGCCTCCAGTGCCGCCAGGTCCTGCGGCGCGTGCCAGGCGACGATGTCGACGGCGGTCCCCGCAAAGTCAGCGCGCGGGTCCAGGGGGTGGGCGGTGTTGGCCAGTACCAGCACGGTGTCCAGCTGGAGCAGGAGTTCGACGGCGGCACCGGGCCCGGCGCTTCCGGTAAAGGTGATGCTGCCGGCAGGGTCGACGGTGATGCCTTTGAAGAAGGAGATGGACGGCGCCACGTCGCGGGTGCCCAGGCCGTTCTTGAGGGCGCCCAGGGTGAGCAGTTCGCGTGCTGCCGGGGAGGGGCTGTGGGCGGTTCCGGCGCCGTACTTGGCGGTGTTGCCGGCGAGGGTTGTGGCGCCGGTGAGTGCGTCATGCCGCGACGAGGTGTCCGCCACGATCGTTGCCATCAGTCGGCCGGCGTCGGACAGCAGCGGGTGCCCGGCGGCGGGGTAGGCCTGCCACGGGACCTTGACGGTGTCGGCGACGTTCAGTCGTTCGTGGGTGGCCCCGGCGCGGTACAGGAGGGCGTGCACGCAGGCGTCGCCTGCCGTGTCGGTGAGCCGGACCCGGGTGCCGCGCGCCAGGGACATGGTGGTGTAGCGGCCAAAGGCGACGGATTCCGCCCATGTGGGGGACGCGGCGCCGGCCCCGTCCACTCCGGGCAGTCCGGCCAGAAGGTGCGCGGGCGCGGACGCTGCCGGTACGTGGCGCATGGTTTCAGCGGTCCTGCCGTGCTGTTCCCGGGCATGGGCGCGGGCACCGGCCGTGGTGGCCGTCCCGGCGGCTGGCGTTTCGATGGTCTGTGTCATGTCAGTCCTGTAGGTCTTGGAAGCGTGGCTTGCGGAAGCGTGGTTTTTGGGTGCGGGGCCGCGGGTCAGGCCTTGGCGGCCAGGTTCGTGCTCCGGACCCAGATGCCCAGGAGCAGCACCGCGGTGACCATCAGCGGCGCTGACCAGAGAAGGATGCCGTTCTCGCCTGTGGGGTCGTACACCTCGGGCCGGGGCCATGCCAGGTTGACCACCATGACGCCGCCGTAGAGGACGGCGAGGATGTTGACTGGAAGGCCCCAGCGGCCCAGGGAGAAGAGGCCTGCCGGCATGGTCTGTCCCACCCGGTTCCAGTCGCCGCGGAGGCGGTTGACCAGCTGCGGGACGGTGACCAGGAGGTAGGCGAGGTAGACCATCACGATGCAGACGCTGCACAGGGTGGTGAACAGGGCGGCGTTGCCGACGTTGATGGCCAGCACGGCGACTGCAAGGGCGCCGATCACGATGGAGGGCCACATGGGGGTGCCGCGGGTGGGGTGCACGGAGGAGAGCAGGGCCGACGCCGGGAGCTTGCCGTCGCGGGCCATGGAGAAGACCAGGCGGGAACCGGCGGTCTGGATCGCCAGGGTGCAGACGAAGATGGCGATGGCGACATCCACCAGCAGGACCTTGCCCCAGAAGGTGCCCAGGACCGCGGTGAGGACGTAGGGCAGGCCTTCGGTGGCGAGGCGGCCGTCGTCGAGGCTGGGCGCTGCCATGAGGGCGGTGATGATCATCAGCGCGCCGCCGATGCCGGAGATGAGGAGGGCGGAAAGGATGGTCCGGGGTGCGGTGCGGCGCGGGTCCTTGGTTTCCTCGGACAGTTCACCGGCGGAGTTGAAGCCCACCATGACGTAGGCGGCCATCAGCCCCGAGACCAGGAAGGCTCCCACGGCGCCCAGGTCCGATCCCTGCAGCACGGTGGTGTCCGCAACCACGTTGGGTCCGCGCTGGGCGGCACTGACGAGGGCCAGGATGACGGCAGCGACGCCCACGATCTCGCAGGTGACACCCACGGAGTTGACGTGGGCCATCAGCTTCACGCCCAGGGAGTTGATGATGGTGGTGGCGACCAGGAGGACGGCGCCGAGGACCACGGCGTTGGAAGCGCCGGTCACCGTGTTGAGCGCGGAGTCGCCGCCCACCACCTGGAAACCGTCCCAGAGCTGGGGCAGGACCACCTGCAGGGCGATTGCGGCAGCAGCTGCGGTGACCACCTGTGCGATCGCCATGAACCAGCCGGCGAACCAGCCTACGCCTTCCCCGCCCACGCGCCGCGCCCACTGGTAGACGGCACCGGACAAGGGGTAGCGGGCCGCAAGTTCGGCGAAGTTCAGGGCCACGAGCAGCTGGCCCACCAGCACTACGGGCCAGGTCCAGAAGAAGGCCGGCCCGGCGAAGGAGTAGCCGAACGCGAAGAGCTGGAAGATGGTGGTGAGGATGGAAACGAAGGAGAAGCCTGCGGCAAACGAAGCGTAGCGGCCGAGCTTCCGGTGGAGGGTGGGCTGGTAGCCAAGGGACGTCAGGTCTGCATCGTCCTGGTGGACGGTAGGGAGAACGGTTGATGTCATCGGGAATCTCCGGGGCTGGAAAGGGATCTTGGGGGCGAAGCCTCCCGGCACTGCAGCGCTCGGCCGAAGGCTGCGGATTACCGGTCACTTGATAGTTTTCCAGCGGGATGTCCCCAAACAGTTTCGCCTCTGTAAAAGGCGGATAGACATCCTGTTTCCGGCAGATTTCCGTCCCCTCACAACGTCCGGGCGTCATTTCCGCCGCGCCTGGCAATGCAAGAATGGGGCCGTGACTTCAGCCGGACCGGGACGCCCCCGCCACCAGCAGCCCTCGCGGCCAGGTGCCACCGCCCGCGATGAAATCCTGGACGCCGCGGCGGAGCTTTTCACCACCCAGGGCTTTGCCAGCACCTCCACCCGGTCCATCGCGGACGCGGTGGGCATCCGGCAGTCGTCCCTGTACCACCACTTCAAAACCAAGGACGACATCCTCGAGGACCTCCTCGAGGGGACGGTGTCCGGTGGGCTGACGTTCGCACGCTCGGTGGCCGCGCTTCCTGCCGACGCACCTGGAACCGAAAGTCCGGCTGGAAGCCGGCTGCACGCCGTCGCGCTTTATGACGGCACCCAGCTGTGCAGCGCCCGGTGGAACCTTGGCGTGCTGTACCACCTGCCCGAGGTCCGGAGCACCCGCTTTGCCCGGTTCCTCAACAACCGCCAGGAACTCAGGCGGCTCTACGGGGAACTGGGCGCCGGGTTGTCAGCCTCCCCGCACGGACCCGACGGCGGCGACTTCACCTTCCGCCTGGTCGAATCCCTGATCTACCTCCGCGCGGACGGCGCGGCCAACGCCGAATCGGCACTGCAGGCCGCCGACGCCGGGCTGATCCTGTGCGGGCTCGGGGACCGGCTGCCGGCCATCCGCGCCGCGAGCCAGGCCATCATCGACCGCCTTGCCTGACCTCCGGGCCGCCGGTGGCCGGGATGCCCCGCCCGGCTTGCTCGGCTAGGCTCGGAACATGACGCGAGAGAACATCAGGACCCCCGACGGCGGCACTGTGGAGCTCTTCTCCACCGGCGCTGAGCTTGCTTCTGCCGGTTCGGGCGTGGTGGTCGTGCCGCCTTCCATGGTGACCGCCGCGGATTACACCAAGTTCGCCCAGAAACTGAGCGCCTCCCTGGGCCGTCCCGTGCACACCTTCAACCGGCGCGGCCGCGGATCCTCGTCACCGCAGCCCGAGGACTACACGCTGGACGTGGACATCCGGGACCTGGACACGGTGATGAAGCACACCTCCAGCACGGACGTCTTTGGGCACAGCTTCGGCGGCGCCGTCGCACTGCACGCGGCCCGGACCCTTCCGGTGGAACGGCTGGCCGTCTACGATCCCGCGGTCTCGGTGAACGGCAGCGTCACGGCCGACTGGATCGTGGAGTACGAGCGTGCCATCGCCGCAGGAGACCATGACCGCGCCCTCGCCGTGATCCAGCGCGGGCTGGAAGCCGGCGGCTCCTTCTCATCGCGCATGCCGCTGTCCATGCTGACCCTGGCCAACAAACTGACCGCCGGCACCACCGAGGGCAAGCAGCAGCGCGAGCTGATGCGCACCGGAGTCCGCGAGATCAAAGCCATCATTGCCGCCGACATGCCGGCCGAACCGTTCCAGGCGCTCCCCCTGGAGACGCTGATCGTGGTGGGCGAAAAGAGCCCCGCCTACTTCGGCATCGCCTGCGGCCAGATCCACGACGTGCTTTCCGGCTCCAGCTACACCATCCTGCCCGGGCTGGGCCACGACGGCGCCATCAAGGCCCCGGACAGGCTGATCAAGGAACTGAGCGACTTCTTCGCCGGCTAGCGCGGCCTGGGCTAATGTCCTGCGCCGTGGCCCTCGCCGGCGCCTTCGGTCTTGCGCATCATCGCTGAAAGCACGACGGCGGCAAGGGCTATGACGGTTGCCGTCAGGAAGGCGGCGCTCATCCCGGCGACGAGTCCCGACGTCGCACTCACAACCGCGAAGATTGACACCAGCAGCGCCGTTCCAGCGGCACCGGCCACCTGCTGGGTGGTGCTCATGATCGCGGAGCCGTGCGAGTAAAGGTGCGGCGGGAGCGGGTTGAGCCCGGTGGTGAAGGCGGGGGTAAACAGCAGCGCGAGGCCGAAACTCAGCCCAACGTGCAAGGTGACGATCCACCACACCGCTGTTCCGGCGTCGAGCATTGAAAACTGCCAGAGGGTCACCACCATCAGGACGGATCCGGTAATGGTGAGCGGCAGCGGACCCACCTTGTCGAACGCCCGGCCGATGACCGGGCCCAGCAGGCCCATGGCCAGGCCGCCGGGGAGCAATGCCAGGCCGGTTTCCAGCGACCCCAAGCCCCGGACCTGCTGGAGGTAGAGCGGCAGCAGGATGACGCCGCCGAACAGGGCCATCATGGCCACCACCATCAGCAGGACGGAGACGGTGAACATCCGGAACTTGAAGGCGCGCAGGTCCAGCAGCGGCGCGGCTGCTTTCTGTAGGCGCACCTGGCGGAGGACGAAAACCGTCAGGGCGGCCACGCCGATGACCAGGGCTGCGATGGCGCCGGCACTGGGGCCGGCCTGGCCGCCATGGCCGCCGCCGATCTGGCTGAGCCCGTAGACCAGGCCGCCAAAGGCCGGGACGGTGAGGATGACGGACAGCACATCCAGCCTGGCCTTTTCAGGCTTCCCCACGTTGGTGAGGTATTTGGCGCCGATGGCCAGCGCCGCCAGGGCAACCGGCAGCACGAAGACGAACATGAAGCGCCAGGTGAAATGCTCCAGGATCAGGCCGGACACTGTGGGACCCATTGCGGGTGCCACAGAGATGGCAATGCTCACGTTGCCCATGACGGCGCCGCGCTTGGCCAGCGGGACCAGGGTGAGGATGGTGGTCATCAGCAGCGGCAGCATGATGGCGGTGCCGCCGGCCTGGACAATGCGCGCCAGGAGCAGGACCTCGAACCCGGGAGCCACCGCCGCAAGCGCCGTTCCACCCGCGAACAGGCCCATGGCCAGCATGAAGACGGCGCGCGTGGACAGGCTCTGGAGGATGAAGCCGGTAGTGGGGATCACCACCGCCATGGTTAGCATGAACCCCGTGGATAGCCACTGGACCGTGGGAGCGTCCACGCGAAGGTCCACCATGAGACGCTGCAGGGCGACGTTCATGATGGTCTCGTTGAGGATCACCACGAATGTCGCCACCAGCAGCGTGCTGATGATGGTTACCGATTCACGGGACATCTTCTCCGGCGCTGCGGACTGGGTTCCTTCGCGGGTTTCAGCGCGTATTCCTTCGCCCTGAACGGGCTTGCCGCTGGCGTTCGGAGAGACTTCGGTAGACATGGGTGTTCCCTCAGGGGTTTTTGGAAGTGATGCACGGCCGGCGCCGCTGCAGATGCAAACACTCTACCCGCTGGAGTAATTCCTCCATACGGGTTTTTCAACCCTGAGGGAACATTGGGGGTCAGGCGGTCTGGCCCGCGTGCTGGCCTTCGGAGATCTCTTCCACCAGCTTGTTGTTGAACGCCGGGAGGTCGTCCGGGTTCCGGCTGGTCACCAGGCCCTGGTCCACCACCACTTCCTGGTCCGTCCAGTTGGCGCCGGCGTTCTTCAGGTCGGTTTCAAGCGTGAAGTAGGACGTGACGTTCCGGCCCCTGATGACTCCCGCGTCGATCAGCAGCCAGGGTCCGTGGCAGATGGATGCCACGGGCTTGTGCTGTTCAAAGAAGCTGCGCGTGAAGCTCTGGGCATCCTTGTCCACCCGCAGGTGGTCCGCGTTGACGACGCCCCCGGGAAGCACCAGGGCGTCAAAGTCCGTGGCATTCGCCTCTGCCACGGTGAGGTCGACGTCGAAGGTGTCGCCCTTCTCGGTGCCGTTGTAGCCCTGCAGCTTGCCGCTCTTGGGTGCCACCAGGGTGGGCTCGCCGCCGGCATCCTTCACTGCCTGCCAGGGGCTGGTGAGCTCCACCTGCTCCACGCCGTCAGTGAGCAGGAATGCCACCTTCTTGCCTGCGATGCTGTGCTCTGACATTGATCCTCCTCATGCTTGCGGTTGCACGCTTTTGGCGCACAGGTCCCGCTTCGAGAGTTGTTTGCCTGACGCTTTCCAGCCTAGGAAAGTTGAAAGTCATAAGCAAGCTGACTATTTACTTTCCGGGGTACGTGCTTTGTTCGGTACGGCGGCTGCGGGCCGGCAAGGACGACGGCGGCACGGGGCTGCACGCTGACGGGTTGTCTGCGGGCCTTTCGGGTTCCTTCTGCGCACGGCAAAGGGAGCTGCGAGTCCTGCGGATTGTGCCTCGGCGCCCTTTTCGCTGCGGATATCTTTTGGCGCTGCGCATCTTCCCTTTCGCGCGGCATATTTGGGGTGCGAAAAGGAATGTGCGTGTCGACAAGGCGTACGACGGCGGCACGGGGCTGGCACGCTCGCGGCACCTTGGCTGCGGCTGACGTTGGGGTACGGGCAGGAGCCTGGGGGCAGGGCTGGTCGGCAGGTCTGATTGTCAGTGCCTCGCTGGATGATGTTTCCATGGGAATCGGCACGGGTGTTGGGGTGGTTTTGGAGGGTGTTTCTGCCTCTGTTGCTGCCCTCGGTGCGCTGGACCGTGAGGATCATTTCCTTGCCGCCGGGTCCGGTGTTGGCGCTGACGTGGATGTGCTGCAGCGGCGGTACGAGCTCCGGCTGGAACGGCTGGAGGCAGTCTCCCGGGTCGAGGCTCAGCTCGCCGCGGTGAAAGCCCTGGACGCGGCAGAAGCGGTCGAAATCCAGCAGGCACTGCTTGCCCCCGACGCCCCCGTGGATGAGCGCATGTTTTCGGAGATGTCAACGGTGGAGGAGATCGCCGGTGTCCTGACCGTCAGTTCCGCGGCCGCAGGCGGGTTGGTGGAACAGTCCCGCCGGGTGTGTTCCCTGCCGCCGCTCCTGGGCGCCCTGTCAGCCGGTGACCTGTCGTGGCAGCATGCCAGGATTGTCGCCGATGAAACCGAGGGGCTCACCCCTGACGGGGCTGCTGCCTTGGTGGCGCACTTCTTCGACCCCGACGCCCCCAACCCCGCCCGCGGCGCCGCGCCCGGTGAACTCGTCCCCGCCCGGTTCCGCGCGAAGGTCCGCGCCTGGCGGGAACGCCACCACCCCGAAACCCTCGAAAAACGCCACGCCAAAGGCGTCGCGGACCGGCGGATGGAATACACCCCGGACCGCGACGGCATGGCCTGGCTCTCGCTCTACCTCCCCGGCGACACCGCCTGCGCCATCTGGAACCGCACCACCGCCACCGCCCGCGGCCTCCAAGGCCCTAACGAGCCCCGCACCCTCACCCAACTCCGCCCCGACATCGCAGCAGCACTCCTCCTCGGCACCGGAACCACCACGGCCACGGGTGAGGCTGCTCCGGGTGGGGCTGCACGGGCTACAGGTGATACGGCGGCCGCAGGCAGCGTTTCCGGCACAGGGAGCACTGGTGATGTTGGCAAGGTTCCCACCCCGCGGGCCGATGTCCTGGTCACCGTGCCGGTGTTCGCGCTGCTCGGGCTGACCGATGAGCCGGCGGCGCTGAACGGCATGGGCCCGATCCCGGCGTCGATGGCGCGGAGGCTTGTCGCGGACGGGGCGGAGTCGTTTTACCGGGTCCTGGTCGACCCCCGCGACGGGGCACCCCTGGAGATCGGACGCACCCGCTACCGGCTACCCGAAACCATCAAACAATGGATCCGCATGCGGGACGGAAAATGCACCTTCCCCGGCTGCAGCAACCACACCCCCGACAACCACACCGACCACCTCAACGCCTGGGAACACGGCGGCAGAACAGCCGTCCGGAACCTGGCGCAGCTTTGCCCCAAACATCACCGTTTGAAGCACGCCCGCACCTGGAACCCGGATCCCGCGACGGAACACGGACCACCCGGCTGGACCTCACCCACAGGCCGCCACTACAACCCCGAACACCAAGACCCCGAACCAACCCACTGGCCACAATGGCCCATGCCCGCTGCTGCAAACCAGGGTGGAGATCCCGGCCCGGAGCACCCACAGTGGGAACCAGACGACGACACCTTCATAGACCTCAACGACCTGTCACCGGAAGACCCCCTCTGGGCAGACTTCTACACCACGCCATTCGCGCCCTTTCCGGACCGCGTTGGCGCCGGGCAGTATTAACTGTGGCGCCGGAGCAATGCATCGCGTCGTACCTTATGCCTCGCCTCGGACGCCTATCTGGCATCGGGCGCTATGCCCGGTGGTGCTCGATGAGCCAGCGCGCCATCTGTTGGGCGCGCTGGGCGGCCTGGAGGTCACCCTCGGTGGCTGAAGTTATGGAGCCCTTCATCAGGATGTGCCAGGAACGCGAAAATTCCTCCGGTCGGGCCAAACCGGCTTCCTCCGCCAGCCCCCGGACGTGCCCGCGGACCTTCGCCAGGTAGTCGATGCTCGCCTGGCCCAGAGGGTGGGAGGGCCCCATCTCCAGCAGGACATTGATAAAGGCACTGCCTTCGAAATCGTCCTGCTGGAACCAGTCGCCCAGGACGTCGAAGATCGCCAATAGTTGCTCCACGGGAGTGCTTCCCTTGCTGCGGGCCTTGGAAATGATGCTGTCCTCCGTCCACTGCTTATCCCGCCGCTCCAGGAAAGCCAGGACCAGCGAATCCTTGGATGGGAAATGCCGGTAGAAAGTCGCCTTCGCTACACCCGAACGCTCGATGAGCTCGTTGACGCCCACAGCCCGGATCCCCCGGCGCGAGAAGAGCTCGTACGCCACGGACAGGATCCGTTCCTCCGGGCTCGACTGGCCGCTCGGTGAAGCCGGCGCCGCTGGGGGTGGCACTGGCGATTCCGGCCCTGACGATGCTGGGGACGATGAATTTTCGGGCTCCGGATTCGTCACGTCCATGGGGTAATTCTGTCATGAGACAGACTTGTCTTCCCCGTTGTAGTGTTTGTCCTACGTGCAGTGCATTCGAACGTCGCGGTGGTTCCCCGGCCACTGCAGCTTGATGCAAGGAGGCCACTATGACCGTAGAGCGGTCGGTCCAAGGCGTGCCGTCGGCTCCCGAGCCGTGGATCCCCAGTGATACTCCTGTGGAGATCCGCCAGTTCGCCATCGAATCCCTGCGCTGGCAGGCGCAGGAGATTATCGACGAACAGCTTTCCAGCACGGATCCGGCCGAAGAACTCTCCAGGGCACGGCTTCGACAGTTCGTTGCACGCAATCCCGGCCGTCCGGAAAAAGCACTCCTGGAACAGCTGATGGCCAGCGAGGACGGGCTTGCCCCTTAACCCGCCATCCTCGTTCCCGGCGCTTCAGCCCGGCTGGAGGCCAGTGAAACAAGAAGTCAGGAACTGAGCGGCATATTGTCGATCAGCCGCACCGGGCCAACCTTGGCGGCGATGAGCGCCAGGGCCTCACCCCGGAAGGGAGTCTCGCGGCAGTTCTCGGCCAACGGTTCAAGGGTTCCCGGATCCACTACCTCGAAGTAGTCCAGTTCCACCAGTGGCTGGGACCTCACAAGCGCCAGCGCGGAGTCCAGGTCCAGCGGCTCATGCGCGTTTGCCCGCTCCTCCAGCAGCCGCAGGGCCCTGGACAGAACAAGCGCGGCCTCCCGCTCGGCGTCGGACAGGAAGCGGTTGCGGCTGGACAACGCCAAGCCGTCCTCCGCCCTGACCGTGGGCACGCCGACGATCTCGACCGGAAAGTTCAGGTCGGCAGCCATCCGCCGGACCAGGGCCAGCTGTTGTGCGTCCTTCTGCCCAAAGTAGGCCCGGTACGCCGGCAGGCCGCCTGCTTGTGAAGCCCCGTCAGTGGAACCGGAAGGAAGGCCCGCTGCCGGCATTCCGTAGTGCAGCAGTTTTGCCACAACGGTCAGGGCGCCGTCGAAGTGTCCGGGCCGGGAAGCGCCCTCCCACTTCTCCCCCAGGCGGCCGGAGGTAATCCGGACCAACGGCTCCCCACCGGGGTAAACCTCCTCCACGGACGGCGCGAACACCAGGTCAACACCCTGTTCCTCCAGCAGCGCAAGGTCGGCGTCCAGCGTCCTGGGATAGCGGTCCAGGTCCACAGCGTCGCCGAACTGCAGGGGGTTGACGAAGATGCTGGCCACCACAACGTCATTGTGCTCGACGGCGGTGCGCGCCAGAGCGGCATGGCCTTCGTGGAGTGCGCCCATGGTGGGCACCAGGCCCTGCGAGGTCCCGCGCCTGGCGCCAAGGAGCCTGGCGCTTTCCGCGTGCAGTTCGTGAACGGTTTTGACGAGTTGAATGGACATTCAGTCCTCCTTTGGATCGAGGGCCTCGTGCAGCCCCTTCAGCTGGTCAGGTTTCAGCAGTCCACGTCCTTCTGCCCTGAGGGCAGTGGCCCGCGCCATCGCAAGGTAGGCCTCAAGCACATCACCGTGCCCGCCGCCATCGAACTCCCGCAAAGCCTCCGCATGGGCACGGACCGTCCCCACGTCCCCGCGGGCCACCGGGCCGGTCAGCGCAGACTCCCCTGAGGCCAGCGCGTTTTCCAGCGTGGCCCTCAGCAGCGGACCAAGCATGCGTTCGGGCGCCTCCACGCCAACCTCCCGCAGGAGCTGCGACGCCTGCGCCACCAGGGTCACCAAATGGTTGGAGCCGTGCGCCAGGGCAGCGTGGTAAAGCGTCCGGTCCGCCTCGGCGATTGCAACCGGTTCCGCCCCCATCTCCACTACCAGCGCCTGGGCGATGGGCAGCATGGCGGCATCGGCCGTCACCCCGAAGGTGCAGTCCAGCAGCCGGGTGAGGTCCAGGCTCATTCCGGTGAAAGTCATGGCCGGGTGCAGCGCCAATGGAATGGCACCGGCGGCGCGGACGGGATGCAGCACGCCGACGCCGAACCGACCGGAAGTGTGTGCCACAAGCTGGCCGGGCTGCCATGCCCCAAGCTTCGCCAGGCCCTCCACCAGGCCCGGGAGGGCGTCATCCGGCACTGCCAGCAACACCAGTTCCGCGCGCTCAACGATGTCCTGCACTTCCAGGATGGGCACGCCGGGCAGCAGCGCTTCAGCCCGTTCCCGGCTTGCGTCGGACACCGCCGACACCCCGACGACGGCGTGCTCGGCTGCGCGCAAAGCCGCGCCAAGCACGGCTCCCACCTTGCCGGCACCGATGATTCCGACGCCGAGGCGTCCGGGCTTAGCCATGCTGCTGGCCTTCCTGTTGGTGGTGGGTGCGGGTTTCGCCGGCCACCGCCTGGGACATCGGCGCGGCAGGGGTCGGCCCGGCAGGCAATTGCACGCCCAATTGCATGCCACCCGGCAGCGTGGGCGCAACTGCCGGAACAACCTGCAGCAACCATTGTTCGGTGGTTTGCCGCTTCCGGGCCAGCCGTGCGCGTGCTGACTGGTCGTCGAAGAGTTGCCTGGCTTCGTCCAGCCCGGCCTGCCTCAGGCGCGGCACAACCGGCCCGGCGGTTGTATGCAGGACCAGGTCCGCCACCCGGAACCGGCGGGCCAGGGGCCCCTGGTGCAGGGCCAGAGACTGGGTCCGCTGATGGGGAACCAGCACCAGCTCACGCCACCACCGCCCGGAACGGATCAGGAGGGCAGTGTCCGTTGACGTGAACCCGTTCCGGCGCCACGCGAGGGGCGCCAGCAGCCGGGCCCGGCGCGGCGTGGTGACGAATCCGCCGTCGGAATCCCTGCCTGCAAGCCCGGCGGTGAACACCAGCTCCGGCCGGTCCGTCCCGGGGTCCGGCAGGACCAGCGACAGCATTGCCATGACGTCGGCAAGCTTGCCGACGGGCAGGAGGATGGTCCTGGTGTTGCCCTCGACGGCGTTGCCGGAAACCCCGTAGCCGGCCGCATTCACCTGCATCCGATACCAGCCGAACGGCCGCCACAGCGGAGGCTGGGCGATTTTCACCGCCTGGATCCGGCCGGGCGGAAGCGTCTGCGCCTGGGTGTCCAGCAGCCCGTACCGCAGCCGGATGCCGTCGGGCGAAACCGCTGCGGTGAAGTTGAATCCCTTGTTGAAATAGTTCCAGTAGCCGGCGGCAAGGCCCAGGGCCGCCGGCACCAGGTAGAAGTAGAACGCGCGGTTGTCCGTCAGTGCCGACAGAACCACCGACGCAATGCCGCCCACCACAATGAAGACGCTTTGCTCGCTGAGGATCAGCGATCCGAGAAGGCGCGACGGCGGCACGGCGAGGACAGTGATTTCCGGCGCCTCGGGTGCGGGTTGGGGAAAGCGTCCCGGCCCCGCAGAATCCCCGGAAAAACCATCCGGGGCGGAACCGGCGCCGGCACCGGTATGGGAACCGGCGCCGGAGACTGCTCCGGAAGCCTGCGCCAGGATGGTGGCACGAAGCTGGCGGGCGTCATCGATCTTCAGGTAGGCCAGCCGCACCGCTGATTCGCCGGCGTCGGCCACCTCGAATTTGAGTTCGGCCAGTCCGAAGATCCGGGCCAGCAGGGGCTGCACGATGTCAATGGCCTGCACCCGGTCCAGCCGTGCCTGCCGGTGCTGGCGGAAGATGAGCCCGCTGTTGACCCGGACGTAGCCACCGGATACCTGGTACTTGGTGAAGTACCAGGTAAGCACGAATCCCAGCACCGCCACGGCCAGCACCACGGCCCCGCCGCCCAGCAGCCATGGGGCGCGCCTGGCGAACCCCTCCTCGAACACGGGCTGGCCCTGCAGTGTCCGCTCGAAGAGGTCCCGGCCGAAGAAGAACGTGATGGCTGCCAGGGCAACCCAGCCGCGGACGAACGGCGAGGCGGGATGTACACGCAGCCATTCGCCGTCGGGCGTTCCGTTGGTTTGCGGCCCGGCCGCAGCAGGCGGAACCGCTGCCTGCCCGGGCAGCTGGCCGTCAGTGGTCACAGCCCTGCCAGCCTGGCTTCGCCGCGGGCGGCCAGCTGTTCCCGGAGCCGTGCGCCCTCCGCTGCCGGCAGGCCGGGGATGCGTGCGTTCGTTCCGGGTGACGCGGTGTGCAGCTTCACGGTGCACAGGCCCAGCGCGCGTTCCACGGGTCCGACGCCGATGTCCACGTACTGCATGCGGCCGTAGGGGACGGCCATGGTGCGCTGGAAGAAGATCCCGCCCCGGATCAGCAGGTCCTCGTCGCGCTCGGCGTAGCCGATGGCCCTGACCTGCCGCGGAATGAGCACCAGCCGCCACAGGGCAGCCAGGAGCGTGGCGGACGGAACAGTGATGGCGAGCCACAGCGGCGGCCACCGCCACCAGCCCAGGAGGACAAACAGCAGCGGAGCGGCCAGGACCACTACGGTGACAAGGTTGGCCACAGCCCATTCCACCAGGCGGACTGTGATGTATTTCGGTGAAACCCGCTGCCAGGCGATACCCGGCGGGTCAATCGCCTCGGTATGCATATTCGCCTTCCCCGGCGGCTTCCCCGCGGGCAGGGCGGCCCTTCTTCCCGTCGAGGCTGTTGGCGTCGCCGTCCTCCGGGGGGATCTTGCAGAAGCGCTCCACGAGGAGCCCCACCACGATCATCACCAGGCCGCCGCCGGCCATGGCCAGGGCCAGCCAGGTGATGCCCTGGTCGCTGCGCAGGCTCCAGATCCGCAGCTGGTCCAGGAAGATGCCCACGTGCCAGCCCAGGAGCACCGTTCCAGCGTAGGCGCAGGCCTGTGCCAGAATCAGCGTCCGCGCGGCCAGAAGGGGGTCCAGCTGAGTCTTCGTGGCCGTGCTGTTGGGCTTGAGGCTGTTGCGCCACCGCAGCACCCGGATACCCAGAATCAGCGTGATGGCAACGATGACGCCCATGGTGGCCAGCGCTGTGGCGGGCAGGACAGGCGTGGCCATGCTGTACCGGCTGGTGACTACCGTGGCTGACCAGCCCGCCACGGCGAGGATCACGCAGATCAGCAGGAGGCGCAGCGGGTTGATCGGCTTCATCGCTCCTCCACCGCTCCCGCCGTGGGCATGCCGTCAAAGTCGCCGAACCCGTCGAACGGCGACAGGTCCTTGAAATCCTCTGCCCGGGCTGCCAGGGCGCTGATCCGTTCGCCGTCCAGCGTGGCGGCTGGTTCGATAAGCGACCAGGGGTAGAGGACGAAAGCCCGCGACGCGGCACGCGGGTGCGGCAGGGTCAGCGCGGGATCATCGCTGCGGTGGTCGCCGTAGGTGATGATGTCGACGTCGAGCGTCCGCGGGCCCCAGTGGACCTCGCGGACGCGGTGGTGCTTGTTCTCCACCGCCTGGCAGTGTTCCAGCAGTTCCTGGGGGCTCAGGCTGGTTTCCACCGTGATGACCATGTTCAGGAAGTCCGGCTGCCCGGCCGGGCCGCCCACGGCTTTGGTCTGGACTATGGGTGAAACGGCAAGGAGCCGGACCTCCGGCGGATCCACCAGGTCCCCCACAGCCTCGGTCAAGGTCTCGTTCCGTTCACCGAGGTTGCTGCCCAGGGCCAGCACGGCCTTGGTATAGGTCCCGTTCACGTCTGCACCCCGGAGCCGTCATGGCCAGCGGGGACCAGTGCCCGGTGGACGGTGACAGCCACGTCCCCGAAAGGAACCGCGATGGGAGCCTGTGGCTTGTGCACGGTGATGTCCACGGCCTGGAGCTTGAATTCGGACAGGAGGCTGTCGGCGATCCGCACTGCGAGTGCCTCGATGAGGTTGAGTGGTTCGCCGGTGATCCAGTCGGTGATACGCTGCGCCACCTCGCCGTAGTGCGCGGTGTCCCGCACATCGTCGGACTTTGCCGCTTCGGTGAAGTCCAGGTGGAGCACTGCGTCCACCACGAAAGGCTGGCCCTCCCGGCGTTCGAAATCAAAGACACCGTGATGGCCGACGGCGGTCACTCCGGTCAGCGTAATCCTGTCCATGGGTCCCCCGGCCCTATTGGTTTTTGGGTACGGCTTGTGCCGCGGATGCTGCGGCCATGCGTGCAGCCACCTTGACGGCGTCAAGGCTGGACCCCACCTCGTGCACACGGACGGCCCAAGCCCCGCGGTAGGCGCTGATGGCTGTGATCGCCGCTGTGGCCCCGTCCCGTTCCTCCGGGGCGGCGGACTTGCCGGCCACCGTCAGCAGGGTGCCGAGGAAGCGCTTGCGGGAAGCGCCCACCAGGACCTTGTGGCCCAGGCTGTCCAGCTGGTCCAGGTTCTGCAGCAGCTCCCAGTTCTGGGCGTCATTCTTGGCGAACCCCAGGCCGGGGTCGATGATGATCTGTTCCTGGCTGACACCGGCGGCGTAGAGCTTGTCGCGGACTCCTGCCAGCTCGGCCACCACTTCACCGGCAACGTCCGTGTACTCGGCGAGGGAGTTCATGGTGCGGGCGTCCCCACGGCGGTGGGTGAGGACGTACGGCACCTTGGAGGCCGCCACGAACTCGGCCATTTCGGGCTCGATGCTCAGGCCGGAGATGTCGTTGATGATGGCTGCGCCGGCTTTTACCGCCGCTGCCGCCGTCGAGGCATGCGTTGTGTCGATGCTGACCAGTGCGCCGGCCTTCACCAGGGCCTCGATCACCGGCAGGACGCGGCGCTGTTCTTCTTCCGGGCTGACGTCGTCAGCGCCGGGCCGGGTGGATTCGCCGCCGACGTCGATGATGTCCGCACCCGCGTAAAACATCCGCAGGCCAGCGGCGATGGCGGTGTCCGCCGTGGCGTGCTTCCCGCCGTCGCTGAAGGAATCGGGGGTGACGTTGAGGATTCCCATGACCAGGGTGCGGTCGGTGGGCAGGCCTTCGAAGCGCGCGGCCGGGCGGGGCTTGCGCAGGATGGGCAGCGGGGAGGTTGCGGGCCCCGTTCCAGGGGCTGCAGCGAGTGAATCCATGGTCTGTAGTTACCTTCCGAGGATGAGGCTCATGGCTTCGGCACGGGTGGCCGGGTCATGAAGCTGCCCGCGGACCGCACTGGTGACGGTCTTCGCTCCGGGCTTGCGGATACCGCGCATCGACATGCACATGTGTTCGCATTCAACGACCACGATGGCGCCACGGGGCTTGAGGTAGCGGACCATCGCTTCGACGATTTCAGTGGTGAGGCGCTCCTGCACCTGCGGGCGGCGGGCGTAGATGTCCACCAGGCGGGCCAGCTTGCTCAGCCCGGTGACCTTGCCGTCGTGGGACGGAATGTACCCCACGTGGGCCACCCCGTGGAACGGCACCAGGTGGTGCTCGCAGGTGGAGTAGAACGGGATGTCCTTGACCAGGACCAGTTCCTCATGGTCCAGGTCGAAGGTGGTGGACAGCACGTCAGCAGGATCGTGGTGCAGTCCCGCGAAGACCTCGGCGTACGCCTTCGCAACCCGCTTCGGGGTGTCGCGCAGGCCGCCGCGGTCCGGGTCCTCGCCAATGGCAAGGAGGATCTCGCGGACGGCCGCCTCGATCCTCGGCCGGTCCACCTTTTCGCGTTTCGAATGGTGGGATCCGTCCTCCGCCAGGTGTACGGCGGAGGCGGGAACGTCGTCGTCGTCGAAAGAAGTCACAGGGAAAGCTTAGCCGCGAAGGGTGTCAGGCCCCGAGTCGGAGGTGCCTCCGTGAAACGGAGCGTCCTCCGGAACGCCCTGCGAGTGCGGCGGCTGGGCGTCCAAAGGCTCGTCCAGCCGGGCCTTCTTTGCCTCTTCCTGCGCCTCGCGTTCCGCCCTTTCCTGGCGGGACTCCACGGGGCCTGCCATCTGGACAGGACGGGTTTCCTTGGACAGCCACACTTCGCGGAAGTCGCGCTTGCGCACGTCGCGGAAGATGTCGGCAATCTCGGACTGGTTGAGGGTTTCGCGCTCCAGCAGCTCAAGGGCCAGGATGTCCAGGATGTCGCGGTTCTCGGTAAGGATCTCGTAAGCCTCGTCGTGGGCCTGCTCGATCAGCCGGCGCACTTCCTCGTCCACCACGTAGGCGATCTGGTCCGAGTAGTTGCGCTCGTGGCCGGCGTCGCGGCCCAGGAAGGGTTCGCCGCCGCCCTGGCCCAGGCGGACAGCGCCGACGCGTTCGCTCATGCCGTACTCGGTGACCATCTTGCGGGCGGTGCCGGTGGCCTTCTCGATGTCGTTGGAGGCGCCGGTGGAGGGGTCGTGGAACACGATCTCCTCGGCAACGCGCCCGCCCATGGCGTAGGCCATCTGGTCGAGGAGTTCGTTGCGGGTGATGGAGTATTTGTCGTTTTCGGGGACCACCATGGTGTAGCCCAGGGCCCGGCCGCGCGGAAGGATGGTGATCTTGGTAACCGGAGCCGAGTTCCGCAGGGCTGCCGCCACCAGGGCGTGGCCGCCTTCGTGGTAGGCGGTGATCTTGCGCTCGTGTTCCTTCATGACGCGGCTGCGCTTCTGCGGGCCGGCCATGACTCGGTCAATGGCCTCGTCCAGGGCGCGGTCGTCAATCAGGTTGGCGTTGGAGCGCGCGGTGAGCAGTGCGGCCTCGTTGAGGACGTTGGCGAGGTCTGCGCCGGTGTAGCCGGGCGTCTTCTTCGCCACACCCTTCAGGTCGACGCCGGGCGCCATCGGTTTGCCCTTGGCGTGCACCTGCAGGATCTGGTCGCGGCCAATGAGGTCCGGCGCCTCCACCGAAACCTGGCGGTCGAAACGGCCGGGGCGCAGCAGTGCCGGGTCCAGGACGTCGGGCCGGTTGGTGGCGGCGATGAGGATCACGTTGGTTTTGACGTCGAAGCCGTCCATCTCCACCAGCAACTGGTTGAGGGTCTGCTCGCGTTCGTCGTTGCCGCCGCCGATGCCTGCACCGCGGTGGCGGCCAACGGCGTCGATCTCGTCCACGAAGATGATGGCGGGCGAGTTGGCCTTGGCCTGTTCAAAGAGGTCGCGGACGCGGGATGCGCCGACGCCGACGAACATTTCCACGAAGTCCGAGCCCGAGATGGAGAAGAAGGGGACGCCGGCCTCACCGGCCACTGCGCGGGCCAGCAGCGTCTTGCCGGTGCCGGGCGGGCCGTACAGCAGCACGCCCTTGGGGATCTTGGCGCCAACGGCCTGGAACTTGGCAGGCTCCTGCAGGAATTCCTTGATCTCCTGCAGTTCCTCGACGGCCTCGTCCGCGCCTGCGACGTCGGCGAAGGTCACCTGCGGCATGTCCTTGCTGACCATCTTGGCCTTGGACTTGCCGAACTGCATGATCTTGGAGCCGCCGCCCTGCATCCGGGTCATCAGGAACCAGAAGAGGGCACCCAGCAGGATGACGGGGATCAGGAGGGAGAGCAGGCCGGAGAACCAGTTGCTTTCAATCGGCTGGTCGGTGAAGCCCTGGGCCGGCTTGGCGTCGGTGACAGCCTTCACCACGTCCTGTGCGCGGGCGTCAACGAAGAAGAACTGGACGCTCTTGCCTTTGTCCTGCCCGTCCACCTGCAGGTTGTCCTTCAGCGTGAGGTCAACGCGGTTCTCGCCGTCGAAGATCTTGGCCTGCTCCACCTTGTTGCCGGAGAGCAGTTCCAGGCCCTTGTCCGTATCGATGCGGGCGGCACCGCCGGGGGCGAGCGTTGCAAAGGCCACCAGGAGCAGACCGACCACAACGACGATCCAGATGCCCGGGCCTTTGAAGAAGTTCTTAGCTTTCATCTGTTCGGGGGCTGGCCCCGTCCCTTCCGGTAGTGCTTCACGGCGAGTAGTCTGCGCGCGTGATGGTGCTGCGTCAGCTTCTAGCTATACACCGTCCGGAGTACATCACGCATAGCGAAAAGCAAAAGTTCCCTGTGGGCGTAGCAGTGCCGGGACAGCCCAGGAGTTGCCCACATGGCGCGGTTTTACCGGAGTACGGCGGCGGAGTGTGCGGCGCCGCTTACTCGTAGACGTGCGGGGCCAGGGTGCCCACGAAGTCAAGGTTGCGGTACTTTTCGGCGTAGTCCAGGCCGTAACCCACCACGAACTCGTTGGGGATGTCATAACCGACGTACTTGACGTCGATTTCCACCTTGGCGGCTGTGGGTTTGCGGAACGCCGTGCAGATCTCCACGGACGCGGTGCCGCGGGACTCCAGATTGGTCTTGAGCCAGGACAGGGTGAGGCCGGAGTCGATGATGTCCTCGACGATCAGCACGTCCTTGCCCATCAGGTCGGTGTCCAGATCCTTCAGGATGCGTACCACGCCGGAGGACTGGGTGCCCGAACCGTAGGAGGACACTGCCATCCAGTCCATGGAGATGTGGCTGTGGAGTGCGCGGGCAAGGTCAGCCATGACCATGACGGCGCCCTTGAGCACGCCCACCAGGAGGATCTCGCGCCCTTCGTAGTCCTTGTCGATCTGCGCAGCGAGCTCGGTGATCCGCTGCTGGATCTGCTCCTTGGTGTAGAGAACGTGCTTGAGATCTGCCTGGACGTCGTTTGAATCCACCAATGGCTCCTGTTTAGATGCGGGGTGCGACTATTTTGCGGGCGGTTTTTGGGACCGGAATACTAGCTTCCCACAGCGCGCCCGTTCGCGGGGAACAGAACCGGGGCCGCCCTGGGCACCCGGCACGCCGGCGTCCTTTGATCCCTCCAGCTGTGCCAGCGACAGCCGGTACACGCTGACGCCGCCGGGAAGCTCCACCGGACCCGCCGAACCCTGGCGCCGCAGCAGCGCTTCCGCCGCCAAAAGGCGCTGGTAGCTGGGCTGCTGGCCGCCGACGTCGGCCGCTGCCTTGGCGATCACGCGGAACCTGATGGCCGGGGCCAGGGCACGCAACGCCTCCTCGGGCAGCGCCAGTGCGCCGCCGTCCCGCTCCACCAGGGAGGCGAAGGTGCTTTCCGCCACAGCCTCCAGGTAGTCGGCGTCAAGCTGCAGGATGGCGGCGGTCCGGGCCAGGGATTCGGCAACCCCGGGGCCCAGGTTCTCCTCGAGGTGCGGAAGGACCTCCACGCGGGTCCGGGAGCGTGCAAAGGCGGGATCGGCGTTGGTGGGATCGTGCCAGGGATCCAGGTCCTCCACCGCGCAGATCTCCTCGGTGTCCGCCCTGCGCAGGCCGAGGAACGGGCGCAGCAGGACACTGTTTCCGGCGCCTGCCCGGGACGGCCGCATGCCCGCGAGCGAGCGGGAGCCGGAGCCCCGGGCCAGGCCCAGCAGTACCTGCTCCGCCTGGTCGTCGAGCGTGTGGCCCAGCAGGATGGCGCCGGCGCCCTGTCCCGCCGCGGCGGCTTCGAGCGCGGCGTGCCGGGCTTCGCGTGCGGCGGCCTCTGGGCCCATACCGGCACCAGCCACCGTGACCGTGCGGATCTCAACCGGTGAAAGGCCCAGCTCCTCCAGGGTCTTGGCGGTGCGCGCGGCAATGTCGCCGGACCCCTCCTGCAGCTGGTGGTCCACCACCACGGCTCCCACGGTCAGCGGGCGTCCGTCCACATGCCCGCGCCGGGCAAAATACGCAGCGACGGCGGCCAGCGCCAGGGAATCGGGGCCTCCGCTGCACGCCACGACGACGTGGCCGGGATATCCGGCATCGGCGAGCGCGTTTTGCAGCATCCTGCGCGCAGTCCCGACGACGGGCGCGAGCCTTCCGGGCCGGCGCCGTCCGCTGCGTGGCCCGGCGGTGCCGGCAGGCCACTCAGTCCCGGGTACAGGTGTGTCCGTCAATCAGTGACCCATCCGCTCAAGCCACAGCTTGGCGTCGTGGATTTCGGGCTCGGTAGGCAGGTGGTCCACGGACTCCCAGACTTTGTTGAAGCCGTCCATTCCGGCCACGTCCACCACGGCCCGGACGAAGCGGGCGCCGTCGGAGTACTGGCGCATCTTGGCGTCCAGGCCCAGGAGGCTGCGGATGAACTTCTCGATCACGCCCCGGTCCTTGCCGCGGTCGTTGAACCGCTGCCGGATGGTCTTCACGGACGGGACGATGCTGGCGTCGACGGCGTCCATCACCACGTTGGCGTGCCCTTCGAGGAGGCTCATGACGGCGGTGAGGTGCGAGATGGCGGCCTTTTCCTCCGGATCCTGCAGCAGGTCCAGGATTGCGCCGCGGCCGGGAGTGTTTCCGGTGGCGGAGCGGTCCTTCAGGGAGCGGGCAGCAGCGGTGGCGCGCTCCATCAGGGTGTCGACGTTGCCCAGCAGGTGGCCGCTGAGTTCGTCGATTTGTTCCAGCATGTGGTGCCGCAGCCAGGGGGCGGCCGCAAACTGGACACGGTGGGTTTGCTCGTGCAGGCAGACCCAGAGCCGGAAGTCCTCGGGCGTGACGTTGAGTTCCCGTTCCACCGACACGATGTTGGGGGCCACCAGCAGGAGCCGGCCGGCCGCGGGAGCCGTGGAGTTTTCTGCCAGCGCCGCGAAGGGATCGTACTGGCCCAGGACCTTGCTGGACAGGAAGGCAAGCACGGCGCCCAACTGACCGCCGGTGATGGCGCCGCTGACCTGGGCGGCAGCGGGGCTGAGGCTTCCGCGGCGGCTGTCCAGCATCTTCTGCATTGCGGGTTTGAGCATCACCGCGAAACTCTGCGTGTTGGCTTTGGCCCAGGACGCTCGGTCCACCACCAGCACCGAGGAATCGCGAAGGTCGCGCGCCGCCTCCAGGCCGGTGATGTCGTGCACGTGCGGAACGGAAGCGTCCGCCAGCCGTCGAAGGCTGTCCACCGCTTCCCCGATGGCCTTTTCATCGAGCTCCGGCCCGGCGGGAGCCAGCCGCGCTGCGGCAGACGCAGCGAGGTCCCAGTTGATCAGGGACTGGGCTGTTGGGGACAACGTCGATGCGGATTCGCGCGCAGTGGACTCCATGGTTCCCATCAGAACACAGCAGGATGGGGATCGTCCTTAAGTTCGCTGACCGGCGAACTTGCACAGCCCCGGCACAGGAGGCCAGAAGCGCCGTCCCAGTCCAGGCCGGCACGTTGGAAGTGCAGGAAGAATCCCCCCTCATGGAGTACCAATGGCAGCCGTGCTAGCGGCAGCCGCAGCCTGCCAGCGCCGTGGCGGCCCGGTCCAGGGCTTCCTTGTTGCCGGCCGCGCCCGGGGTCAGGCCGTTGCCGATGAAGGAGAAGACCAGGAGCCGCCCGTCGGAGTCCACCACATATCCGCTCAGCGCCAGAACGGTGTTCAGTGTCCCGGTCTTGGCGCGAACCAGGCCGGCACCGCCGGACGTGGTGGCATCCCCGTAGCGGGTGTCCAGGGTTCCTGACAGGCCACCAACCGGAAAGCCGTCCAGGGCGGCCCGCAGCCTGGTGTCGGCGCCGGTGGTGATGGCCCGCACCACGTCAGTGAACTGGCGGGCCGCAACCTGGTTGCCCATGGCCAGCCCGCACACATCCACCAGCTTCACGGCGTCAGAGGGGATGCCCGCTGCCGCGAGTTCGGCCGCGACCACGGCCGTGGCACCGTCATTGCTTCCGGGCCGGCCGGTGGCCAACGCGGCCATCCGGCCCATGGTTTCGGCAAGGTAATTGTCAGATACCTGCAGCATCAGGTTCACCTGCTCAGCCACGGTGGCCGATTGGACGGCCGCCAGGGCTGGGGCGGCGGCTTGGGACGCGCCGGGTGAGCGTTCGACGCCGGCCGCCACGGTGAGGCCGGCCCCGGCACCTGCCGCACGGAGCCGGGCCGCGAACTCCTCCGCGGCGGTTATGGCGGAATCCTGGGGCCGGGGGCCGGTGGTGACGGCGGGGTCGAAGCGTGCAGAGTTGAGGGCCAGGGGGTACAGCGGCGCTATTTCGCCCGCCTCCACGTCGCCGCTCTGCCAGGCCGGATTCAACGCCGCGCCGGTGAAGAGGGAGTCATCCACCACTACCTTGATGTCTCCCGTGGTTCCGGCGGCCTGCAGGGCCTGCACCGTAAGGGCGGCAAGGGTGGCAAGGCCGGCGTGGCCCATAACCTGGTCCGGCTTCGACTCCCCGGCGGCCAGGAGGACGTCGCCGCCGCCCACCAGCACCACCTGCCCGGCGGCGGGGCCCGGCACCACCTTGGTGGCGAAGCGGTGGTCCGGCCCCAGGGTGCGCAGTGCGGCCACCGCCGTCAGCAGTTTAAGGTTCGACGCCGGCACCCGGCTTTCCGCGCCGCCCCGGTCAAAGAGGACCTGGCCCGTGAGCGCGTCCTGCACCATGCCGGTGAAGGTACCGCCGCCGTCGGCCTTCAATGCCGGGTCCACCTGGGCTGCCACCGCTGACGGAAGGGGCACTGGGGCGGACTGCTGAAGCGGGGCGAGCGCCTGCGGGGCGGACAGGGTGGCGGGGGCCTGCTGCCAGGCTGGAGGCGCCGGGGCGGGCTGGGGAGCCGCACCAAAGAACCCTGGGCCCAGGAATCCGGGGGCCACCAGCAGGGCTCCCGGGAGGGCGAGGACAAGCAGGATCAAGGCCGCCAGGGCCAGCGGCCAGGGCTTGCGCGGCCCTACCGCGGGGGTCCGGCCAGGGCTGCCGGGGCGCCCGGACCGGTGCGCGCGCAACGGTTCCTGGCCGGTTGTTTTGGTCATGCTGGTGCTGGTCCTCAAGTCCTGAAATTTCCCCACAAGTTCCTGATTCCAGGGCCTCTCGCTATATCCTCAATAGTAGTCGGCGGCACCGACACTCTTTTTTGTGGGCCCGTCAAGTGTGCCGCGCACCCCCTGCAATTGCCGAGGAGCATTCCATGAAGCACGACGTGACCATCGAGATCCCCAAGGGATCGCGCGTCAAGTACGAAGTTGACCACGAGACCGGCCGTGTCCGCCTGGACCGCGTCCTCTTCACCTCAATGCAGTACCCCACGCACTACGGGTACTTCGAAAACACCCTCGGCGAGGACGGCGACCCGCTGGACGCGCTGGTGCTCCTGCAGGACTTCGACCTGCACCCCGGCGTCATCGTCGAGTCCCGCCCCATCGGTGTCTTCAACATGACGGACGACGGCGGCGGGGACGCCAAGATCCTCTGCGTCCCCGTGGATGCCCGCTTTGACCACATCCAGGAAGTCAGCGACGTCAACGAATTCCTGATCAAGGAGATCGAGCACTTCTTCACCCGCTACAAGGACCTGGAGCCCGGCAAGTGGGTCAAGGCCGAGGGCTGGGGCGACCGCGCCGCGGCCGAAGCCGAGCTGGAAGCCTCCATCAAGCGTTACGTGCCCGCGTCGCACTAGTTCCACCGGCGCACTGGTTCCACCGGCCACCGCCTTAGGGCGGCCAGGCCCTGAATCCCCGTCTGCCGGACAAGTCCCCGCTTCATGCAAGGGGGATAGGTCCGGGAGGCGGGGATTTGTCGTTGTCCCCACAAAGGTAAATCTGTGGAATCGTGGGGCTGTGAGTTCTGAGCCAGCACTGACTTCCCAGCTCTTGTTCCATCCGCCCTGCGGCCCTGTCGCCGGCTGGCGGGACGGCGAGGTTATCCGCGCCACAGGGATCCCGTACGCCGAGGCCGCCCGGTTCCAGCCGCCCGTGCAGGTCCCGGACTGGACCTCCGAGCTGTCCGCCACGTCCCTCTCCCCTGCCTGCCCCCAGGCGCCCGTGCCGTTCCTCGACGACGTCCTGGGCACCAGATACGGGGAGCTTCCGGGGAGCGAGGACTGCCAGAACCTTTCCATCACCATGCCCGGCGACGTCAGGCCGGACGAAAAACTGCCCGTCATGGTCTGGATCCACGGCGGCTCCTACACCACCGGCTCCGGGGACCTGGCCATCTTCGACCCCGCCCGGCTGGTGGCCGAGAACCGCGTCATCGTGGTCTCCGTGACGTACCGGCTGGGGCTGTTCGGGTTCCTGGCCACACCCGCGGGACGTCCCGGCAACCTGGGGCTCCTGGACCAATTGGAGGCATTCCGGTGGGTGCAGCGGAATATCCAGGCCTTTGGCGGCGACCCCCGCCGGGTCACCGCATTCGGCCAGTCCGCCGGTGGTGACGCGATCGCCCACCTGATGGCCACACCCGAGGCGCCCACCCTCTTCCAGCGCGCCATCATCCAAAGTGCACCGCTGGGCATCACCCGCGGGCGGGCCAAAATGAACCACGCCATGGGCATTGCCGCCGAATCGGTCACCGAACAGACACCGGCCATGGACGTGGTGGCGGTCGAGGAACAGGTCACCCAGGTGGCCAAAAAGTTCGGCATGCTGGCCGCCATGCCCTTTGGCACACAGTACGCGCACGATCCACTCCCGGAGGAAGCCGGGATCGAAGCGGCGTGGGACCGGACGGCGCCCGGCATCGAGGTGCTGATCGGCCATACCTCGGAGGAGGCCCGCCTGTTCCTTCCCCGCAGCCCTCGACTGATGCGGCTGGCCGGTATCCCCTTGGTGGGTCAGCACGCCGTGCGTGCCATCGACTGGGTGGTCACCGAAACCGTGTACGGCCGGGCAACGCGCCGGTTCGCCCGGCGCCACGCCAAAGCGGGCGGAAAAGCCCACCGGTACCTCCTGACCTGGCATGCCCCCGGCAACATCTTTGGCGCGGCCCACACCGTGGACCTGCCCCTGCTGCTCGGCACCAGGGAAACATGGGACGGGGTGGGACTGATCGCCGGCGCCCGCTGGGAGGACGTGGAGGCGGCTGGCCGGAAGGTGCGGGCCCTGTGGGCCGGTTTCGCCCGCGGCGCCGACCTTGGGAAGTCCGGCGGCATCACCGGAGTCCTGCAGTATCAGGCAGCCTGAGAGCGTGAAAACGCTGGGCGTGGACCTGGCGGCGGCCACCAGGAAGACCGCCGTCGCGGTGATCGAGTGGGAGCCAGATACGGCCCGGCTCACCCACCTGGCCCTGGACGTGGACGACCAGGACATCGTGGAGCTGTTCGGCTCCTGCGAGATGACCGGCGTCGACTGTCCGGTGGGCTGGCCCGACGCGCTGATCCCGTTCCTTACCGGCCACCTGAACTTCGACGCCGATCCCGTCCTCGAGTACGACGGAATTGCCGGCCGGAGGCTGCTCGCCTACCGGGACACCGACCGCTTCGTCACGCGCGAAACCGGGCTGATCCCGCTCAGCGTCTCCGCCGACCGGCTGGCCCATCCTGCCATGCGCTGCGCCGTGATCCAGGCAAAGATCGCCGCCCTGCACGGCCCACAGGCGCGTGACGGCTCAGGACGCCTGGCCGAGGTCTACCCGGCAGCATCCCTGAAGATCTGGGGCCTGAACGGGCGCGGCTACAAGGGCCGGGGCGTCCCGGAAGCCGAACGCCTCGGCCTCCTGCTGGCGGCCCTCGAAGAGCAGGCGCCATGGCTGGACCTGGGCGGGCACCGGGGCACGCTGGCCGGCTCGGACGATCTCTTCGACGCCGTCGTCGCTTCCCTGACCGCCCGGGCCGCCGCCCGTCGTCGTACGCTCTTGCCGGACGGTTCCCATGCGCAGGCAGCGCGCAGCGAGGGCTGGATCCACCTGCCCTCCTGCACGCTGGACGAACTCCGTAACTAGGTGGGGGTCAGCCGCCCAGCTTCCAGTTCCGGATCTCCTCCGGGTCCTCGCCGTGGGTGCGGGTGTGCTCGCGCGCCCGGTTGCGGCGGTCCTGCAGGTCCTGGCGCAGGAGCGAGTGCTTCTCAGCCAGGCCGGGTACCCGGTCGATCGCGTCGATAGCCAGGGTGAACCGGTCGATTCCGTTGAGCATGGCCATGTCGAACGGTGTGGTGGTGGTCCCCTCTTCTTTATAGCCGTGCACGTGGAGGCCCTGCTGGTTGGTCCGCCGGTAGGCCAGCCGGTGGATCAGCGCCGGGTAGCCGTGGTACGCGAAGATGACCGGCTTGTCGGCGGTGAAAATCCCGTCGAAGTCATGGCCGGGGAGGCCGTGTGGGTGCTCGCTGTCGTCCTGCAGCCGCATCAGGTCCACCACGTTCACCACCCGCACCTTGAGTCCGGGCGCGCCCTTCCGGAGCAGTTCGGCGGCCGCCACGGTCTCCACGGTGGGGACGTCACCGGCGCAGGCCAGGACGACGTCGGGCTCCTCGCCGGGCACCTCGGAACCGGCAAACGTCCAGATCCCCAGGCCGCGGCGGCAATGGTTGGCGGCATCGGCCGGACCGAGCCAGGTGGGTGAGGGCTGCTTCCCACTCACCACGATGTTCACGTAGTCCGTGGAGGCCAGGCAGTGCTCCATGACGGAGAGCAGGGTGTTGGTGTCCGGCGGCAGGTAGACCCGGATGACCTCGGCCTTCTTGTTCACGGCGTGGTCGATGAAGCCGGGGTCCTGGTGCGAGAAGCCGTTGTGGTCCTGCTGCCACACGTGCGACGACAGCAGGTAGTTCAGGGATGGCACCGGCTGGCGCCAATGCAGTTTCCGGGAGACCTTCAGCCATTTGGCGTGCTGGTTGAACATGGAGTCGACAATGTGGACGAAGGCCTCGTAGCAGTTGAAGACGCCGTGCCGGCCGGTGAGGAGATACCCCTCCAGCCAGCCCTGGCACAGGTGCTCGCTCAGCACCTCCAGGACCCGGCCGGAGCGCGCAAGGTGCTCGTCGACATCGTCGATCCTGTACTGCCACACCTTGTCGGTGACCTCATAGACGTTCTGCAGCCGGTTGGAGGCCGTCTCGTCCGGGCCGAACAGCCGGAAGTTATCCATGTTCTGCGCAATCACGTCCCGCATCCAGGATCCGAGCGTAACCATGGGGCTGACCCGCTCGGTGCCCGGGCTGGGAACCTCCACGGCGTGGTCGCGGTAGGCGGGCAGCTTCAGCGCGCGCCTCAACAATCCGCCGTTGGCATGCGGTGTAGCACTCATGCGGAAGTCGCCCGTGGGCGCACCTTCGGCGACGTCGGGCCGGAGCCGGCCGTCGCCGTCGAACAGTTCCGCCGGCCGGTAGGACTGCAGCCACTCCTCCAGCTGCTTCAGGTGCTCGCCGTTGGTGCGGACCTCGGACAGCGGCACCTGGTGGGCCCGCCAGGTGCCTTCCACCTGCAGCCCGTCAACCATGCGGGGTCCGGTCCAGCCCTTGGGCGAGCGCAGCACGATCAGGGGCCAGCGGTGTCCGCCCTCCCCCGCCTCTTCACCGGAAGCGTCCTGCCGGTGGGCATCCTGGATGGCCTTGATATCCGCCAGGCACCGGTCCAGGACGCCGGCGAAATCGCGGTGCGCCTTTTCGGTGTCGTCCGGGTCCGCCACCGTGACGAAGTACGGTTGGTGCCCGTATCCGCGCAGCAGCTGCTCCAGCTGGTCCTGGGGCATCCGGGCCAGGATGGTGGGGTTGGCGATCTTGTAGCCGTTCAGGTGCAGGATGGGCAGGACGGCACCATCCACGGCGGGATCAAGGAAGTTGTGGGAGTGCCAGCTGGCGGCCAGCGGACCGGTTTCCGCCTCGCCGTCGCCAATCACCACGGCGGTCACCAGCTGCGGGTTGTCGAACACCGATCCGTACGCGTGGGCCAGGGAGTACCCCAGCTCCCCGCCTTCGCTGATGGAGCCGGGGGTTTCCGGGGCCGCGTGGCTGGGGATTCCGCCGGGGTAGGAGAACTGCCGGAAGAGTTCGGCCAGGCCTGCCTCGTCATTGCCCACGTGGGCATAGATTTCGGAGTAGGTCCCCTCCATCCAGGCATTGGCGACGACGGCGGGACCGCCATGGCCGGGACCGGCGACGAAGAGCATCTCCAGGGAGTCGCGGCGGATCACGCGGTTCAGGTGGGCGTAGACGAAGTTGAGTCCGGGGGTGGTGCCCCAGTGCCCCAGCAGGCGGGACTTGGTGTCCTCTGCCTGCAGCGGTTCCCGCAGCAGGGGGTTGGACCGGAGGTAGATCTGCCCCACCGAAAGATAGTTGGCGGCACGCCACCATTTGTCGACGAGGCCCAGGTCTTCCTGCCCCGGCCCCTCCTGCCGTGCGCCGCCCTGCTGCACGTCGTCCTGCTGCATCTCATCCTGCCCAGTGCTGCCGGCCATAACCATCCTCACGTCGGGTGTGCCGCTGCAGGCGGCCGTTCCCCCATGGCAACAGATGGAGGGGCAGGCAGGCAAGCCCCGCCGTCGGGCTTTCCGCTCTTGCCACCCCGCGCCAGCCGGCATGGGCTCGCCCGGGCCGGGAAAATCTCCTGCCCCAACCGGCAACCGGGCCCTGCAATCGGCCGTTCCGTAGTTCCTACTTCCGGGTAGTGTGGATCCAGAAATGTTCACGTTGACCATCAATCAGACGGACAGCCGGCGCGACGGCGACCAGGTGCCGCAGCTGCTCAAGGCGCTGCGGCACATCCCTGCGCGCCTGGACTTCGACCGGTCGGTGGAGGACGAAGTCCAGGGAATCGTCGACTGCCCGCACCAGGCCGTGGATGCCGCACTGATCGCACTTCGCAGCGGGCACTGGTACGTGGGGATCGGCGCGGGGCCGGTAAATGAGCCGCTGCCCAACCAGATCAAGGACGCCTCCGGCCACGGTCTGGTGTACGCGCGCCGGGCCGTGGACAGGCTCCGCAGCAGCAAGGAGCGGATCCCGGTGGCGGTGGAAGGACCGCTGGCCGATGTCGCCCACGACGCCGAGGCCATCCTCAGGCTGCTGGGCCATATCGTGCGTGACCGTTCCGATGCTGAATGGCGGGTGCTGGACCTGCTGACCCCCGGGGTCCGGGGGCAGCAAAAAGCCGTGGCGCAGGAACTGGGCATCACCACCCAGGCCGTCAGTAAGGCGGTGGCCCGGGCGCAGTGGAACGAGGAGCACGGCGCCCGGCCCGCAGCTGCCAGGTTGCTGGCACTGATCCTCGAAGCCCGGTAGCCAGCTGACTGTCCTGCCAGCTCTCTTTAGTTACCTTCAGGGCCGGCCTAGTTGCCGGCGGCTGCCATCACGGGCTCGCCGTTGAAGTACTCCAGTTTCCAGCCGTCCACCGCGTGGTGGTGCGCCAGGTTCAGCACCGCGTTGTCCACGCTCGCCAGGGTCTGGCCAATCGCCCGGCTGAGGCTCACGCGCAGCAGGGTGCCGTGGGTGACCACCAGCAGCCGCTGGCCGCGGAACTCCTCCGCCAGCGCCTCAAGTGCGGCAAGGCCGCGGACGGCGGCCTCGTCTTCACTTTCCGCGCCCTTGAAGCCGCCCGGAATGCGCAGCGCGTCCAGCTCGGGTCCGGCCTGCATCCCTTCGGCCGGGCCGAAACTGCGCTCGGTGAGTTCCGGAACGCGCCGGGAAACCGCCAGCCCGAGCCCTTCGGCAATCAGGTCTGCGGTTTCCGCGGCACGGCTGAGGGGCGACGAAACGATTGCGTCCCATTCGTACGGGGCAAGGACGGCGACGGCGTCCCTCGCCTGGCCGCGTCCGACGTCGTTCAAGGGGATGTCGGTGGCTCCCTGCAACCGGCGCTCGGCATTCCAGTCGGTCTGGCCATGGCGGACGAGGGCGAACGTCGTAAGGGTCATGCTTCTATTCTGCCTTGACCCAGGACGCGGTCCGGAATCGGGACGGACGGAAGTACCCCGGCCTAGAGGAGGCTGCGCAGCACGTGGGCGGCGCCGTCGTCGTGCACTGAATGGGTGACCTCATCAGCGGCGGCCACCACCTCCGCCGGAGCCTGGCCCATGGCTACACCCCGGCCAGCCCAGGTGAGCATCTCGATGTCGTTCCGGCCGTCACCGACGGCGACGGTGAGGTGCTCTTCAAAACCAAGGCGGACCCGAAGGTTTTCCAGGGCGCTGGCCTTGGTCACCCCTGCGGCAGCGATATCCAGCCACGCAGTCCATCCCACCGAATAGGTCACTCCCGCCAGGCCCACGTGGTTGATGGCCTCGTTGAACTCCTCCGGCGTGTTTTCGGTGCTGAAGACCACCACGCGGACGGCGGTGGCTTCCAGCATGGTGTGGAAGTCCACGCCCACGGCCTCCACCCCGAAGCTGGCGTCCTGGAACCGCTCGGTGGAGAGGAAATTGCCGTCGGCATCCTCGAGTGCGTACTTGGCGGACGGGAGGCGCTCCCGGAGCGCACGCAGGGCCGGAGCGGGATCGAACGTGGCCTTGTGGATCACTTCGTAGCCGTTTTCGAGTTCCGGGTGGAGCCGGAGCGTTACGCCGCCGTTGCAGCAGACGGCGTATCCGCGCTCGATTCCGATCTTCTCGATGATGGGAAGGGTGGCGTTCAGGGAGCGGCCGGTGGCGATCATCACCTCATGCCCCGCTGCAACCACGGCCTGGGCGGCTTCCCGCACACCTGGGGACATGTGGCCGTCGTGGTTCACCAGGGTGCCGTCCACGTCCAGGGCGACCATGAACTTCTGGTCCACAGCGGCGAAGCCGAGGGTGTTGGTGTTGTTGTTCGGATTGTTGTCTCGCCGGTCATCGTTGCCGGCGACTGAGGTTTCAGTCAGCGTTGTCATCCACATAGTGAACCAGACGTAACTGACACGCGCTAGGACGCAGGACACAGGTTTATTGAACTGTTGGTAAACACGGCGGATTCCCACATCCCGGCGATCCCTCGCGCAGCAGATCCCCCGGGGCGGACGAGTCCCCGCCAGTCAGGGACCGACAGTCCTCACCTCGTTCGCACATCCGTGCCTTCACGGTTCTGATTAGCGAACAAGCTTCTGATTCGCGGGCGAGGACGTGCCGCAGCCCGGGCGGAGTCCGGCTGCCAGGAGCGGGCGGAGTCCGGCTGCCAGGAGCTTGCACCGCAGCCGGCTGGGGTCCGTGAGGTCAGCCCATCGCCAGCGAACAAAGCCGTGGCCCAGCGCCCGGACCCGGTCCTCGCGGAGCTTCTCCCGATATACGGCCTCGTCAGCCGTCATCCCGTCACGCAGGGCGGCCTGGACGTACTTCCCCTTGCCATCGAACTCACCCACCACCCCCTGGGAAGGCCACCAGAAATCGCTCCTGCCGATGAAGCCCGTTGCCGTCCTTAAAGACGTGTTGAAGTTCGGGCTGTTCGAAACCAAGGAACTCAAAGATGGCCCGGCTGTACGACTCCCCAACGGACTCCGGCTGGGGGCTCGCCAGGGCAGCGACCCGCTCCGCGCGGCGCCGGGCAGCCGCAGACGGAAGAGCCGCTATGCCGGCGGCAATGCCCGGCACGGACAGAAGGCTGGCGCCAGGATCCACAACGCCGTCGGCCAGGAGTTTGCGGGCGGCCCCGTCTGCGAGTACCAGTGCCTGGCTCAGGTTCGTGGAGGAAATGACATCCACGGTGGTCTCCATGAGTCCTGTGCAGAGGAACTCCCCATGGCGGACAGGTTCCAGCACGCTCTTGAGCCGGTACCTAAGCGGATAGGAACGCGTGCGGCGCACGTCTTGGGCCGTTCCGTCCCCGCCCAGGACCAACAGCGGCGATTTCCTGATGCCGCTTCGGCCGGGCAAGGCAGTCGCCAACTCCACGCACGGTGGCGTTCCCAGCGTCGGCAGACCGCTCGCCACCGCTGCCGTTTGCCCGCACAAAACGGCACCTTTGACCGATCTGGCGAGTGACGTCGTCGTCCATGCGAAGCGCTGGGACGGCAGCGCGTTGAGCCAGTCCTCGGTGGAGACGTAGAAGCCGCGCCGAATCCGCACCAATTGCCCTGCCTTGAAGGCGCGGTGCACGCCGTCGGTGCCGGCGCCCGTGCGGAGAATGGCGGCAGTATCAATCAGTCCGGGCGGCATGTCCATTCCAACAGGATGTTGGACCATGGAAGCGCCGTCACCGGTCCGCTGCCTGTATGTGGACAAGCGTCCGTCAGGCCTAAGCATGTTCGCGGATCAGAACCATGAAGGTCCTGATCCGCGAACAAGCTTATGAAAGCTCCCTTAGAGGACCGGCAGGACCTCGAGGCCGCCCAGGTACTTCTGCAGCGCCTTGGGCACGTTGACGGAGCCGTCCGGGTTCTGGTGGTGCTCCAGCAGCGCCACGATCCAGCGCGTGGTGGCGAGGGTGCCGTTCAGGGTGGCCACTGCCCGGGTGCCCTTGGCGACGCCCTCGGAGTTCACCACGCGCTCACGGATATTCAGGCGGCGCGCCTGGAAGGTGGTGCAGTTGGAGGTGGAGGTCAGCTCGCGGTAGGCGCCCTGCGTGGGAACCCAGGCTTCGCAGTCGTACTTGCGTGCGGCGGAGGTGCCGAGGTCACCGGCAGCGGTGTCGATCACGCGGTACGGCAGTTCGCACTTGGCCAGCATTTCCTCTTCCCACGCCAGGAGGCGCTGGTGCTCGGCGGCGGCCTCTTCAACAGTGGTGTAGATGAACATCTCCACCTTGTTGAACTGGTGGACGCGGATAATGCCTCGGGTGTCCTTGCCGTGCGAGCCGGCCTCGCGGCGGTAGCAGGAGCTCTGGCCGGCGTAACGGATGGGGCCCTTGGAGAAGTCCAGGATCTCGTCTGCGTGGTACCCGGCCAGGGCAACCTCGGAGGTGCCCACCAGGTACAGGTCGTCTTCGGCGAGTCGGTAGATCTCGGCGTCGTGCTTCACATCGAAGCCGGTCCCCTGCATGGTCTCGGGACGCACCAGCGTGGGGGTGATCATCGGGACGAACCCTGCCTCGATGGCCTGGTCCATGGCCATCTGCAGCAGGGCCATCTCCAGCCGGGCACCCACACCGCGCAGGAAGTAGAACCGGGCACCAGAGACCTTGGCACCGCGTTCCATATCTATGGCGCCGATCAGCTCGCCGATCTCCAAGTGGTCGCGCGGCTCGAAGTCGGGGAATTCGCGGGGGGTGCCGACGGTCTTGACCACCACGTAGTCGTCCTCGCCGCCCTCGGGCACGCCGTCCTCAATAAGGTTGGGGATGGTGCGCAGGAGTTCTTCCTGCTTGGTCTGCGCGGCATCGGCCTCGGCAGACGCAGCCTTAACCGAGTTGGCGAGCTCCTTGACCTCTGCCAGCAACGCCTGCTTCTCTTCACCCTTGGCCTGCGCCACCTTCTTGCCGAACACGTTCTGCTCGGCGCGGAGGTTTTCAAAGCGGATCAGGGCAGCGCGGCGGGCGGAATCCGCGGAGATGATCGCGTCCACCACTGATTCGTCCGCGCCACGGGCACGCTGGCTGGCACGGTATTTCTCCGGGTTTTCGCTGAGGTCTTTTACGTCGATCACCACACAAGGGTATCCAATACCGCGCACGACGGCGGGCGGCAGGGTGCGTGCCCCCACGCGCCGCCCGCACGGCTACTGTTGAAGCACCATGAGCGACTGGATTCTCTACCTGCTGATTGCGGTGGCGCTTGCCTTCGCCACGTCCAGCTGGTGGGGGGTGCGCCGCCTCAAAGCACTGCATATGCGCAGCACCGTGGCGGGGGAAGTTTACGACTCCGGGCTGGCGCAGCAGCGGGTGGCCGTGGTCCTGAATCCAATCAAGGCGCGGGCCGGGGAAGCGAGGGAAATCATCCAGCGCGCCTGCCTGGCAGCCGGGTGGGAGGAGCCTGTCTTCTTCGAGACGACGGCGGAGGACCCCGGCTTTTCCCAGATGCAGGCCGTCCTGGCCGGCAAGCCGGACGTCGTCCTTGCGGGCGGCGGCGACGGTACCGTCCGGGTGGTGGCCGAGGCCCTGGCGCACACGGACATTGCCATGGGTTTGATTCCACTGGGTACCGGCAACCTGCTGGCGCGGAACGTGGACCTGGATGTGAACGACCTTCACGGCAACGTCCAGACAGCACTCTTCGGCCGCCAGCGCTACATCGACACCGCACGGATGGCCATCGAGAACTCCCGGACCGGCCACTACTCCGAGCACATCTTCCTGGTGATCGCCGGGATAGGCATGGATGCCGAGGTCCTGGCCGACACCAATGACGGGTTGAAGAAGGCGGTGGGCTGGCTCGCGTACACGGAGGCGGGCGTACGCCACCTGCCGGGCCGGCGAAAGAAGGTTTCCATTGCGCTGGACGGAAACCCGGAGCAGGTAAGGAATATCCGCAGTGTGCTTTTCGCCAATTGCGGCCTTGTCCCCGGCGGCATCGACCTGATCCCGCAGGCCATGATCGACGACGGCATGCTCGACGTTGTGGTGATGAGCCCCCGCAGCGCGCTGGGGTGGCTGCTGATGTACGTGAAAATCATGTTCAAGCACAGCGGCAAGCTGCCCATCATGACCGTTTACCGGTCAGGCAGGGTGGTGATCAAGTGCCCCGAACCCATGCCCACACAGCTCGACGGCGACACCTCGGGTGAAGCCACGCAGCTCACCGTCCAGGTTCTGCCGCGGTCACTCCTGGTCCGAGTCAAGCGGGACGTCCATGGCAGCAGTGCCACGGCGGTGCGTTAGCAAAGGTGCGTTGACAAAAGAGCGCTGACAGCGCTGTTACGTGACAAAAGCAAGAGTGCTGCGCGGCTCAGGCGCTGGCCTGCTTCTTTGCATCGGCGGCCGCCTTGGCGGCAGCGTGGGCTTCAGACTGCTCGCGGATCATGGCCTGCTCTTCCTCGAAGCGCAGGCGGTCGGCGCGGTCAGCGTCATCCCCGTCCCAGTCCTGGTTGTCAGCGGTCGGCTTGGGGTTGACGATCATCCCCTGGCCGTCGTTCTCAGTGCTGCTGGTCATGACCCTCTCCCTTCGTCAGGGGCCATACCCCGTGTGGATCAAGCAAGCATACGCATTGTCCGCAGCCCGCGGAAGTAGTTCCCAAGCCATTTGCCTACGCTCTGGGCGAAGCTGCGGAACCGGTTTCACCTGCGACGGATTCTGCATCGAGTATGGATTCAACCCATGATTGGGCCGCAGAGAACGCCGCGTCGGAGACATAGGCCGGGACCGGCGTCTGCTGCTTGTCTGCCCGGGCGTACGAGCCAAGGAAACGCGTCCCCGGGCTGATACGGTGCAGCCCCGCCAGCGCCTCGGCTACCCTCGCCTCGCCTGCGTGGCCGTCGGCATCAATGCTGAAGAAATAGTGTCCCAGGTACTGTCCCGTGGGCCGGGACTCGATCCGGCTGAGGTTGACGCCGCGGCTGGCGAACTGGTCCAGGATCTCCATCAGGGCTCCGGGACGGTCCTCCGGAAGCGGCACCACCACCGTGGTTTTGTCCGCACCGGTCCGCGCCGGCAGGGCCCCTGGCAGGCTCACCAGGATGAAGCGGGTGACCGCACCCGGGTTGTCACCGATATCCTCCGCCAGCACGGACAGTCCAGCATGTTCGCTGGCCACCAGCGGCGCGCAGATGGCCGCGTCGTAGTGGCAGTCGGCCGCCAGCAACCCCACGGCCGCGGCGGCGGTTGAGGAACCGGGAACGTATTCCGCATCGGGTATGTTCTTGTCCATCCACAGCCTGCACTGGGCCCAGGCGTGGCCGTGCGTGGAAACGCGCCGGACATCTTCCAACCGAGCCCCGGGACGGGTTACCAGGACAAAGCTGATGGGAATCAGGACCTCGCGGATGATCCGCAGTTCCTGGCCGGTGGCGATGGCGTCCAGCGTGGCCGTGACACCGCCCTCCACGGAGTTCTCGATGGGGACCATGGCGGCGTCGGCCGCACCTTCACGAACCTTCCCAAGGGCGGAGTTGACGTTCGACGCCGGGATCCTCACCGCCTCAAGGGCATCGGGTACCTGGAGGAGGGCAGCCTCGGTGAAGGTGCCTTCCGGACCCAGGAACGTGTAGGTGCGGGAAGTACCGGCCACTAAAGCACCAACGGCTTGAGTCCGTTGTCCGAAACCAAAGGTTTGCCGGCCTCCAGCCACTGGTCCATCCCGCCCGAGACGTTGATGGCGGAATATCCCTGCCCCGTGAGCCATTGGGCAACGCGGAAGGAGCGGCCGCCCGTACGGCAGATGACATAGAGGTCCTCGTCCGGATCGAGCTCACCCAGCCGGGCCGGGATCTGGTCCATGGGGATGTGGAGTGCGCCGTCAGCGTGGCCGGCGACCCATTCGTAGTCCTCCCGGACGTCCAGGATCACCGCGCCAGCGGGAATGTCATGCACGGGGACGGTATCGAAGTCACTCATCGGAGTCCTGTCTTGGCGGATCAGAGTCAGGTTTAAGCCTAGCTCTTCCGCCCCCTTCCACCGTGAACAGGTATGCAAAAAGCCCCGGGTTAGGCTGGTGAAGCCCAAGGAGGTTTTCATGTCCCAACAGCCCGCCGCCCTCCCCGCACCCCCGGCTCCGGCCGCCCGCACGGAACGGCCTGCCGGTGCGCAAACGGAGTCCCGGTTCCGTGACTGAACTCCATGAGCTTTCGGCACTGGCCCTGCGGGACCTCCTGCGGAGTGGAGCAGTGTCCGCCGCGGAGGCCGCCGCCCATTTCCTGGCCCGGACCGGCCAGCGGAACGCCCTTCTCGGCGCCTTCATCACCGTGACCGCGGAACAGGCCATGGATCAGGCCAAGGCGGCCGATGCCCTGCATGCCCGCGCCGACGCCGATGACCTGCCTGTGCTGCACGGCATGCCCCTTGCCTTCAAGGACCTGACGGACGTGGCCGGGGTGGTGACCACGCACGGCAGTGCCGCCCTTGACCACAAACCCGCCCCCGCCGACGCTCCGCTGGTGTCCCTCTTCAAGGACGCCGGCGTGGTTTCGCTGGGCAAGACACAGGTACCTGAATTCGGACTGACGGCCTACAGCGAAAACCGCATCGCACCGCCGTCGCGCAATCCCCATGCACCCAGCAGGAGTTCGGGAGGTTCGTCCGGCGGCAGTGCAGCGGCCGTGGCAGCGGGGCTGCTGCCTTTCGCTCCGGGGACCGACGGCGGCGGGTCAGTCCGCATCCCGGCGGCAGCATGCGGCCTGGTGGGCCTGAAGCCGGGCCGGGGGCTGGTGGCAGCCGGGGAAAGTGCCGGCGATCCCGCGCGGCTGGTGGTGCCCGGTCCCCTTGCCCACAGCACGGAGGACGCGGCGCTGATGATGGACGTCATGGTCCCGGGAAACCACTACCTCCGGGCAGTGCAACAAGAGGAGCCGCCGCGGCTGCGGATCGGCGTCACCCTGGACAGCCCGTGGTCCGGCACGTTTCCCTTCACGCCCGAACAGGACGCCCTGGACGCGCTCCGTGCCGGTGAGGCCCTCCTGGAACACGCCGGCCACAGCCTGGGTGATGCATCCATCCGCTACGACAACCGTTACCCGGATGCCTTCACGACGGCTTGGACCGCCGGGGTGGGCGCAGCCAGGATCAGTCCGACGCGTGAAGCTCTGCTGGCCCCCTTGACGCGGACCTTCCGCCGTCGGGCACAGCAGCGCAGCCCCGCCAAGCTCGCGGAGGCACTGGCATTCCTGAGGCAGTTCCAGCATGACACGGTGGCGCAGTACGGGCAGTGGGACCTGATGCTGATGCCGGCCCTGGCGCAGACGCCGCGGCCGGTGGGATGGTTCACCGGCACGGCGCATGGCGGGGAGCGCTGGCCGTCGGCGCAGTGGCCCGGGGACGCCGACGGCGACTACCGGAAGCAGTGCGAATACGCCCCGTGGTCCTCCATGGTGAATGTGTGCGGCCTGCCGGCCATCACCGTTCCCGTGCACTGGACCGGGGGTAGCGCCGGCAGTGGACTTCCCATGGGAATCCAACTTGTTGGCCCCATGGGCTCCGAAGCCCTCCTCCTGCAGGTGGCCCACCAGCTGGGCTACTAGGGAAACTTCGGGAAGCTTCGCCGGAGGGCAGATGTTGACCTGCTCCTAACACCGGCTTAATCCGCTGGTAACCCTGGCGGCGCACACTTGAAGGAGCACCTTTCAGCACCCTCCATTCGCCCTCCGCCCGATGAGGAGTTGCCCCACCATGAACGTTGAACACCCTGCCCCAGGCACCGAAGCCACCATGACGGCAGACGACGGACGTCCAGACATGAGCAACTCGAACGTCAGGGAAGACCTGGCGATGACCGGCCGGTGCGCGCTGGTCCACCTGCCCACGGGACGGACCTGCCTCCTCCCCCTCCGGCATCAGGGGCCCTGCGAGTTCCACCGCCCGCAGGAGGCACAGGACGTGGTTGACGGCGCCTGACAATCGCGGACATTACTCCTGCCGCAGCGGAGGCCTCTGGTGCATTCGTTGCCCCTGGACTGCGTTGGCATATCGACTCCCCCGCCAATCAGGAGGACGATTAAAGGGCAGTCACCATGAGGAGGTCTGTGATGTGCTACGCATCGAACAAGGACTTCGGGTGGGGCGCCAGGAAAGAAACCAAGCGCCGGCCTGAAGCCGAAACGGAAGCCCCTGCGGAAACTCCGGAGGAGCCGGTCAAGGCACCGGACTTCACGTTCTGGGCCTTCCCCAACTGGCGCAGGATGCCTGCGCCCCGCACCCCCTCCGCCGAACGGAGCAAGGAGAGGGTCTGACCCGGGCGGTGAGACCCGGGCCGGGCTGACCGGACCGGACCGAAAATGGTCCGGCCAGACTGCCGGAGGGAGGGGTTCTCACGTGAGGGCCCCTCCTGGCCGACAGCTCCCCCGCACCCTTTTCCTGCGCAGGTCATTGCGCCGGTCATGACGCAATTCCTAACGCAGGACGCGGTACCGGTCGTTGTGCCGCGTCAACCGGGGCGTCTATGGTTAGACAATAAGCATGCTTAGCATTTAGGGAAAGGGGACGGACATGAGCGCAGGACAGTACACGCCAGGGCCGGAAGGCCGGCAGGAACCGGATGCCACCACGCCGTCGAACGCAGCGCAGCAATCGGGAGACCGGGCCGCAACCTACGGCGGCGCGCCGTCCTACGCACCGGACGCAGGGGGAACAGTCGGAACAACGGGGACACCGGCCACCGGGACAGCGGCGACGGGCCGTGGAGTCCCTGAACGCAAGGTCACCCGCGCCGGAGTCATCTGGGCAGGTGTAGTGGCATCCTTGGTGCTCCTGATCCTGCTGATCGTCTTCATCCTGCAGAACCAGGACCAGGCCCTGGTCCGGTTCCTTGGTTTTGAGGGGTCCGTCCCGCTGGGGATGGCACTGTTCATCGCTGCCGTATCAGGCGGCGTCTTGGTGGCCGTGGCAGGCGGAGCGCGCATCCTGCAGCTGCGCAGGAACGCCCACCGGACCAGAGTCCAGTCCAGGAGGTAGTCCCTTGGCAGCGGGTGCCGCCCGCCGCCGCGGGCGCTTCCCGCGACGGAAAGGCTGACCGCAGTGGGCAAGGTCGTGGTGATGAACCATGTGACGCTCGATGGTGTCATGCAGGGACCGGGGCGCCCGGACGAAGATCCCCGGGGAGGATTCACCGGCGGCGGCTGGGCCGTTCCGCGTGCCGACCAGGCGACGGTCCAGAAGATGGGCGGGCGCATGGGCGCCGGCCACGCCTTCCTCTTTGGACGGCGCACCTACGTGCAGCTCCTGTCGTCATGGAACGCCCAGGGCGGTCCATTCAAGGACGCCCTGAACAACACGCCCAAGTACGTCGCCTCCGGTGACCCCGCCTTGAAGCTTGAGTGGCCAAACTCAACGCTCCTTCGCGGGGACGTTCCGGCGGCTGTGAAGGAGCTCCGGGAAACCTTCCCCGGGAACCTCGTGATCATGGGCAGCGGAGTGCTGATCCGCAGCCTTATGGCGGCAGATCAAATCGACGAGTACCTGCTCATGATCCATCCCCTGGTGCTGGGCAACGGTCACCAGCTTTTCACCGGGGCAACAAAAACGCCGCTGCGGCTCCTCGAAGCCGCACACACCGCCACGGGCGTCATTATGGCCCTCTACGTGCCGGACCAGCCGTAGGAAGCGCCGGAACCGATACTCCGGCGCCTCCCGGGCCTGCCCCCCACGACCAAGTGGCAACCGTCAGCTGCCGCCGAGGGATGCGAACTTCCGCGCCCGGGCAGCCACGAGTTCCGGCACGGGAACGCCGGCCACCGAGCCCAGCTCAAACTCAATCGCCCGGGCCATCCGGGTGCAGAATTCGCGCGGCTCCAGAGAAGCATCGTCCCGCTCATCCACAATGTGGTCCACCAGGCCGTTCGCGTACAGCGCGGCCACGTTCACTCCCTGCGCCTGGGCCATGGCCGGGGCGAACGCGGTGGTCCGGTGCACGATGGCGCTGGCACCTTCCGGAGGAAGCGGTGAAAGCCAGCTGTGCTGGGCCGCGATGGTCCTGTCCGCGGGCAGCAGTGCCAGCGCACCTCCCCCGGCGCCCTGGCCAAGCAGCACGGAGACCGACGGCGATTCCAGACCGATCAGTTCGTGCAGCGAGCGCGCAATTTCGCCGGCAAGTCCGCCCTCCTCCGCCTCCTGCGACAAAGCAGCGCCGGCGGTGTCGATCACGGTGAGCAGCGGCAGCCGCAGTTCCTCCGCCAGCTTCATGCCGCGGCGCGCCTCCCGCAAGGAACCCGGTCCCATCCCGGCGGCGTCCTTCCGAAGCGGGCGGGCGTGGCCCAGGACGATGCAGGACTGGGTGCCAAAACGCGCCAGTGCCAGCAGCAACCCGGGGTCCTTCTCCCCCTGTCCGGTTCCGTTCAGGGGGAGAGCGTCGGTGGCGCCGACCTTCAGCAGCTGGCGCAGGTCCGGCCGCCGGGGACGCCGGGAGATCCCGATGGACGTCCAGGCGTCAACTGTTGAAGGCCGGACGTTGAGGGTCTCGGGAGGGGCAGGGCGCGCAGCCACCGGGCCCCCGGGAGAGAGGATGTCCAGTGCCCGGCCCACCAGGTCTGCAAGATCGCCGGGTTCCACCACGCCGTCGATCAGTCCCTTGTGGAAGAGGTTCTCCGCCACCTGCACGTTCTCCGGGAACGCCTCGCCGTACAGCGCCTCGTACACCCGGGGACCCAGGAAGCCCAGCAGGGACCCAGGTTCCGCCACGTTGATGTGGCCCAAGGAACCCCACGATGCCATGACGCCACCGGTGGTGGGGTGCCGCAGGTAGACCAGGTACGGCAGCCCGGCCTGGCGGTGCGCCCGGACGGCGCCGGTGATTTTCACCATGGACAGGAACGCGAGCGTCCCTTCCTGCATCCGGGTTCCCCCGGACGCAGGACCGGCCAGCAGCGGCAGCCCCTCCGCGGTGGCGCGTTCGACGGCGGCAACGATCCGTTGCGCCGCCGCATGGCCGATGGAGCCGGCCAGGAAGGAGAATTCGCTGACGATCAGCGCAACGCGGCGGCCGCGGATGAGGCCGGCGCCGGTGACCACCGACTCATCGGCGCCGCTGCGTTCGCGCGCTTTTGCCAGGTCGCGGGCGTACTCGTCAGAGACGTCCGGCTGTTCCGGTTCGGTGTCCCAGGAGACGAACGAGCCTTGGTCCACCACGGCGTCCAGCAGTTCGGTTGCGTTCAGGTGCCGCACCTTTTCCTTCGTCGGCATGCTATTTGGCCCCCGCCGTTGCAGAAGCCAGGCCCAGCCACTCGCGGATTGCCGGCCCGTCCTCGTCCAGCAGCGGCGGTGCATCGTGCTGGGTGGGGGTGGTTTCGGCCGCATCCCCGGGAGCGAAGAACCGCAGCGGCGGACCGGGCAGGCTCATTTTTCCGAGCAGCGGGTGGTCCACATCCACCACCAGCCCCTGGGATGCCACCTGCTCCCAGGCGTACACCTCGTCCAGCGAGCGGACCTTCCCTGCCGGGATCCCGGCGTCGTTCAGTTTCGCCAGCAGTTCCGTCGCACCGTAGCCGGCGAAGGCGCGTTCGACGGCGGCAATCACCCCCGCACGGTTCCGCACCCTTTCGGCATTGCTGGCAAAGCCGGGGGCACCCGGCTCCAGGCCGAAGGCCGCAGCAAAGGACGCCCACAGCTTCTCGCTGCCGACGCTGATCTGTACGCTGCCGTCCTTGCAGTTGAACAGGCCGTAGGGGGCGATGGACGGGTGGTGGTTGCCCTGGGCCTGGGGAACTTCGCCTGCAACGGTGGTCCTGGTGCCCTGGAAGGCATGGACGCCGATCAGCGATGCCAGCAGCGACGTGCGTACCACCTTGCCCTGGCCGGTCCGGGTCCGCTCCACCAGCGCCGCGAGCACGCCGAAGGCGCCGTTCATCCCGGAAAGCAGGTCGGCAATTGGAACGCCGACGCGCTGGGGGTCGTCCGGCCCTGACCCGGTGAGGGACATGAGTCCGGCCTCGCCCTGCAGGATCTGGTCGTAGCCGCTGCGCTGGGACTCGGGCCCGTCGTGGCCAAAGCCGGTGATGGACAGGATCACCAGCCGCGGGTTGAGCTCGTGCATCGCCGCGGTGGAGAAGCCCAGCCGGTCCATGACCCCGGGCCGGAAGTTTTCGATCACCACGTCCGCCCGCTCCAGCAGGCCGCGGAGCACCGCCTGCCCGTCGCCGCTCTTCAGGTCCAGGCTGATGGACTCCTTGTTGCGGTTGCAGGACATGAAGTAGGTGGACTGGAGGTCGTCTTCGGGGCCGACGAAGGGCGGCCCCCAGCCGCGGGTGTCGTCACCGGTTCCGGGGTTCTCCACCTTGATGACGCGGGCGCCGAGGTCCGCCAGCATCATGCCTGCGTGGGGCCCGGCCAGTGCGCGGCTGAGGTCGACGACGGTGTGCCCGGCCAGGGGGCCTTGGCGGTTCTCGGTGCTCATGGTTTGGGTTTCCTTTCTGGAACGGGTGGCGGACGGCCGCCGGTGTGGGGCAGCGGCGGCTAGAGCCAGCCGGGCACCACCAGCGCCAGCCATGCCAGGACGGGGCCGGCCACGATCACGATGCCGCTGTAGCCGAGGATCCGCTTGTAGAACTGGTCCTTGTCCACGCCTTCCGGGGCATTGGCCAGCACCAGCGCGCCGTTGGTGGAGAACGGTGAGACATCCACGATGGTGGCGGACACTGCGAGGGCGCAGATGACGCCGACGGCGCCGATCTCGCCGGTGGAGAGGAACGGAACCGCGAGCGGGATGAGCGCTGCAAGGATGGCGGTGGAGGAGGCAAAGGCGGATACCACGGCACCGATGAAGCAGATGATGAGGGCGGCCAGGAGCGGCATTCCCATTCCGGCAACGCCGCTGGAAACGAACTTGATGGTTCCGGCTTCCTCCAGCACTCCGACGAACGTCAGCATGCCGCAGATCAGCAGCACGGTGGACCAGCTGATCTTGTTGATGGCCCCCTTCTGGGCTGCGGGTGACACCAGGGCCAGCACAATGGCGATGGTGATGGAGACGAAGCCGACGTCCATCTTGAAGCCAAGGGCCACGACGGCCAGCACGATCAGGCCTGCAATGGTGACCAGCTGCGGAATCCGCTCTTTGCGCTCCTTGGTGGCCGCGACGCCGTCGCCTGCGGGGTCCCTGGGACCGTACATGCCGGAGCCGGAGCCCTTGAAGGGGACGTCGGCGCCGGCTTTGGCGCCGACGCTGACGGCCATCCGTGCCTCAGCTGCCTGCTCCACGAACTGTCCCACCTTGGAGGACATAAGGTTCCTGCCGCCGAGGACCACGAAGAGCACCAGTGCGATGACCAGGTTGAAGATGAAGCTGGACAGGAACAGCGCGGTGGGGCTGAAGGCAAGGTCCGTCTTGGCCAGGATGCCGTTGACGGTGACACCGTAGACGGCGATGGGCGAGAAGCCGCCCGCCTGCGCGCCGTGGATCACCATCATGCCCATGAGCAGCGGGCTGATCTTGTACTTGCCGGCGAAGCTCAGGGCGATGGGGGCAATGATGGCGACGGCGGCGGGAGACAGGGCGCCCACGGCGGTGATGACGGCGGTGATGGCGAACATGACCCACGGGATGAGGGCAACGCGGCTGCCCACCAGGCGGACTGCGCCGCGGACCAACAGGTCGATGGTTCCGTTGTTCTGCGCTATGGCGAACAGGTAGGTGACGCCGACGATGGTGAGGAAGAGGCCGCCGGGAAAGTTGGCCAGGATCTCGTTGGTGGACATGCCCAGCACCAGGGCGCCGAGCAGGAACGCGCCGACGAAGGCGAGCGCGCCCATGTTGAGGGGCAGGACGGTGGCGAGCAGGAACATCGCCGCGAGGATGATGATCGATAAGACAGGAGCGGACATCGTTGGTCCTCCGTTGGGGGAAAGAAAGAATGTGACGTGAGTTACTGGCTCACTGGACTAGCCTCTTAGACAGTGAGTCTATCTGTCAATAGACGAAGGAGGTATTCTGGTCCCTACGACCCCGAGGGAGGGCTTTGTGGAGAAGACAGCACGGCTGGGCCTGGAACGCGTCACCCGGCCCCGGCTGTACGAGCAGCTGGTGGAGCAGATCCTCGCCTACATCGAGTCCGCCCAGCTCCGGCCGGGCGATCTCCTGCCGGCGGAGCGCGACCTTGCCGAACGGCTTGGGGTTTCCCGCGCCACGCTGGCGCAGGCGCTGGTGGCCCTGGAAGTGCTTGGCGTCATCGACGTGCAGCACGGCACCGGCGCAGTCCTGGCCCGGCGGCCCAGCGTAGCCTCGGTCATCAAGGGCCTGCGCGAGCACCAAAGCCGGCTGCCCGAAATCGTGGAGGCGCGCAGCACCCTGGAAGTGAAGCTTGCCGCCCTCGCCGCCGAACGCCGGACCGACCAGGACCTTGCCGCCATCGACGATGCCCTGGACGTCATGGCCAGGGAAATCAACGACGGCGACCGCGGCACCCACGGCGACGAACTGTTCCACCAGGCCATCACCGCGGCAGCACACTCGTCCGTCCTGGCACAGCTGATGGCCTTCATCGCCGAGATGATCCTGGAAACGCGGATGGAGTCGCTGGGGCAGCCCGGCCGGCCCGAACAGTCCCTGGCGTCGCATCGGAAAATCGCGGATGCCGTCCGGGCCCAGGATGCGGAGGCGGCCGCGGACGCCATGCTGGCGCACATCGAGCTTGTCTCGGACGTGGAGCTGCTCCGCTAGCCAGGCCGCGCGACACGCGGAGGCGTCTGGTTTCCCGGACAGCAGGACCCGGTTGCGGGTGTTGGCCGGCCGCCAAACCCGGTGTGATGGACCCTACGTTTCCATCACTGAGGAGTTAGGCCATGGCCGGAGGAAGTACCGCCGTTGAGGCACGATCGATCGACATGATCCCACCGGGCGAGCGGCACGGCCACCCGCGCGGCCAGTTCACCCTGTGGTTTGGTGCCAATGCCCAGATCACCGCCATCGTGGACGGCGCCCTGGCCGTGGTGTTCGGCGCGGACGCCTTCTGGGCAATAGTGGGCCTGCTGGTGGGAAATGTGCTGGGCGGCGCGGTCATGGCCCTCCACTCAGCCCAGGGTCCCAAGCTGGGCTTGCCGCAGATGATCTCCAGCCGAGCCCAGTTCGGCGTCTACGGGGCCGTGATTCCGCTGGTGCTGGTCATCCTCATGTACGTCGGGTTCGCCTCAACAGGCACCGTCCTCTCGGGGCAGGCGATCAACCTCATGCTGGGAGTGGACGCGCCCGCCGTCGGAATCCTGGTCTTCGGTGCCGCAACGGCCCTGCTGGCCATCCTGGGGTACAAGTACATCCACGCGCTGGGCCGCATCGCCACCGTACTGGGTCTGGCAGGCTTCCTGTACCTGACCCTGGCGGTTGCCACCAAGTTCGACATCACCCAGGTGATGATGGTCAAGGGCTTTGAATGGCCCACGTTCCTCACCGCCGTTGCCCTGGGTGCCGGCTGGCAGCTCACCTTCGGCCCATACGTAGCCGACTACTCCCGCTACCTTCCCGCGGACACCTCGGAACGGAAGACCTTTTGGTACACCTTCGCCGGCTCGGTGGGCGGGGCGCAGTGGGCCATGACCCTCGGCGCCCTGGCCGGCGGACTCTCCGCCGCCAAGCTGGGCGGGGACTTCCTGAAGAACCAGGTGGGCTACATGGGCGATCTCGCCGGCGGCGGGCAGATCGCCGTCTTCATTTACCTGATGATCGTCACCGGCAAGCTGACGGTTAACTGCCTGAATGCCTACGGCGCCTTCATGTGCGGCGTGACCATCAGCACCGCCGTCAACCGGAGGGATACCGTCTCCAAAGCCGTGCGGATTGCCTTCATCGTGGCGGTAATCGGCGCCAGCGTGCTCATCGCACTGTTCGCCAGCAAGGATTTCCTGAACCTGTTCAAGAACTTCGTCCTCCTGCTGCTCATGGTCTTCACGCCCTGGTCCGTGATCAACCTGGTGGACTACTACAAGGTCTCCCGGGACCGGCTGGACATCCCCGCCCTCTACAACCCGGACGGCCGCTACGGCCGCTGGAACGTGGCCGCCCTGGTTTCCTATGGAATCGGCGTCGTCATCCAGGTCCCGTTCCTGGCGCAGGCGCTGTACACGGGCCCCGTCACCAAGCTGCTGGGCGGCGCGGACATTTCCTGGCTGGTGGGAATCGTTGCCACCCTGGCCGTCTACTACCCCTGGGCCAAGGCCACCAACCGCGCGCCGGCGGAGACCATTTACCCCGGGTATCCGGTAGAGGTGCCCGCCACCGCAGCAGTCAAGGGGTAAGGCACGACGGCGGCAGAAGGGACGACGGCGGCACGGGCGCAGGTGCCCGGCCGCCGTCGCCGCTGCTTTCCCAGCCGGCCAGGGCTAGAAGGTGCCTGTATTGGAGCCGGCGGTGCCGGCGATGGCCAGGCCGATGATGAGCAGCAGCCAAAGGGCGCCGTAGCCCAGGAGGCACAGGTAGCCCAGCACCAGGCCGGTGATGGACATCCCCCTGCCGGAGGGTTCGCGCCGGAGGGCCAGGTGGCCGGTGATGATGGCGGCAAACTGCGGAAGCAACAGCCAACCCGTGATGACCGAGGCGATGCCGCAGACCATGCTTGCGATGCTCAGGGTCTTCGCTTCCACCGGCCGGCCATAGTAGGACGGCTGGCCGAAATACTGCGGCTGGCCGTACTGTCCCTGGTTGTAGGAGCCCGGGTTGTACTGGGGCTGGCCGTACTGTCCCTGCCCGTACTGTCCCCTTCCGTACTCGGCCGGCGGCCGGTAGCTGGGCCACGGCGAACCGTCACGCTGGTAGTCAGGCCCCTGGGATGGCTGGTTACTCATGGTTTCTCCCCTGCGGATCTCGGCTCCAGCCTACTTCAGTGCAGGACCAGGCGGATGGCCAGGGCCAGCATCAGCACACCGATGGCAGCATCAATCCAGCGCCACGTTCGCGGGCTGCCGAGCACTCCAGCCAGCGCGCGTGCCCCATACCCCAGGGCGGAGAACCACAGCACGCTTCCGGTGACTGCGCCTGCGGCAAAGACCCAGCGCAGATCGGCTCCCTGCTGGTTGGCGAGGCTGCCCAGCAGCACCACGGTGTCCAGGTAGACGTGCGGGTTCAGGAAGGTCAGGGCGGCCGTGGCGGCGATGACCGAGTTCTTCGACTTGGGCGCCTGCTCCGCCAGGGTGGAGGGTTTAACCGCCGCCATGAAGGACCGCGCGGCGAACCACAGCAGGTACGCGGCGCCGGCCCAGCGCAGGACTTCCAGCGCCTCGGGGAACCGGGTGACCAACGCCCCGATGCCGGCCGTGCCACCGACGATGAGCAAGGCGTCGCCGGCCATGCAGACGGCCACTACCGCCCCGATGTGCTCGCGCCGGATGCCCTGGCGCAGCACGAAGGCGTTCTGGGCGCCGATCGCCACGATCAGCGCCATCCCGGTGAGCATTCCCGTTATTCCAGCAGTCCACATACCTACTGACGGTAGGATCCGCATGACATGCAGGCAAATGAATGATTCTTAGTATTCATTAGGATGTCTTCATGAATCTTGAGCACCTGAAGGCCCTGATGGCTGTCATCGACGAAGGAACGTTCGAGGCAGCGGCCGATCTGCTCCGGATCACGCCGTCCGCCGTGAGCCAGCGGATCAAGGCACTGGAAGCGTCGGTAGGCCAGGTCCTGGTCCGCCGAAGGCTGCCCTGCACGGCCACCGACGCCGGCGCGCTGCTGCTGCGGATGGCCCGCCAGGTGCAGGTGCTGGAAGCGGAGACGGCGGCGGCACTGGGCGCAGGGTCGCCGGCCCGGGCCCAGCTGCCGGTGGCCGTCAACGCGGACTCACTGGCCACGTGGTTCGTCCCCGTCCTGCATCAGGCCGCCCCGTGGGAGGACTCAGCCCTCGATCTCCACGTTGAGGACCAGGGCTACAGCAGCCAGCTGCTCCGCGAGGGCGAGGTCATGGGAGCGGTGACGTCGGACCCTGTCCCGGTGAGCGGGTGCAGGGTGGAACTGCTGGGCTCCATGCGGTACGTTCCGGTGGCCACCCCCGGGCTGCGCCGGCGGTTTTCCGTGTCCGGCGGCGTGGATTGGGCGGCAATGCCGGTCCTGAAATTCAACACGAAAGACAACCTGCAGGAGCAGCTGCTTACGGCCAGGAGCCTGCGGCAGCTTCCTCCAACGCACACGGTCCCTTCGTCCCAGGGATTCCTCGCGGCAGTCAAAGCCGGTTTGGGCTGGGGGATGATTCCGGAGCTCCAGCTCACGGACGAGCTGGAGTCCGGCGCCCTGGTGCGGCTCGAGGACGGCCCCCACCAGGACGTGGCCCTGTACTGGCAGGCCTGGACCCTGGACTCGGAACGGCTCAACCGGATGACCGGAGCAGTCCGCGCGGCCGCCAAAGACCGGCTGCTGCCAGGAGATGCGCCGGAGGCTAGCGGCCCAAGTAGGGCAGGATATAGACGGCAAAAATGACGAAGGCCGCCAGCAGGGCAAGCTTCCCTCCACTGGTGCCGCCATGCTGCTGCGCTTTGCCGTTCCTGCCGCGGCGCGCCGATCCCGCCGACGCCCCGGTCCGCGTTCCGGCCGGCGCTCCCGCCCTGTGCCCTGTGGGTTGTCCTGCCTTCGTTCCGCCCGGGGGGAGGGCCCGCCCTGCGGGGTGCCGGGATGCACTTTGGCTGCGGCCCGTTTCGTCCGGGGAGCCGGGCTTCCCGCGGGGAGTTGCTGCGGGGCCGGCCGGGGGCAATGCTCCCGCCGGGCGCACCACGGTTCCCGGCCGTACGCTGCGAAAAGCGGTGATGCCTGGTTCCTGTTCATGGGTGAGCTGCTGGCCCAGGTGCGCGTACAGGCCCACCACTGTTTGCTGGTCGAGCACGGCCGGCAGCGCTTCGATGGCTCCCACCACCCGCTGGGAACCGGCCACGGCAACGTCGGATTCAGTCACCCCGAAAAGGTCGGGCTGCGCGGACATGCAGATGAGTGGACGCACCAGGCGCCGGTGCGGCGGAGTCAGCACCGAGGCCACGGCAGCACACTGGGCCAGGGCCCCTTCCACTGCCTGGGTCCGCGCAAAGCGGCCCTGCCACAGCACCCCGGAAGCCACCCGCACCTCACCGGTCCAGTTCTTCGAGTCGATCACCACCACGCCGCCGGGGCCCACCAGGACGTGGTCAAGGTTCGCTTTGGGCCGGCCGGGCCAGTGGACATCGTGGAGGACGTACCAGCCGCGCGGGACCAGTTCGCTGAGCTTGTCGGCCACCACCCGCTCCCCTGCGGCGCCGGCGTCCCACGCCTTCGTGGAACGTTCGGCCTGGTCGAGTTGGCGCTTCAGCCTCGCAACGCGCTCGGCAGCCAGCCTGGACTGCTCCGCTGCCCCGTCTCCTGCCCCCATTGGACGTCCCCGTTTCCTAGCCGGACAGGACTCCGGCGGCGGCCCGCCGTCGTCCGTTCCTTTCCCTTGTTTCCTGGAATTTTTTGAAAGGTAGCAGGGCGTCAAAGGGCCGGTATATAGGTACTTTCCGGGCCGGGTACTCAGGTGGACTACTTGGTTTGACGAGCACATTGCGCGTCACAGGGTCCGGATTATGGGCGGGTCGTTTGGACTCCTGCCAGGTTCTGGCATGCTGGAGCCATGGCTAGCCGCGCGGGTACAGTTGCCCAACCCCAGGACCTTGTTGACATCACTGCGCTTCTTGACGCGTACTACGACATTGCGCCGGACCTGGGTGATCCCGGCCAGCGCGTCGTGTTTGGCACCTCCGGGCACCGGGGCTCCAGCCTCAAGGCCTCGTTCAATGAACAGCACATCGTTGCCATCACGCAGGCAATCGTGGAATACCGGGCTGCGCAGGGCGTCACCGGCCCGCTGTTCCTGGCCAAGGACACCCACGCACTGAGCGAGCCCGCGCAGAACTCCGCGCTGGAGGTGCTCGCCGCGAACGGCGTCCAGGTCCTCGTCGACGCCAGGCACGGCTACACCCCCACCCCGGCGCTGAGCCACGCCATCCTGACCTACAACCGGAAAGCCGCACCGGGCGCCCCGCAGGCCGACGGCATCGTGGTGACCCCCAGCCACAACCCGCCCGGCGACGGCGGCTTCAAGTACAACCCCCCGCACGGTGGCCCGGCGGACTCGGATGCCACCGGCTGGATCGCCAACCGCGCCAACGAGCTGCTGGAGAACGGGCTGCGCGGCGTGAAGCGGATCCCGCTGGCGGACGCCCAGGCCGCAGACACCACCGGCAAGTTCGACTTCCTGAGCAGCTACGTGGACGACCTTCCGTCCGTCCTGAACCTGGACGCCATCCGCAATGCCGGAGTCCGGATCGGTGCCGATCCCATGGGCGGCGCGTCCGTGGACTACTGGGGCGAGATCGGCGAGCGCCACCACCTGGACCTGACCGTGGTGAACCCCACGGTGGACCCGCAGTGGGCCTTCATGACCCTGGACTGGGACGAGAAGATCCGCATGGACTGCTCCTCGCCGTCGGCCATGGCGTCGCTGATCCAGCGGATGTCCGACGCCGCCGCCTCCGGCCAGCCCGCATTCGACGTGGCCACGGGCAACGACGCCGACGCCGACCGCCATGGCATCGTCACCCCGGACGGCGGGCTGATGAACCCCAACCACTACCTGGCCGTCGCCATCGACTACCTCTACCGCAACCGCAGCGGCTGGAACCCCGCCTCGGTGATCGGCAAGACGCTGGTGTCCTCCTCCATCATCGACCGCGTGGCCGAGAGCCTGGGCCGCAAGCTCGTTGAGGTGCCCGTTGGCTTCAAGTGGTTCGTTCCCGGCCTGCTCTCGGGTGAAGGGGCGTTCGGTGGCGAGGAATCCGCCGGTGCCTCCTTCAACAAGCTGGACGGCAGCGTCTGGACCACGGACAAGGACGGCATCCTGCTGGCACTGCTGGCCTCGGAGATCACCGCGGTCACCGGCAGCTCCCCGTCCCAGCTGTACAAGGGGCTGACGGACCAGTTCGGCGCCCCCGTCTACGCCCGGATCGACGCCGCCGCCACCCGCGAGCAGAAGGCTGCACTCGGCAAGCTGTCGCCGTCGGACGTTACCGCCACGGAACTGGCGGGCGAGACGATCACCGCCAAGCTCACCGAGGCGCCAGGGAACGGCGCGCCCATCGGCGGCCTGAAGGTGGTCACCGAAAACGCCTGGTTCGCGGCCCGCCCGTCCGGCACGGAGGACGTGTACAAGATCTACGCCGAGTCCTTCAAGGGCGAGGAACACCTGAAGCAGGTGCAGGCGGAGGCCAAGGCGCTGGTGGACAGCGTCATCGCCTAGTACTGCGAAGGTTCCTGGCTCCACAACCGGAGGATGCGCCTGATGGCGTGGTCGCCGCCGGGCGCCATGTCCACCAAAGCCACGCGGTCAAGCACGACGGCGTCGCCCCGGTGGAGGCGCTTGGCGTCCGGGCCTGGGGTGGCCTGGTGGGAGACGTGCGGCCGGTAGCCGGACAACGTGTGGCGCGGCGTGAGGATCCTGCCGCCCGCGTCCACCACCACCTGCACCAGCCGCTCATGCAGCTCCTGCAGGGCGGGGTGCGGCTCCACCAGGTTGACGGGGACGGACCCGTTGCGGCCAAAGGCGGCGTCCTCCCCCACGGTCAGCTCCGCGCCAAGCGCTGCGTTGGCCGGCCCATCTGCAAGCGCGGCGATGCTTTGGGCGACGTCGGCACCGTCCGTGGCGGCGGCGTCGAACCTCACCAGGGTGACGTGCAGCGGCCACTCCGTCCGCAGAAAAACCTGGCCGTCCGCCACCGGTTCCACGAAGGCCACAAAAATGAGGTTCCGCATCGGCATACGCCCAGTCTCCCACCGGCCACCTCCACGCCTCTGACGCCCCATCACATCCCGCCCAAAAAACCCAAACGCCCCATCACCAGGTGATGGGGCGTTTGGAGAAAAGACGCAGGAAGTGATGGGGCGTCAGACGGTGCGGACAGCCTCGTCGTAGGAGAATTTGGGCTTTGCCTCGCCCCAGGCGTCCTCGCCCGGCTGGCCGATGTTGACCACCAGGAAGCTCTTCTGGTCGCCGGCCGGGAAGAAGGCGGCGTCGATGGCGTTGAAGTCAGCGCCGGTCATGGGGCCGGCGGCGAAACCGAGCGAACGGACGGCCAGGATGAAGTAGCCGGCCTGCAGGTGGGCATTGTTGTTGCCCGTGGCTGCGGCGAGCTGCGGGTCGGCGTCGTACATGGCCTTGGGGGCGTTGTAGCCGGGGAGGAAGTCGTCCCACTTGCCGGCCCAGTCGGTGTCGTAGCTGAGGATGGCCACCAGCGGGGCGGAAGCCGTCTTGGCCTGGTTGCCGCGGGACAGGGCATCCACCAGGGTGGCGCGGGCCTCAGCCGAGCGGACATAGGTGACGCGCAACGGCTGGGAGTTGAACGCAGTGGGGCCGAACTTGGTGAGCTCGTAGATGGCCTGGGCCTGCTCCTCGGTCACCTCGCCGGTGAAGGAGTTGGCGGTGCGGGCCTGGGCAAAGATGGCGTCCACGGCTGCCGAATCGATAACCGCTTCTTCGTGGGCAATGGTCATTGGCTTACCTTTCGCTGCGCCGCCCGCCTGCCGGGGTGGCCTCTGATGCTTTCCATAGTTGCAACTTCAACTGCTTTCCTCCTCTTCCCGTGACGCCGGGTGACCTTGGCCACAGCGGGCCCGCACAAACACTTGGCGGTATTCTGGAGCGAGTTGATCTTCGCCCCCTCGCGGCACCCCCTGAAAGGCATTCCTTCCCATGAGCATGCTCGGAATCAAATGGAAGCTGCACGGCACCGGCAAAACCATCAAGCCCGGCCAGGTGGTGGCCCCGGATGAGCGGCTGGCGTGGCCCCTGACCATCGGCGTGGGCATGCAGCACGTGGTGGCCATGTTCGGCGCCACCTTCCTGGTTCCCATCATCACCGGGATGCCGCCCGCCACCACGCTGTTCTTTTCGGGGATCGGCACGCTGCTGTTCCTGGTGGTCACCAAGGGCCGGGTGCCCAGCTACCTGGGTTCAAGCTTTGCCTTCATTGCACCCATCACCGCCTCGCAGGCGCAGTTCGGCATCCCCGGCGCCCTGGGCGGCGTGGTGCTTGCCGGCGCCACCCTGGCCCTGGTGGGGGCCGTGGTGCAGAAGTTCGGCGCCGGCTGGATCAACCGGTTGATGCCGCCCATCGTCACGGGTGCCATCGTGGCACTGATCGGCCTGAACCTTGCCCCCGCCGCCAAGCAGAACTTCGACGCCGCCCCGATTACGGCCCTCATCACACTGGTCACCATCATCCTGGTCAGCGTCCTGTTCCGCGGAATCCTGGGCCGGCTCAGCATCCTGGTTGGCGTTGTGGTGGGCTACCTGGTGGCCATGCTCCGCGGCGAGGTGAAGTACGACAAGATGGACGCCGCAGCCTGGGTTGGGCTGCCGCATTTCCAGACCCCCGAGTTCCACATCGGCGTCCTGGGCCTGTTCGTCCCGGTGGTCCTGGTGCTGGTGGCAGAGAACATCGGCCACGTGAAGTCCGTTGCCGCCATGACAGGACAGAACCTCGACGGCGTCTCCGGACGCGCGCTGATGGCAGACGGTGCTGCCACCGTGCTGGCCGGCCTGGGCGGCGGATCGGGCACCACCACGTACGCGGAGAACATCGGCGTCATGGCGGCCACCAAGGTGTATTCGACGGCGGCCTACTGGGTGGCGGGCATGTTCGCCATCCTGCTCAGCTTCTCGCCGAAGTTCGGCGAACTGATCGCCACCGTCCCGGCAGGCGTGCTGGGCGGCGCCGCCACGATGCTGTACGGCATGATCGGCATCCTGGGCGTGAAGATCTGGGTCCAGAACAAGGTGAACTTCTCCAACCCGGTCAACCTGACCACTGCCGCAGTGGCCCTGATCATCGGCATCGCGGACTACACCTGGACCATTGGCGACCTGAAGTTCACCGGCATCGCCCTGGGTTCTGCTGCCGCCCTGGTGATCTACCACGGCATGAAGGCCGTCGCGAAGGCGCGCGGAACGGTGGCCGAACCCGAAACCGAGCAGGGCGTACTGCCTCCGGCAGCGAAGGCCGCGATGAAGGCCGCGGCCAAGCGCTCCCCCAGGAAGCGCTAAGCCACCCTGCCGGTTTCCACCCCGGGGTCCACTCCAGGCTGTCCGTCATAACCCGGTCCGGAGGTCCTGGCCGCGGGATGTCCGGGCGGGAAGGGACCGGGACGGCCAAGGCCGAACACCGGGACCGGCTGCGGCCGCTTGGCCGCCAACCCGCTGACCTGGTGGGGCCGCATCCGCTTCAGCACCCACGGCACAAAGTACTGCTTGGCCCAGACCAGGTCTTCGGCCCGGGCCTGCGTCCAGCCGTGCGCGGGAAGCGGCCGCGGCTGCAGCGGCCTGAGCGTATGCGGTACGCCCAGGGCGTTGAGGGTGGCCACCGCTACGGAATGGTGGCCCAGCGGGGACAGGTGCAGCCGGTCCGGGTCCCACATCAGAGCATGCTGCAGCTCCGGCAGGCACCAAAGGTCAACCATGATGGCGTGGTGCCGGGCCCCGATCCTGTGGAGGTGTTCGTTGTAGACCGCCACGCGGCCGCGGATCTTGCCGAAGACCGGCGTGTTCCCCCAATCGGGACCTGCATACAGCAGGATGGTGGCGCCCGTGTCAGCCAGGATACCCACGGCCTCGTCGATCTTTTCCGCCAGCTTGTCCGGGTCGCCGTGGCGGAACACGATGTCGTTGCCACCGCCGGACATGGCAATCAGGTCGGGCTTCAACGCCAGGGCCGGTGCCAGCTGCCCGTCGAGGATTTGCCGCAGCAGCATGCCGCGGATGGCCAGGTTGGCATAGGCGAAGTCCGGCTGGCTGTCCGCCAGTTCCTCCGCCACGCGGTCAGCCCAGCCCCGGAGGCCGCCCAGGCTGTGCGGCTCGGGATCGCCGATCCCTTCGGTGTAAGAGTCCCCCAGGGCGACGAACCGGTGCCAGGGGTGCCTGCCCGGTCCTTCCGTGATGGAGCGCAGTTCCTGTTTCCCGATGGTCATGCTGTCCTCCCTTCCGCAGCAGGCGGGGGTTCCGTCCCCGCCGCAGCGTCCTTGCGGGCCGACCTTCCGGTTGGAAAGTCCCGCCCCGCCGGCGACGGCCGCGGGAGCTCCGCCACGCCGTCGTACGTTTCCTGCCGCAGCCCCGACGGCTGCCCAACCCCGAGGTCCATCCCTGCGGGGGCCACAACGTTCAATGCCACGTCCCGGAGATCCAGCTCGTGGTGCAGCGCCTGCGTCTGCAGGAACCGCAGCGCACCCTCCCGGGTGAGTCCGTATTCGTTCATCAGGCTGCGCACGGCGAGGTCCACCAGGACCAGGGAGCTTTGGACGACGGCGAGACCCGCCGTCGTTTCCGCGCGTTCGGCCACCCGGACCACAACATGCATGGCCCGCGCCACCTCACGGGCATAGCTTTGGCTGCGCACCAGGTCATCGCTGGTGAAGGCGTGCGGGAAAGGCGCGTAAAGATTGATGGCGGCACTGGTCCCGCCTTCGGTGAGGATGGGGACGGAGAGCAGGGACTGCACCCCATGGGCCGCGGCAGCGCTGGAATACCCCGGCCAGCGGCGGTCCCGGCTCAGGTCCGACACCAGGACGAATTCTGCGGTGCGCATGGCTTCCATGACCGGTCCGTCAGCGAACGAGCATTGCTCCCGGTCCGCTTCGCGTGCCTGCTCCGTACTGGCTGCGATGGTCCGCGCCGTGCCCAGGCGGAAGAGGGTGGCCGCCCAGCTGATGCTGCGGCGCTCACCTTTGATACCCGCCATGAAGTCGCGGGTGACGTCCCGGAGGTAGTCTTCGACGTCCTTGCTGTCGAAAACCGGCTCCGGGGTAACTGGAAGCGGTCCCCAGCCAACCTGCCCCGTGGGTTCAGCGGCCATGCTCCAGCCCTGCTATCAGCGCACCGGGCCCACTGCAAAACCTTGCTCTAAGAATACGACCGCTGGCCGCCATAGTGGGCAAAGTTGGCGAAACAAGGGGGAAAGGGGGATTCGCAGAATGGGGCAGGCGTGGGTAGGCTTCAGGCGCACCCCAGCATCGGTCTGCCGGAGAGGAGCCGCTTTGGACACCCGGAAACTGAAGTACTTCCTGGCGGTGGTAGACCACGGTGGATTCAACCGCGCGGCAGAGCACCTGCTGATCGCCCAGCCGTCCCTGTCGCAGACCATCGCCGGACTGGAGAAGGAGCTGGGCGTGCCCCTGTTCCACAGGATCGGCCGCCGGGCTGTCCTCAGCGACGCCGGCAGGGAGTTGGTGGGTCCAGCGCGTCTGGTAATGCGGGACCTGGCCGCGGCACAGTCCGCGGTGCAGGCTCTTCGCGGCATCCGAAGCGGGCAGCTGGACATCATCACCATGCCCTCACCGGGAATTGAACCACTTACCTCAATGATTGCCGCCTTCACCCAGACCTACCCGTCGGTCCGGCTGAACGTTGGGGCCGCGTTCACGCCGGAGGAAGTGGTGGAATCCGTGCGCAGCGGCAGCACGGAAATAGGACTGGCCGGTTCCCCCACCGCCATCCGCGTTCCCGGCGTCGAAGTATTGGCGCTGGAGCGGCAGCCCCTGATCCTCATCGTTAACCCGCAGGCGGACACTTTTGGTTCCGGTGACTCGATTGTGCGGGAGGACCTTGGCGGCCAGCGCATCATCGCCAGCCAGCGCGGTTCCCTGATGCGCTGGCTCGTGGACGATGCGCTGGCCCAGGGCATCGAAGCCGAGATTGTGGTGGAGGTGGCCCACCGCACATCCATCCTCCCCCTCGTTCTCGCCGGCGTGGGGCATGCGGTGATGCCTTCCTCGTGGGCACCCACCGCGCACAAGGCCGGCCTGCGGACGCTCCTGATCGAACCGGTCTCGCACCTGGAAGTAGCCATCCTGAGCCGCAAGGACGACCTCACCCCTGCGGCGTCCGCCTTTCTGGAAGTCGCCAGGCAGCACGCGGAGTAGCCGCGGCACAACCCATCGGCGGCTCCGGCAGCGCAGTTTAGGGCTCAAAAGGGCGTTATCGGAGCATTGATCACTGGATCGATAGGCGGTTCCTATCAGCTGGATCGAATCTTGGTCTTGGACGCTGATGGAGCGGGCCGCGTCTACTTGAGGAGGAAGAAAAGCAGCGTGATCCCGGCAACAGGACACACTGCCCACACTCAACGAGGAGGTAGCCACATGGGCGCCAACCAGACATTCAACATCGCTTCGATCCCCGCGGACGGCGTAGGCAAGGAAGTGGTCGCCGCTGGCCGCCGCGTCCTGGATGCGCTGGCCGAAAACTCCAACGGCAGGTTCGCTTTCGATTGGACCGAGTTTCCCTGGGGCTCGGAGTACTACGCCAGGACCGGACAGATGATGGACCCCAAGGGCCTGGAAGCCCTGAAGGACTTTGACGCCATCTACTTCGGCGCCGTCGGCTGGGAAAACGTCCCGGACCACATCAGCCTCTGGGGGCTGCGCCTGAACATCACCCAGAACTTCGACCAGTGGGCCAACATCCGCCCCGTTAAGTTCCTCCCCGGCGTGCAGTCCCCGCTGCGCAAGGCAGACAACACCGAACTCGACTGGGTTGTGGTACGCGAAAACAGCGAGGGTGAATATGCCGGCCTGGGCGGCCGTAACCTCAGCGGCCGCGGCCCCGGCAACGAGGTGGCGCTGCAAACCGCACTGTTCACCGAAAAGGGCTGCGAGCGCATCGTGCGCTTCGCGTTCGACCTGGCCCGGACCCGCACCGTGAAGAAGGTTTCCTCCGTCACCAAGTCCAACGCCCAGCAGTACGGCATGGTCCTGTGGGACGAGGTCTTCAACCGCGTGGCCCTTGACTACCCGGACGTCCAGACCGAAAGCGTCCTGGTGGACGCCATGAGCGCCAAGTTCATCCTCAAGCCCGAGGACCTGTCCGTGGTGGTGGCCTCCAACCTGAACGCCGACATCCTCTCCGACCTCGGCTCCGCACTGGCGGGCAGCCTGGGCCTGGCAGCCAGCGCCAACCTGAACCCGGAGCGCCGCTTCCCGTCCATGTTCGAACCCGTCCACGGCTCCGCTCCGGACATCGCCGGCCAGGGCATCAGCAACCCGATCGGCGCCATCGCCAGCGCCGCCCTGATGCTGGACCACTTCGGCCTGCACGGGGAAGCACGCCGCGTTGAAGCCGCCATCGAAGCGGCCACCGGCGCGGGCCACCTGACGCGCGACGTGGGCGGCACTGCAAACACCGAGGACGTCACCGAAGCCATCATCAAGGCCCTGACGCTCACTCCGGCAGCTGTCTAGGCAAGCAGTAACCTCCGGCGCCGCCATTCGGTCGCCGGTGCCACGCCCGGGGCGGGCGGTGAAGCAGCGCTGCCGCCCGCCCCGCAGCAATCTCTTCCCCAGAACATCCTCCAGCGACATTCCAACAATGAGGTAGGAATCATGGACCACAACAGCACCGCCGCAGCTGCAACAGCGGCCCCGAAAACCCGGTGGTACCGGCAACTGTACTTTTGGGTACTGACAGCGATCGTCATCGGCATCCTGGTGGGCTGGCTTGCCCCGGCAACCGGTATTGCCATGGAACCGATCGGCATCACGTTCGTCAACGCAATGAAGATGCTGATCGGACCCATCGTCTTCCTCACGATCGTGGGCGGCATCGCCAGCGTCGCCGACCTGAAGAAGGTGGGCATGACCGGGCTGAAGGCGCTCACGTATTTCCAGGTCGGCACCATCTGCGCCCTGGCATTCGGACTGGTGGCCATCAATATCTTCCGGCTCGGCGAAGGCGTGAACGCCGACCCCGGCGCCATCAAGACTTCCGACTCGGCCGCCAAGCTGATCGACGCCGGCGCGCACCAGGAATGGTGGCAGTTCATTACCAACATCATCCCCACCAGCGTCGTCCAGCCCTTCGTCGTGGGCGACATTCTGCAGATCATCTTCATTGCGGTTGTCTTCGGGATCGCCCTGAACGCCATGGGCAAGGTGGGCGCCCCGGTCCTTGACGGCGTCCAGCGCCTCACCGCTGTGATGTTCAAGATCCTCAGCTTCATCATGAAAGCGGCGCCACTTGGCGCATTCGGTGCCATGGCCTTCGCGGTGGGTAAGTACGGCGTCTCATCCCTGACCAGCATGGGCGGCCTGATCGCGCTCTTCTACGCCACTTCCATCCTCTTCGTGGTGGTGGTCCTCGGCTCGGTCATGGCCTTCCTGAAACTGAACATCTTCAGCATGATCCGGCACCTCAAGGAGGAATACCTGCTCATCCTGGGCACCTCCACTGCCGAGCCTGCCCTGCCGGGGCTGATGCGCAAGCTCGAGCACGCCGGCGTCAAGAAGGAAACGGTGGGCCTCGTAGTCCCCACGGGCTACAGCTTCAACCTGGACGGCGCCGCCATCTACCTGTCCCTCGCGGCCCTCTATATCGCCCAGGCCACCAACACCAGCCTGACCATCGGACAGCAGCTGGGCCTGCTCGCCGTCATGCTGCTGACCTCCAAGGGCGCAGCCGGCGTGGCGGGCGGCGGCTTCATTGCCCTGACCGCCACACTGGCCACCATCGGTACCATCCCGGCGGCCGGCATCATGCTCATCTTCGGCATCGACAAGTTCATGTCGGAGTGCCGTGCCCTGGTCAACTTCACCGGCAACGCGGTGGCCACCCTGTTCATCGCCTGGTGGGACCGCACGCTCGACGCCGACCGTGTCCGCCGCGTCTTTGCGGGCGAAACCGTGGAACCTGTGCCCGCGCAGACTCAGGCTCAGGCTCAGGCTCAGGAACTGCATGCCGGGGCCGGCCCCAACGACGACGACCTCCACCAGGTGCCTGCCCCAGGGAAGGATTCGGCCGGCGTCGGGCATCCCCTCCCTGCCGACCGCCGCCCCGCCTACTCCGAGACCGTCTGACATGTCCACTTCCACCCCCTCCCTCCGCGCCCTCATCGCGCCCGACAAATTCAAGGGCAGCCTGACCGCCCATGAGGTGGCACACGCCCTGGCGGCCGGACTCCGGTCCGTCGCCGGGGCCCACCGAACCATCCAGTGCGACCTGCTCCCCCTGGCCGACGGTGGAGACGGCAGCGTGGACGCCGCCGTCTCGGCAGGGTTCGCGCGGCACACCTGCCAGGTCACCGGGCCGACGGGGCAGCAGGTGCAGGCATCCATCGCCTTCGACGGAGTCACCGCCGTCGTGGAAGTGGCCAACACCTGCGGGATCTCGCTCCTGCCCCACGGCACCCTTGACCCGCTCAACTCCTCCAGCCGCGGATTCGGCGAAGCCATCCGCTTCGCCCTCAGCCTTGCCCCGGCACGAATCGTGCTGGCGCTGGGCGGCAGTGCCAGCACAGACGGGGGCACGGGGATGCTGTCCGCCCTGGGCTACACCTTCACCGACACCGATGGCCACCGCCTTGAAGGGACAGGGCGCAGCCTCTTCCGGATCCGCTCCGTCCAGGGCTCCCCCCTTCCAGGCCTGGTGGCGGCTGAACTGATCGTTGCCAGCGATGTCTCCAATCCGCTATGCGGTCCTGCCGGCGCTGCTGCCGTCTTCGGGCCCCAAAAGGGGGCGGTGCCGGCCGATGTGGCCAGCCTGGACGCCGGGCTGGTGCACTTCGTGGCAAGGATGGAAGGCGCGGGATTTGCTTCCGCCCGCGAACTGGCCGGACACGAGGGAGCGGGCAGCGCCGGCGGATTGGGCTTCGCCTGCCTGCTGCTGGGCGCGCGGCAGGTATCGGGAGCGGACTTCTTCCTGGACCTGCTGGACTTCGATGGCCGCAGGGACAACTGCGACCTGGTCATCACGGGCGAAGGCAGCATCGACTTGCAGACCCTCGCCGGGAAGCTCCCGGCTGCCGTGGCCCGCCGGTCCGGCACCCGGCCCATCATCGCCGTCGCCGGCCGTTCCCTGCTTCCCCGCGAACGCTGGGCGGACCTGTCCCTGGCACGGGTGTACGCCCTGGCCGACTACACCAGCCGGGACTCCGCCAAAGACCCAGGGTTGTCCACCGCCCTCCTCCAGCAGATTGGCCGGGACATCGGACAAAGCATCCACTAGCCCAGGCACGTTTGTCCCCTCCACCGGCTCCGCTGAGCAGTAGCATCGGGAGAGGGAACGCCGAATACTCCCTGTTGCCCTGGGTACGTTTCCTTGGGCAAGGGTTTTGGAGCATCCATGCCAGCACGGAAACGAGCAATGGAAAGAGGAGCTTATGCCTGAGCCGGGCACCAGCGGGAACACTTCGGAAGCGGATGCAGCCGCCCCCATCGGGGAAGTGGAAGCGGGCGCTGCGGAGCCGTCAACGGAACTGGACGTCAATTTCGACGAGCAGTTCTTCGCGGCCAGGCCCAAGGCCCTGCGGCCCATCGCGCGCCGGCGCCAGTTCGTCGGCAGCAGGCCGTCCTTTGAATTCGACGGGCGGAACGCGGCGTACGTGGACTGGCTCCGCAACCAGGCGATGCTCGGGGACGCGAACACGCTGGCCCGGCAGCTGTCCGGCCAGGCCAGCATGTGGCAGAACTCGTACGCCCATCCCAACCCGCGGGCCGCCGTCGAACGCGCCTCCGTGTGGTTCACCGCCTACCCGCTGTCCTTCATCACCCCGTCCGGCCAGTCATTCCTTTCGGCCCTGGGCGATCCGGCCATGTGGAAGGCCTTTAGGGAAATCGGTATCCGCGGAATCCACACCGGGCCCGTGAAGCTCGCCGGCGGCATCAGCGGCTGGTCCCACACGCCCAGCGTGGACGGGCACTTCGACCGCATCAGCATGGCGATCGACCCGGTTTTCGGCACCGAGGATGAGTTCCGGCGGATGTGCGAGGTGGCCGCCGAGCACGACGGCACCGTCATCGACGACATCGTCCCGGGCCACACCGGCAAGGGCGCGGACTTCCGCCTGGCCGAAATGAACTTCCGGGACTACCCCGGCATATACCACATGATCGATATTCCGGAGGAGGACTGGAACCTGCTCCCGGACGTCCCGGAGGGGGCGGACTCGGTCAACCTCAGCCCCGACTCCGAGCAGGCGCTGCAGAAGGCCGGCTACATCATCGGCAGGCTGCAGCGGGTCATCTTCTACGAACCCGGGGTGAAGGAAACCAACTGGAGCGCCACGCGGCCCATCGTGGATACCACCGGCAAGACCCGCCGCTGGGTCTACCTGCACTACTTCAAGGCCGGCCAGCCCTCCATCAACTGGCTGGACCCCACCTTCGCCGGAATGCGCCTGGTGGTGGGCGATGCCCTGCATTCGCTGGTGGACCTGGGCACGGGGGCGCTGCGCCTGGACGCCAACGGCTTCCTGGGCGTGGAGAAGAGCGCCGAAGAACAACCCGGCTGGTCCGAGGGGCACCCACTGTCCGAGGCAGCCAACCAGCTCATCGGCTCCATGATCCGGAAGGTGGGCGGGTTCTCCTTCCAGGAGCTGAACCTGACCATCGACGACATCAAGGCAACCTCCGATGCCGGCCCCGACCTGTCCTACGACTTCATCACCCGGCCTGCGTACCACTACTCCCTGGTCACGGCCGACACCGAGTTCCTGCGGCTGACCCTCCGGCTATCGCTGGAAATCGGCGTGGACCAGGCGTCGCTGGTGCATGCCCTGCAGAACCATGACGAACTCACCTACGAGCTCCTGCACTTCGCCGCCGGGCACCGGGACGAGATGTTCGAGCTCAACGGCGAGGAACTCACCGGGGCGCAGCTGGCCGAACAGGTCCAGCAGACCCTGCGGGAACGGCTCACCGGCGAAAACGGGCCCTACAACGCCGTCTTCACCACCAACGGCATTGCCTGCACCTCGGTAAGCTTCATCATGGCCGCGCTGGGCATCAAGGACCCGTCCACCACCACCCCGGAGCAGGAAGCCCAGATCCGGGACGTCCACCTGCTCCTGGCCATGTACAACGCCCTGCAGCCGGGCGTCTTTGCCCTTTCCGGCTGGGACCTCACGGGCATCCTGGCCCTGGACCGGAGCAGCGTCCGCGAGCTCACCTCGCAGGGCGATACACGCTGGATCAACCGCGGCGCCCACGACCTCATGGGAACCAGTCCGGACGCCACCACCTCGTCCGCCGGGATGCCCCGGGCCCGCAGCCTGTACGGGCCGCTGCCCGAACAGCTCAAGGACCCCGACTCGTTCGCGCGCCGGCTGCAGCGGATCCTCGCCGTGCGGGAAGAGAACGGGATCGCCACCGGCACCCTGCTCGACGTCCCGGACGTTTCCAACCGCAGCGCACTGGTGCTGGTCAACCGGCTGAAGGACGGCAGCCTGCAGGTCACGGCGCTCAACTTCTCCGGGCAGGACATCGCCGGCAGCATCCAGTCCAACGAGCTGCCGTCCGGCGCCAACGTCAAGGATCTGTTCAGCGGCGAGACGGTGGGGCAGGTGGATGACCTGCACAGCTTCTTCCTGGAGCTGCCCGCGTACGGCGGCACGGCACTGATCCTGGCCGAAGCGCCCGAGCCGGAGGCGGAGGCGTAGAGCCCACGCCGGGTAGGCCGGGGATTCCCGGCTTTACCCGGCGATGGCGCCTGCCAGCGTGGCTTCGATGACGGCCGGCGAGAGGACGTACTGGGTGACCAGTTTGCTTGCGCCAAGGACCGCCGCCTGGCTCCCGGCGCGGGAGCCGTTGATGCGCAGGTGCGAGGTGGCCAGCGGCGGGGAGCGCCGGTACACCACCTCGCGGATGCCGGCCACCAGGTGCTCGCCCGTCTCGCCAACGCTGCCGCCCACCACAATCACGGACGGATTGAGCAGGTTCACCACGGTGGCCAGAACCTCGCCGATGTCCCGGCCGGCCTGGCGCAGCGCCTGGATGGCCTGCAGGTTGCCGTCGGCGGCGAGCCGGAGCACGTCCGAGCCCTTTGCCACGTCCAGTCCCTGGTCCCGGAGGGAGCGCACGACGGCGGGACCGGACGCCAGCGCCTCCAGGCACCCATAGTTTCCACAGGCACACAGGACATCCGCGCCGCGGGCCACCTGGACGTGGCCCAGGTCGCCTGCCGTGCCGTTGGCACCACGCTGCAGTTCCCCGTTGCTGATGATGCCGGAGCCGATGCCGGTGGCCACCTTCACGAAGAAGAAGTTGTTGTGTTCGGGCCAGTGCGCGGACTGCTCCCCCAGCGCCATGATGTTCACGTCATTGTCCACCAGCACGTGGACGGGCAGGGACCGCTGGACGTAGCTGACCACGTCGAACCCGTCCCAGCCCGGCATGATGGGCGGCTTGACGGGCTTGCCGGTGTCATGTTCCACGGGCCCGGGCAGCCCGATGCCGATCCCGGCCAGTTCCGCAACGGTCCGTCCGGTGGACGCCAGCAGTTCCTTGCCCTGCGCCACCACCTGGTCCAGCACGGCTTCCGGCCCGTCGGCCACCTGCTGCGCCAGCCGGTGTTCGGCCAGGATGTTTCCGCCGAGATCCGTCACCGCAACGATGACGTGCGTGGCGCCCACGTCCACGGCCAGCACCAGGCGGGCTGACGGGTTGAAGGCAAAGCGCGACGGCGGCCTGCCGCCGCTGGAGAGCGCCTCACCCGCGGGACCCACCAGGCCGGACAGCATCAGCGCATCGATCCGCGAGGCGACGGTTGAGCGGGCCAGACCCGTGCTCAGCGCAAGCTCGGCGCGGGTGCGGGCCCGGCCGTCACGAAGCAGCTGGAAGAGGTCCCCGGCGCGCGACAGGCTGCCGACATCGGACTCTTTTCCGGCCTGCTTACCTGTCACTGAAGTCATGTCTAAGTCATAACACTCTTACTTTCTGCTGTCACCAATCAGAAGAATGACGCGCAACAAACAACTTTTGCTTGACGTGCGTCAAAAGTAGTTCTACGTTGTGACTCAAGGCACATTCGCGGATCCGATGGTGAACATCAGCCGCACTGATTCCGGCACCGTAATCCGCTTACACCCCCAGAGTCCGCTTACAAAGAGGTAACTGACCTTGTCCCAGCAAGCAGCGTCCCAGCACGCAGCGCCGGCAGACCGGCCGCTCCTCGGCGTCGGCATCCTCGGCGCGGGGCCCGTCACGCAGGCCATCCACCTCCCGGCACTGGCCCGCCTCCAGAACATCCTGGAAGTACGGCACATCATGGATGTGGATGCCGCCGTGGCCTCGTCGGTGGCGGCCCGCGTTGGCGCCACGGCCGGCACCAGCATGGCTGCCCTGCTGGACGATCCCGCCGTGGACGTCGTGGCAATCTGCAGCCCCCACCAGTTCCACGCCGACCAGGTCATCGCCGCCTGCAGGGCCGGCAAGAAGGCCGTCCTCTGCGAAAAGCCTTTCGCCATGAACGCCGAGGAAGCCGCCCGCATCTCGGCCGTCAGCGCCGAAACCGGGGTGCCAATCGTCGTCGGGGCCATGCACACCTTCGACCCCGGCTGGCTCGCGGCCGAACAGAACTGGGGCGACCTTCCCGGGCAGGTCCACACCATCCGTTCCTCCATCGTCCTGCCGCCCAATGCCCGGTTCGAGGACTTCGCCACCGAGATCGTCACGCGGCCGGCCGCAGGCCGGCCCGACTACTCGGACCCGGACGTCATCAAGAGCGCACTCCGGGGCGGGATCATGGGCCTGGCCATCCACGACCTGCCGCTGGTCCGCCGGTTCACCCCGGACTTCACGGACCTCGAAGTCCTCCAGGTGTTCCACGTCCGCCCGTTCGGCTATGCCGTTTCGCTGCGCACCCCAACCCGCGTCATCGAACTGCGTGCCGTTATGAACGGCACCTGGAAGCCCGAGTGGACCTTCGAGGCCATCGGGGACGATGCGGCCCTTCACATCGACTTCACACCGTCGTATGTCCAGGCCGGCTCCGCAGTGGCCACCCTCACCCGCGGCAACGGCAGCGATACCCGCACGTTCGGCCCGTACGGCCACAACGGTTATGAGGGCGAATGGCGTGAACTTGCCGGGCTTGCCCGGGGAACCCGCCAGGCACCCGCCGCACAAACCCTGATCGACGACCTCACCTTTGCCCTCGCCATCGCCGACGCCACGGCAGCAAGCGCCGGGGCGGGGCATGCCGGTGCCGCGGGAAAAGCAGGAGTTACGCCATGAGCGGCCAGTACACGGTCTCGGCATCACCCGCCGCGCGGGAAGAGGGCGCGGTTACCCAAACGGTGGCCTCACTGCCTGCAACCTTCGGCCCGGCTCCGGAGAGCCGGCAGGGCACCGCCGACGTCCTGGTGGTCGCAGGCGGACCCGGCTGGACCACCGAAGCCCTTCACGCCGTTGCCGCCGGCGCCCGCGGCGTTGTGGTGGCCAACCCGGCACCCGAGGACACCACGGAACTGGCCGCCGCCGTTGACGCCGCAGGAACCGCCGTCGTCCTGGACCTCCGCTGGGCCTCCAACCCCGCCCTGGTGGCGGAAGGCAGCACCCCGGACGCCCGCGACGCAGTGCGCAGTGCCCTGGGCAGCGCGTCCCTGCTGGACAGCGTTGCGACGGCGGCCCCCGGCACCGACCCGCAGCGGCTCCTGGGCGAACACCTCGCCGCGCTGCTGGCCGTCAGCGGACCGCTCGACGGCGTAAGCCTCCTCCGCAGCGACGCCACGGGATACACGGTGGCCGGCAGGCTGGCCAACGGCGCGCCCTTCACCGCCCAGGGCGTGCTGACCGCTGCCCGCCCGGCCGCCGTCGACATCCGCCTCTACACCGCCGACGGCGGGGTGTCCGTCCAGGTCCCGGATCCGGACGCCGCCTGGCCGGCCGAAGTCCGGGTCACCGGAGCCCATGGCGAACTCTTGCTTCCCACGCTTTACGAATCCGCCCACCGGTCAGCGTGGCGGCGCCTGAAGGACCATCTTGGCGCCGGCACCCGGCCGGACGATCTGGCCGGGTTCGCCCGGCTGACCGACCTCTACGCAACCCTCGCTGCCACGTAACCAGACCCACCGATACGCAACCTGAACAGCAGTCCAGTCCCACCTCCACTCTCGACGATGAGCAGGACCGCACCAACGGCGCACTGCGCCGGCCGGTCCCGAAAGGACACATCATGAACGCAACTTCCGAACAGCGCCGCCCCTTCTCCCGGCGCGGTTTCCTGGGCCTGACGGCTGCCGCCGCCGCAGCACCCCTCCTCGCCGCCTGCGGCGGCGGCTCGGCATCGCAGGGCGGCGGAGGCGGCGCGGGCGGAACGGTCAAGTTCTGGGACATGCCGTGGGCAACGCCCGCCTACAACGACGCCGCCAAGGGCATCGCGGAAGGTTTCTCCGGAGCCAACGGCGCCAAGGCCTCGTACCAGATCATCCAGTGGAACAACTTCTACCAGACCTTCTCCTCCGCGATCGCCTCGAAGACGGGCCCGGCTGTCTCCACCGGCGGCGGCTTCCAAGCCTTCCAGTTCGAGCAGCAGGGCCAGATCGCGTACGCGGACAAGGTGATCGAGAAGCTGAAGGCCAATGGCCAGTTCAACGACTTCCTGCCCGGCGTGCTGGACCCCTTCAAGTCGGACAAGGGCTACGTGGCGGTCCCGTGGCAGCTGGACATGCGCGTCTTCTGGTACCGCAAGTCGCTGTTCGAGAAGGCAAACGTTGCCCTCCCCACGGACTGGCCGTCCCTGCTGGAAGCAGGCAAGGCCCTGAAGAAGGTGGGCGCATTCGGCTTCACCACCGGCGCAGGCGCGGGCAACAACTACGCCAACCACTCCATGATCATGATGATGGTCAACAACGGCGGCGGTGTCTGGAACAAGGACGGCGAGCTGGACCTGATGAACGACCGCAACGTGGAGGCCATGGAGTTCGTCCTGGAACTCGTGTCCAACGGCATCGTCGACCCCGCCGCGGTCAGCTACACCACGGACAACATGTCCGCCCAATGGAAGGACGGCAAGGCAGGCTACGGCCTGTTCCAGGTCAACGTTCCGCAGCGTGTGGGCGATACCTCGGGCGACCTGCTGGTGGCTGACCCCATCAAGGGTCCGCACGGCGACAAGGCAACGATCGTCTTCCCGAACAACATCATGATGTACACCAACACCCCGTCGCAGGAAGCCTCGGAGGAGTTCCTGGTGTACTACCTGGGCCAGCTCAAGCAGCTGTGGCAGAAGAAGCTGATGTCCGCCCTGCCGGTCTTCAAGTCGATCACGGAGATCCCCGAGTTCGCCAACGACCCCAACAACGTCAAGATCGTCAAGGACTGGCAGCCCATTGCCAAGACCTTCGCCGCCCAAGGCAGCCGGCTCAATGCGAACCTGGCGGCCCTCGACGGCGGCCAGGCACTGAACCAGTTCAGCCAGACCATCATCACCGGCAAGGCCGACGCCAAGACTGCCCTGCAGACTTTCCAGTCCGGCCTCGAGTCGGTCCTGAAGAAGTAGGACCGAGCGCCCATGTCCAGCACTACCACCCAGTCCGGCCTGTCACGGGCCCGCCGGGGACTCGCCCCCGGCGGGTCTGGGTCCGCCCCCGGTAAACGCAGGAGCAAGCTCTCCGCGCAGGCCACCAAGACGTTCTTCTGGCTCCTGCTTCCCTCCGTGGTCCTGCTTGTCCTGATCCACGGCTACCCGCTGATCTACGCCGCCGTCCAGGCCACGCATGACGGGGACCTGCTCCAGACCGGCAACTTCGTGGGCGCGCAGAACTTCGCCACCGTCCTCAGTTCGCCGGCGTTCTGGAAGGCCGCCCAGTTCACGCTCTGGTTCACCATTGTGGGCGTCTTCGGATCCTGGCTTGTAGGCCTGGGCCTCGCCCTGCTCCTGCGTACCAGGATTCCGGCCGGCAACACCTTCAAGGTCCTGCTCCTGCTGCCCTGGGTGGTGCCCGTCGTGGTGTCCTCCACCGCCTGGAACTGGCTGGTGGCCACCCCGGACAGCCTGGTTCCGTCCCTGTTCCGGAACCTGGGCCTGGGCACACCGCTCTTCCTGGCGGACCCCACCCTGGCCTCGGTCACGGTGATGGTGTTCAAGGTCTGGGTCAGCTTTCCCTTCATGATGATGATGATCTCCGCGGCCCTGGCCTCCGTGGACAGCACCGTCTACGAAGCGGCCAGCATGGACGGGGCCAGCCGCTGGCAGCAGTTCAGCCAGATCACCCTGCCCCTGATTGCCCGCTCCAACTACATCAGCTGGATCCTGATGACCATCTTCTGCGTCAACGACTTCCCCACCATCTACCTGCTCACCGGCGGCGGCCCGGTCAACGCCACCACCTCCCTGGTGGTCCTGGCGTACCGGACCGTGTTCCAGGACTTCGCCACCGGCCCCGGCGTGGCCATCGCCTTCCTCATGACCATGACCCTGGTGGTCATCTCGGTCATCCTGTACCGCCAGATCCGAAAGTCGAGCGTCGAATAATGAGCGCAGTACTCCACGCCCATCCCGAATCCGGCCCCACGCTCGGCGTCGATGCCGGCAAACGCCGCAGGGTCCTCTCCGAGGCGGGGCAGCGCGGCCGCTGGTGGCGGTTCGCCGCGATCCTCATCATCACGGGGATCGTGCTGGTGCCCATCATGGTCACCATCCTCCTGGCCTTCACGCCCGGACCGAACAGCACGGCCACCGGCCTGACCTTTGAAAACCTCGGCAACGTCTTCTCCAAGACCCTGGCCGCCACCTGGCTGAAGAACAGCCTGATCACCACCCTTTCCACGGTGGTGGTGTCCGTGGCGGTGGCCGCACCTGCCGGCTACGTCCTCTCCCGGGGCCGCAGCAAGGCAGTTTCCGGATATTCACTGCTCCTGTTCGTGATGCAGTCGCTGCCCATCATCACGTCCGTGGTGCCGCTGTTCATCCTGTTCGCCGGCATGGGCCTGGTGGACAACCTCCTGGGCCTGACCATCATCTACGTCGGCTCCACCATGACGGTTGCCACCTGGATGATGGCCGCCTACTTCGATTCCATCCCGATCAGCCTGGAGGAGGCGTCCTGGATCGATGGCTGCTCCGTTTTCGGCTCCTTCACCAAGGTGGTCCTGCGGAACTCCCTGCCCGGTGTCCTTTCCACCGCGATCTTCGCCTTCCTCCTGGCCTGGAACGACTACCTGGTGGCCATCGTGTTCCTGCGTTCGAATGAAATCTTCACCCTTGCCATGGGCGTGCAGTCCTTCTTCCAGCAGAATGCAACGGACTGGACCTCGGTCATGGCCCTGGCCGTGGTCATGATGCTCCCGCCCGTCATCGTCTTCGCCACCTTGAACAAGTACTTCAGCGTGGGCGGCATCGGCGGCTCGCTCGCCGGCCGCTGACCCCAACCCCAACGACCTCTACAGAACCGCTAAGGAAACCCATGTCCTACTCACTGCAGCTTTACACGCTCCGCAACGCCATTTCCGAGGATCTTCCGGGGACCATCAGGAAGGTGGCGGAGATCGGCTTCACCCAGGTTGAGCCGTACAACTTCGTGGCCACCGCCAAGGAACTCGGCGCCGCCCTGAAGGAGTACGGCCTCACCGCGCCGTCCGGCCACGCGCCCCTGATGAGCCAGGACCAGGACGAAATCTTCGCGGCGGCCAAGGAACTGGGCATCACCACCGTCATTGATCCTTTCCTTCCCGCCGAGCACTGGCAAAAGGCCGAAGACATCCAGGCCACCGCCGAAAAGCTCAACGCGGCCGCCAAAAAGGGTGCTGAATACGGCATCCGCGTGGGCTACCACAACCACGCCTGGGAACTGGAGTCCACCATCGAGGGCCGCACGGCCCTCGAGTACTTCACATCCCTGCTGGACCCGGAACTGGTCCTGGAGGTGGACACCTACTGGGCAGCCGTGGGCGGCCAGGACCCCGTGGAACTCCTGGCCAGGCTGGGCGACCGGGTGAAGTTCATCCACATCAAGGACGGCCCCCTGAACAAGGACAATAAGGCCCAGCAGCCCGCAGGCCAGGGCAAAGTGCCCGTCATGGAGGTCATCGCCGCAGCAAAGTCGCTGGAGGTGGGCGTGGTGGAGTTCGATGACTACGCCGGCGACATTTTCGATGGCATCGCCCAGAGCCTTGCCTTCCTGAACAGCGACACCGACAGCAACACCGCAGCCGAAGGAGCCAACGCGTGAGTACCCCCGCAAGCAAGCCGGCCCGCACCGGGCCGGTGGGCGTCGGCGTCATCGGCGCCGGCGTGATCAGCAAGCAGTACCTGGACAACCTGACCGCGTTCCCGGACCTCAAGGTCCACGTGATCGCCGACCTCTTCGAGGAAGCCGCCGAGGCCCGGGCCAAGGAGTACGGCGTCCCGGAGTGGGGCGGCGTGGACAAGGCCCTGAACCACCCCGACGTCGAGATCATCGTCAACCTCACCATTCCCGCCGCCCACGTGGAGGTGGCCACCGCCGCCGTCAACGCCGGCAAGCACGTCTGGACGGAAAAGCCGTTCTCCCTGGACCGCGAATCCGGGCTGGGCCTGCTCAAGACCGCCGACGCCGCCGGGATCCGCCTTGGCTGCGCCCCGGACACCTTCCTCGGGGCCGGCATCCAGACGGCCCTGCGCCTGATCCAGCGCGGCGACATCGGCACGCCGCTGACGGCGATGACCACGTTCCAGACCCCCGGCCCGGAATCCTGGCACCCCAACCCCGCGTTCCTCTTCCAGCACGGCGCCGGCCCGCTGTTCGACATGGGCCCGTACTACCTCACCACCCTGGTCCAGGCCTTCGGCTCCATCCGCAAGGTGGCCGCCGTCGGGTCCAAGGCCAAGGATGTGCGCGTGATCGGTTCCGGGCCCAAAGCCGGCGAGGAGTTCACCGTCGAGGTGCCCACCCACGTCTCCGCGATGGCGCAGTTCGAATCCGGCGCCTCCTCGCACAGCGTCTTCTCCTTCGAGTCCCCCCGGACCCGGATGGGATTCGTGGAAATCACCGGGACCGAAGCCACCATCTCGCTGCCGGATCCCAACTACTTCACGGGCGACATCAAGCTCTGGCGCGCCGGCGACGAGGACTGGACCACCGTTCCGGCCACCGGGCCCGCCAACGGCCGCGGCATGGGCGTGCTGGACATGGCACGCTCGCTGCGGGCAGGAACAGCCCACAGGGCCACCGGCGAACTGGCGTACCACGTCCTGGACACCATGGTCTCGATCTCCGAGTCCATCGATGCGGGCACATTCGTGAACGTCGAAAGCTCGGCCCCGGTATCCCCCGCCCTCCCCGAGGACTGGGCACCGGAAACCGCCACCCTCTAAATCCAGCACGTAGTCCAGCCAGCAGGAAGCACGCAGGAACGCATCATGACCACACCCGCACACCCGTCCGAACCTTCGGCCTCCCAACCGGCTCCCCGCCCGCTTGGTGTAGCCGCGATCGGTTACGCCTTCATGGGCAAGGCCCACTCCAACGCGTGGCGGAACGTGGCCAGCTTCTTCGACGTCCCGGCCTTCGAGCAGAAGGTCCTCGTGGGCCGGGACGCCGGCGCCGTCGCCGAGGCGGCGGCCAAGTACGGCTGGGCAGAATCAGCCACCGACTGGCGCTCGGTGATCACCCGGGACGACATCGACATCGTCGACATCTGCGCCCCGGGGTGGATGCACGCCGAGATCGCCATCGCCGCCCTGGAAGCAGGCAAGCATGTCCTGGTGGAAAAACCCCTGGCAAACACCCTCGCGGAGGCCGAGCTCATGACCGCCGCCGCGGCCAAGGCCCGGGCCAAGGGCGTGCAGTCGATGATCGGCTTCAACTACCGGCGCGTCCCGGCACTGGCACTGGCGAAGGAGCTCATCGCCGAAGGCCGCCTGGGCACGGTCCGGCACGTCCGCGCCGCGTACCTGCAGGACTGGCTCGCCGACGCGCAGGCCCCCATGACCTGGCGGCTGCGGAAGGAAACCGCCGGATCCGGCGCGCTGGGGGACATCGCCAGCCACGCCATCGACCAGGTCCTGTTCCTCCTGGGCGACCAGGTCACCGAGGTCAGCGGCCGGCTGAACACCTTCGTGGGCCGCCGCCCCGGCACGGACGGCATCGAGGACGTCACGGTCGACGACGCCGCCTGGGCCACGCTGTCCCTCACCTCCGGGGCGGTCGCCTCAGTCGAGGTCTCCCGGGTGGCCACCGGCAGGAAGAACTCGCTGCAGATCGAGGTGTACGGGGACAAGGGCAGCCTCCTGTTCGACCTGGAAAACCTCAACGAACTCGGCTTCCTGGATGCCACCGTCCCGGTCCGCGAACAGGGCTTCCGCCGGATCCTGGTCAACGAGCCGGAGCACCCGTACCTGGACGCGTGGTGGCCGCAGGGCCATATCATCGGCTGGGAACACACCTTCACGCACCAGGTCCGCGACTTCCTGCTGGCCATCCGGGACGGAAACCAGCCCTCGCCGTCGTTCGAAGAAGGACTGAACGTCCAGTACGTCCTGGACGCTGTGGAGGAATCCGCTGCCAACAAGAGCACCCTCACCGTCGTCCGCCACTAGCACCCCCGTCTTCCAAGGAGCCCTGCATGCCCCGCCCGTTCACCCTGTTCACCGGCCAGTGGGCCGACCTGCCCTTCGAAGAAGTCGCCCGCCTGGCCTCCGGCTGGGGCTACGACGGCCTGGAAATCGCCGTCTCCGGCGACCACCTGGACGCCTGGCGCTGGGACGAACCCGGCTACGTCGAGTCCAAACTCGAAATCCTGGACAAGTACAACCTCAAGGTCTGGGCCATCTCCAACCACCTCAAAGGCCAGGCCGTCTGCGATGACCCCATCGACTTCCGCCACCAGGCCATCGTCGGCTCCAAAGTCTGGGGCGACGGCGACCCCGAAGGCGTCCGCCAACGCGCCGCCGAGGAAATGAAACACACAGCCCGGCTGGCCAAAGCCCTCGGCGTGGACACGGTCGTCGGGTTCACCGGCTCCTCCATCTGGCAATACGTGGCCATGTTCCCTCCCGTCCCGGAAAAAGTCATCGACGCCGGCTACCAGGACTTCGCCGACCGCTGGAACCCCATCCTGGACGTCTTCGACGAATGCGGCGTCCGCTTCGCCCACGAAGTCCACCCCTCCGAGATCGCCTACGACTACTGGACCACCGTCCGCACCCTCGAAGCGATCGGGCACCGGGCAGCGTTCGGCCTGAACTGGGATCCCTCGCACATGATGTGGCAGGGCATCGATCCCGTCTCCTTCATCTGGGACTTCAAGGACCGGATCTACCATGTGGACTGCAAGGACACCAAGATCCGCCAGACCGGCCGCAACACCGTCCTGGGCTCCCACCTGCCCTGGGGCGACCCCCGCCGCGGCTGGGACTTCGTCTCCGCCGGACGCGGTGACGTCCCCTGGGAAGCCTCCTTCCGCGCCCTCGCCGCCATCGGCTACACCGGGCCCATCAGCATCGAATGGGAGGACGCCGGCATGGACCGCCTGCACGGCGCCCCCGAAGCACTCACGGCCCTGAAAAAGTACGACTTCCCCGCCTCCCAAACCAGCTTCGACGCCGCCTTCAGCAGCAAGGACTAGGACGAACTGACGTGGTCCGCACCCTTCAACCAGGCCAGCGCTGCGAGGTGTGGACCGCGTCGGTCACCGGCGAATCCTCGCTGGTCTTCCGCACCGGGGACATGCTGCTCGAGGCGCCCAACTGGACCCTCGACGGCCGGGCGCTGATCCTTAACGGAAACGGGGAACTGTGGCGGCTCAACCTGGCGGCCGGTTCGCTGGAGCCCCTCCCGCTGACCGGCGCCCCGGACCTCAACAATGACCACGTCCTGGACCCTGACGGCAGCAGCATCTTCCTCTCGGGCGAGGACGGCCACATCTACCGCGCACCACTGGCAGGCGGGCGGGCCACCAGGATCACGGACGACGACGGATCCTTCCACTTCCTCCACGGCGTCAGTCCGGATGGGCGCAGGCTGGCGTACGTGGACATTGCGGCGGGAGACTTCACGCGGCCCGGCCGGCTGCGCACCATCCCCGCTGGCGGAGGCCCGCCCTGGGACGTGGAGGTGGGCGGGGGACACTGCGACGGGCCCGAGTATTCACCCGATGGCGACTGGCTGTACCTCAACACGGAGTCGTTCACCACGGCACCCGGCCATGCCCAGCTTGCCCGGGTCCGCCCGGACGGCAGCCAGTTCGAGCGGCTCGTCAGCAGTGACACCGTCGACTGGTTCCCGCACCTGTCCCCCGACGGGCGCCTGGCCAGCTATGTGCGCTTTCCCGCTGGAACCCGGGGCCACCCCGCAGACCTGCCGGTCGACGTCGTCCTTGTCTCCACCGGCGACTGGACCGCGCCGCTGCACACCTGGCCGCTGTTCGGCGGCCAGGGCACGCTCAACGTCAACAGCTGGGCGCCGGATTCGAAGCGGTTCGCGTATGTGGCCTACCCGCTGGACGCCGCGCAGGGCCACTAGGGCCTGGTCACACAGCGTCCTCGTTCAGGACCACGTCGTACGCCTCTACCCGCCGGTCCGTCACGGTCGTGGGCGATTCAAGGTGGACCGCGCCGGACGGCAGGATCCCGGCCCCGCCGTACCGTTCCATCACCTGCCACTGCGCCACCACGTCCTCCCCGGCGTGGTCTGCAGGGAGCGTGCTCCAGAAACGGAACCCGCCGGCGTCGTCCAGCGCCTCCCTGCGGTAGAGCACACAGCCGCCCAGCCAGGCCACGTGGTAGGGCACCCACTCGCCGGGCTGCAGCGACAGTTCCGCGCAGACGTGGCTGAGGTTGGCGGCGCTGTGCAGCGGCCAGCGTTCAAAACCCGGGGCACCCGGACGGATGCGCTCCGGAGCCACCGGTCCGTCCCAGGCCTGGAAGGAGGCCGTCTGTTCCGGCCTGCGGTCGTCCAGGAAGGACAGGCCCTGCGGTGCCATCCCGACGAAACCGCACTGGAGCTGGTCCAGTGCCTTGCTCAGCCGTTCCACGGCACCGGGCTCCAGCCAGACGTCGTCGTCCAGGAAGAGGCACTGATCCGCGGTGGACTGGTCCAGCAGGAACTGGCGGTGTTCGGCCAGTCCGCGCCGCGGAAGGTGCCGCAGCAGCGTGACGGGCCGGCCCTGCGCCTGCAGCACCCGCACCATGGCGGCGGCAGCGGGATGGTCCCAGGCCGGCTGTCCGGCTGACTGGTCGCTGATGACGACGGCGAACGCGGGCTCGGACTGTGCGGCCAGTCCCGCGAGGGTGACGGCGAGTTCGGCAGGCCGGTTGCAGGTGGGCACCAGGACGTCCACCGCCACCTTGTCCGGCCGGTCCTGCGGCCGCGCCCACTGTTCGGAAGATCTCCTGCCCACACTCCACCTTCCTGGCGTTGACGTTGGTGCCGGCGGCAGCGCAGGCTGCTTGCTGCTGCCTGCCGGCGGGATGGGGTTCCGCGTGTTCCGTACCCCGAGGGACGGGATGTATTCGCCTTGGCGAAACCGCAAAGGCCCCGCTTCCACTGCCCGGGGGCAGCGGAAACGGGGGCCTTTGGTCAGGAGGCTTTATCCGGCGTCGAAGCTCTCGTCGTCGTCATTGGGCGACTCTTCCTTCGGAAGGTCGTTTCCGCTGCCGTCCGGAAGGCCCGTCGCTTCCTGGCCCGACTCCGAGGACACCGGCGCCGACCCCTGGGAATCGTCATTGGACTCGTCGATCTCGGCCGCGCTGGACGGAAGATCCATGTCGTGCGGGACGGGAGCCTGGCCCGCGCCCGACTGCGGTTCGTTCGTGTCCGCGCCGGCCGTGGACGCGCCGCCGGACTGCTGGCCGCCCTGCGTGCCTGCCGCCTCCTGCTCGGCCGTGGGGGTGCCGTAGCCGCCCGGAGCCGTCTCGGGTTCAGCCTGCTGGTTTTCCTGCGTCATGCTTCCTCCTGTTGTTCGTTGCCGATATTGCTGGTCTGGTGATGCCGGCCCGGATGCCCCAGCGGGTGGGACGCCCATTAAAGCCCCTTGCCGCCCGTGACCGGGAGGACTGCACCGGAAATGTAGGACCCGTCCTCGGATGCGAGCAGCACGTACGCCGCGGCAAGCTCGGCCGGCTGCCCCGCGCGCCCCAGCGGCGTGTCCTGCCCGAAGGAGGGGAGCTTGTCCGGCCATTCGGTGGCCGGGATCAGCGGTGTCCAGATGGGGCCCGGGGCCACGGCATTGACGCGGATCCCCTTGGGACCCAGTTCCTGGGCCAGGGCCTTGGTGAACGCCACCTGCGCCGCTTTGGTCATGGCGTAGTCGATGAGCCCGGGTGACGGGTTGAAGGCCTGGATGGAGGCCGTGGTGATGATCGAGGCACCCGCCTTCAGGTGCGGCACGGCCGCCCGCGCGGACCACAGCAGCGAGTAGAGGTTGGTGCGGAAGACCCTGTCGAACTCCTCGGTGGGGAGCGTCTCGAGGCTCTCGCGGTTCTTCTGGTACGCGGCGTTCAGGACCAGGATGTCGAGGCGGCCGAATCCGGAGACCGTCTCCTCCACGATGCGGGTGCTGAACTCCTCCTCACGTCCGTCACCGGGAAGCAGGAGCGCGCGGCGGCCGGTTTTCCGGATCCATTCCGCCGTATCCTGCGCGTCGTCTTCCTCCTCAGGCAGGTACGAGATCGCGACGTCGGCCCCTTCCCGGGCGAAGGCGATGGCGGCAGCCTTGCCGATGCCCGAGTCCCCGCCCGTGATGAGGGCTGCCTTGCCGTCGAGCTTGCCGTGCCCCTCGTAGCTGCGCTCCCCGTGGTCTGGTTTGGGGTCCATGGGGCCGGTCAGCCCGGGCTGCTTCTGTTCCTGCTCGGGAAACGGGCCCGAGTGGTAGCCGCCGCGCGGATCCTTCGGCTGGTCTGTTTGCTTGTCGGTCTCGCTCATAGTCCGCCTGCCTGTGTCGGTTGACCTGTGTCGGTGCGAAGGGCCCGCCGTGCTCCGGCCCTTCGAAGCTATCCCGGGCGGAGGACCAAGTCCACCGCCCAAGACTAATAATCAGTAAACTTATCAAATGTAGGAGCACGCGCAACGGCCTGCCTTGTTTCTGGGTACGGGAGGAGTAGAAAGAAAGCCTGGGCCGCGGCCGGAGAGGAAGGAGGGCCGATGTCTGAGGTTGAGGACTACACGGGCCGGACGGGACGCAATGAAACCCGCGAGGAGCAGCTTGACCGCAACTGGGCGGAACTCCTGCAGGAGCTCCGCGTACTTCAGACCGGGGTGCAGATCCTGGCCGGCTTCCTGCTGACGCTGCCGTTCCAGCAGCGGTTCGAAAAGCTGGACGGCTGGGAGGTTGGCCTGTATCTCGTCAACGTCGTCATCGCCGCGCTCACCACGGCCTTCATCCTCCTCCCGGTCAGTGTGCACCGCCGGCTTTTCCGCAAGCGGCTCAAGGAAACACTGGTCTCCAGCGCCGACAGCATCACCAAGATCGCACTGGGCGGCATCGCCCTGCTGAGCGCCGGAACAGCCGCCCTGGTGTTCGATGTTGCCGCCGGGCGGTCTGCCGGCGTCACGGCCGGGGGTGCACTCCTGGGCGTCATGGTGATCATGCTGGTTTTCGTTCCGCTCCGCCTGAACAAGCGGGCTACAGGCAGGATCCTCCCGCCACCATCGGACAAGGAGTAAGACATGCGCAAATGGGCAAGGGAACATGGCCTGCTGCTGGCCAACCTGAGCTGCTTCCTGGCGTTCTTCGTGGGCATGATCCTCTCCGGAGCCGCTTCCTACAGTGAAGACCAGCAGGCCCACGGGGAGCCCGCCGTCTCGGTCCTGGAGTTCCTGGGCACGGGCGCCTTCGTCGAGGCCACCTTCGAGAACTGGGAATCGGAGTTCCTGCAGATGGCCATGTACGTGGTCCTCACCGTGTTCCTGTTCCAGAAAGGCTCATCCGAATCCAAGCCAATGGGCAAGGAGGCGCCGCAGGATGAAGATCCCCGCCAGGCGGCCCTGCGGAAGGCCACGCCCTGGCCGGTGCGGCGGGGCGGAGTGGTGCTCAAGGTGTACGAGCATTCACTGTCGATCCTGCTGTTCTCCCTGTTCCTTGGCTCGTTCTTCCTGCACGCCGCCGGCGGTGTGGACGAGTACAACCAGGACCAGCAAAGCCATGGCCAGCCCGCCATCACGTACCTGCAGTACCTGGGCACCAGCCGCTTCTGGTTTGAGTCCTTCCAAAACTGGCAAAGCGAGTTCCTGGCCGTCGCGGTCCTGGTGGGCGCGTCGGTCTACCTCCGGGAGAAGGGGTCCCCGGAATCGAAGCCCGTTGCCGAACCCCACTACGAGACCGGGACCTGAAGGCCCGGCCCACCTGGCCGATCCAACACCCGGCCCAATCCAGCCGGCAATCCAACCAGCCCCACCCAAGTGGCCGTGGGCTAGGCCCCTTCGAGTACCTGGCTTGTTGCCCAGGCCAGGTACTTGCCGGCGTTCGCCACAGCGTCCTGTGGGCTGGATGCGACGTCCAGCAGCTGCGCCGCGGAAACCACGCCGTGCCCGGCAAGGTCCTCAAGGGTCACCAGGATCCTGCCGGCCACCACGATGACGGGAATTCCGCGTTCCCGGGCTGCGTCCGCGAGCGCGATCGGCGCCTTGCCGGTGAGTGACTGGGAATCCATGGATCCCTCACCGGTGATCACCAGGTCTGCCTGGTCCAGCTGCGCGGCCAGGCCGGTCAGTCCGGCCACCAGTGCGAAGCCGCCTTCCAGCGTGGCGTCGGTGAAGGCAAGGAACGACGCCGGGAAGCCGCCGGCGGCGCCGGCGCCTGGGACGTTCACGTCCCGGCCCGTTGCTTCCCGCAGCACTGACGCCCAGTTGCGCAGCCCGGCGTCGAGCATTTCCACGCTGTCCTGGTCCGCGCCCTTTTGGGGGCCGAAAACGTGCGCGGCACCGGACGGCCCGTACAGCGGGTTGCGGACGTCGACGGCGATGCGGAACGTGGTTGCAGACAGCCGCGGGTCCAGCCCGGTGGTGTCCAGGGCGACGATGTCCGCCAGGGAACCGCCACCCAGGGGCACCACGTTCCCCGCGCCGTCCAGGGGCTTCAGGCCGAGGGCGCGCAGGGCGCCGCTGCCGCCGTCGGTCATGGCCGAGCCGCCCAGGCCCAGGACGATCTCGGTGGCGCCCGCATCCAGAGCGGCAGCAATGAGCTGGCCGCAGCCATAGCTGTGGGCACGCAGGGCGTTGGCGGGCGTTGGTTCCATGTCCGCCAAACCGGAGGCCTGGGCCGTTTCGATCACTGCCGTAACCTTGCCTTCCCCGGCCTTGTGGATGGCCCAGGCAGCGCCCAGCGGGGCAAGGATGGGCCCCACCACGGCGTTCAGCCGCTCTTCGTAGCCTGCGGCCACGGCCGCCTCAAGGGTGCCCTCGCCACCGTCGGCGATGGGGAACTGCGTGACGACGGCGTCCGGATACACCCGCAAGGCGCCTTCCGCGATGGCAGCGGCAGCCTCGGCCGCCGTCAGGGACCCCTTGAACTTGTCCGGAGCGATAAGAATGCGCATGCGCTCCATCATGCCAGCAAGCCACCGGAAAGCGCTTGCCAGATCCGCGATATGGACTCTGTGACTGCCCCACGGTCAGGAGAACAGCCAGCGAAAGGCACAAGGGGCCTACGCTTCGCGCCAGTCGTTGCTGGTGATGTGCGATCCCGCCTGCGGACCCATCTGGAGCATCCCGCCGTCGACCACCCACGCCGCACCGGTCACGTAGCTGGAGGCAGGCGAGGCGAGGAAGGCGATGACGTCGGCGATCTCCCGGGCATGCCCGGGCCGGCCCAGCGGCACCCCGGGGCGCTTCGTCGTCGTCGGGTCCTGGTCCTCCTGCCCCGTCATTGGCGTGGCAATCTCCCCCGGCGCCACCGTGTTGGCGGTGATGCCGTACTGGCCCAGCTCCAGGGCGAGCGTCTTCATCAGGCCGCCCAGGCCGTGCTTGGACGCATCATAGGCGGACGATCCGACGCGCGGCTGGAACTCGTGCACGCTGGACACCGCCACCAGCCGGCCGCCCTTCCCGGCCTTGACCATGCGCCTTGCTGCCGCCTGCAGGCACACGAATGCGCCGTTGAGGTTCGTGTCCAGGATCCTCATCCAGTCATCGATCCCCATGTCCAGGAACTTTGTGCTCGCACCCGTCCCGGCATTGTTCACGAAGACATCCAGGCCGCCCAGCTCCCCGGCGAGTTCATCGATCACGCCGGCAGCGGCGTGGAGCTCGGTGGTGTCCAGCTGCCGGACCACGGCCTTGCGCCCCAAGCCGCGGATTTCTTCGGCGGTACCCTCGGCGCCTGCCTTATCCGAATGCCAGGTGACACCCACGTCCATGCCGGCGCGGGCGAGCGCCACGGCGGTGGCCTTGCCGATTCCTGAGTCTGAAGCGGTGACGATGGCAGTGGTGGGCGTGAAGTTGCTGGTATCCGGCATGGCGGGGCCTTTCGTCAGGTCTGGCGGGTCTTGTCAGGGCGGGTCTTGTCAGGGCGGCTCTGCGTCAGGCGGGGCGGCGGAGATCGGGCTGGTAGGACTCGTCGGCGGCGGTGGCCGGGCTGCCGCCGGCTTCCCGGGGCTCCGGCTGTGGTTCGGGCACGGCCATCAACGGAACCGCGAAGGTCACCACCGGCCGGGCACCGCCGTCGTCCGCCGACCTGATGGTCAGGCTCCTGGTGCCGGGCGGCACCGACGGGGTAAACACCTGCAGGTTGCGGGAACCGACGGTGGCCGATTCCTGCAGGGTGTATTCCGTGCCGAAGTGGTCCTCCACGATGAGGTGCGGTTCAGCCGCGTCATCCGAGGGAAGGTGGATGTTGACCACCAGGCCGGATGCCCAAACCTCCACTGAGAGGATGGTGAACTCCGTGGCGGAGGTGACGTGCCGCCCGTAGGTGGGGGGAAGGAGCATCCGGCGCAGGGCGCCGGATGGAATGAAGTTGCTCATGATGGTTCCTGTAGGTCTTGCGCCGGCGGTCGGGGTGGCGGCGCCGGAGGGTGATCCGGTGGCGGCCGAACGGGGTGGCGCGGGTGCGGCTTAGGCGTCTTCGCGGTCCGCAGCATCCGCATCGCGGATCCGGTTGCCTTTATCTCCTGCCATGGCAGTCTTCCCTCCATCCCCAGCTAACTAGTAAGTCTACTTACCATGGAGCCTCCGGATCCGGCCCCTGTCAAGGGGATGGAAGGCAGCCTGCGGCCGGACTGCGGGGATATGCGTGAAGTCTGCGGAACAGTTCGAACACCCCGTTGCCAGGGCTACCGGCGGGGGCGGACCACCGCGTAATACCCGGGCACCCTGTCCTGGCCCGGCACGCCGGTCACCGGGTTGGTTTCGATGGCCACATGGCCATCCTCAAGGAGTTCCCAGTCCGACGCCGGGAACGCACGTTCGCGCTCTTCCGGCCCGAAGTGCCCCGGCATGGGAAGCCCGCGGATGGCCAGCTCCAACGGCGCCGGAATGCCATGCGTGCTTGCCCCAAGATGGGTGACGTACTCCAGCGGGTTTCCCTGGAAGTTGGTTTCCGCCATGAAGACCGTCCCGCGGCCGCCCACCAGGATCCGCAGGTTGTCGACCATCGCCGTTTGGTGGGCCGCATCGAGGACATGCAGCACGCCGCGGATAAAGACGTTGGCGCCGTCAGGGCCCAACTGGAAGGACTCCGCCAGTTGCCCGGCAGCACCCTCCGCCGTCATGTCCCTGGCTTCAAAGGCGGCGTTTCCGATTCCTGCGGACTCCGCCCGCGCCCGGGCAACAGCATGGGGTGAGACATCCACGCCGATGACCCGTGGAAAGATCCCGGCGAGCGCGCGGGTGAAGCTGCCGTGCCCACAGCCGGTGTCCACAACGGGAAGCGCAGGGTCCAGGTTACGAAGGAGGCTGTCCTGGTAGCCCTGGAACTCATGGTTGCTCCCCGAGTCCCAGAGGACCTCGCCGCCCGGACCGGTGGAAGTAATGCCGGCCCAGTACCGGTCCCACGCCTTATGCCGGTCCTTGGGGGCGCTGCGTGAGAGCCTGATGAGCTTGGGGATCATCAGGTACTTCTGCCAGGTGGACCGTGGCGACTTTGTTGGAGACACGGCTCAAATATATGGTCCTGCCCGTCCCGGTGGCGGACCTTCGGCAACATTACGGCGTGCCACAACTCCCTGGCAGCGCGGAAAGCGGGGGTAAGGGTGCGCACGCCGTGGACCCGCTTCGCCCGCATCCCCCTAGAATGTAGTCAACTGGGAGGGAAGGGAGCACTGTGACGGCTGTCCCGAGTGACGCGCGCCTGCCCCGCACGGCCGTCGTGGCCGATCCCGACGCAGGCCGGAGGGCCCGTAACGCCCAGGCGCTGCGCGACGCCGGATACACCGTCCTCGAAGCCACCGACGCCGGCAGCCTCGCCGCGGTGCTGGACGGCGGTGAACCGTCAGTCGTCGTCGCCGATGCCTTCCTCTCCGGCGTCCTGTCCACCACCACGTCCGCCGCCCCGGTCCTGGTGATGGTGGACCTGGACAGCCCCGCGGAGATCGCAGCTGCCAACCCGCCAGGTGTCCACGACTGCATCACCAAGCCGCCTGCACCCCAGGAGCTGGTGCACCGCGCGTCCGTCCTCATCGACCAGGTATCCCGCCGCCGCGCCTCCAGGCAGGAAGCCGAAGCGCTCCGGGAGCAGTTGCGTGAAGTCTCTGCCGCGGTGCGCGCCACCAACGACCCCCAGGAAATCGCCAACCACGTCGTCGCGGGATTCGGCCGCACCTTCAAGGCCGACCACGTTGTCCTGGCAACCTTCGAGGATCACCGCGTCCCCGTCATCACGGCCGGGTGGCACAGGCGGGGCCTCGCGGAGCTGCCCGCTGACGCCCTTCCACGCGAGGAAGACGCCCGTGCCACGGCGGACATGCTCTGGGCCGGGACCGAGACGCTCTCCGCCGACGGAAACGAACCGGCCGCCCGCAGCGAGGCGAGGCCCGGCCCCGGTCCCGCCATCGCTGGAGCCGCCTCAACCCTGGCGGTGCCCATCGGCGAAGGAAATTCCTCCCTGGGCATCATCTGGATCGCCATGATGGACCGGCCCCGGACCTGGTCCAGCGCTGAACTGGGGCTGATCCAGCACGTGGCCGGCAACGCCGCCTACGGCCTCATCCAAAGCCACCTGATCAGCAGCCAGCAGCAGGTGGTCAAGCAGCTGAGGGAACTCGACAAGGCCAAGACTGACTTCCTGGCAACGGTGAACCACGAGCTGCGGACGCCGCTGACCTCGATCATGGCGTACCTGGACATGATCCAGGAAAGCACCGAGCATCCGGTGTCCCGGGAGGTCCACCAGATGCTGGACATCGTGGTCCGCAACACCGAACGCCTCCGCACCCTCATCGAGGACATGCTCAGCGTCTCCCGCGGCGGGCTGGACAACGCCGCGATGCAGCTGGCACCCGTGCGGCTGGGTCAGACCCTGGATCTGGTGGCCGCGGCGCTCCGTCCGCTGGCCACGCTGCAGAACGTCACCATCGACGTGGACCCCGTTCCGGAGGATCCGGAGATACTCGCGGACGAAGTGCAGCTGCAACAGGTCTTCACCAACCTGGTGTCCAATGCCATCAAGTTCACGCCCAGTGGTGGACGGATCGAGGTGGGCAGCGAGTCCCATGCCGCCGCGGACGGCTCCAAATGGGCCACCGTGCGCATCGCCGACACCGGCATCGGCATCTCGAGCGATGAAATCAACCACGTATTCACCAGGTTCTACCGCGCCTCCAACGCGATGAACGGCGCCATCCCGGGAACAGGCCTGGGCCTTGCCATCTCCAAGGACATCGTGGACCGCCACGGCGGCCGGATCGACGTCGCCTCCACCCTGGGCTCCGGGACCACTGTCACCGTCAGCCTTCCCCTCGGCACCGACCACGTCCAGGCCAACTAGGCGCCGAAGGAGGACCTGCCATGTTTGCCGACGACGATCCCCGGCTTTCGCAGCTGCTGGAAGGTATTGTCCGGCTGGCTTCCGGGGACCTCAGCTCCCGGATCGAGGTCTCACCCGCCCGGGATGAACTGGACGCAATCATCATGGGCACCAATCTCCTGGCCGAGGACCTGCAGATCATCTACGAGGAGCTTGAGCAGCGGGTGCAGGTCCGGACCCAGCTGCTGCACGAGGCGCACCTTGAGATGCAGAAGATGGCAATGCAGGACCCGCTGACCGGCCTGGCCAACCGGTCCGCACTGATCGAAGCGCTGCGCACCGCCCTCGAAGCCCGCACCGCGGCCGGCGGCGAGCCGCCGGATGAAGGCCCCGCCATCTTGCTGATGGACCTGGACGCGTTCAAATCCATCAATGACAGCCTGGGACACACGGCCGGCGACCAGGTCCTGGTGACTGTGGGCGAAAGGCTCCGGACCGCGGTCCGCGCGGCGGACGTCGTCGCCAGGCTGGGTGGTGACGAGTTCGCGATCGTCATGCCGTCGGCGTCGGCAGACCAGGCCGCCATCGTGGCGCACCGCATCCTGGCCGCGCTCACCGAACCCATCGAACTGCCCGGCCGCAGCGTGCGTTGCGGTGCCAGCATCGGGCTCAGCGTGGGCAGTGAAGGCCACAGCCCGGAGGACATGCTGATGGAGGCCGACGTCGCCATGTATGCCTCCAAGGCCGAAGGGCAGAACAGGCTGCACCGGTTCGAGCCGGCCCTGCTGCTGATGCGGCGGCTCCGCAGCCAGCTGGTGGACGACCTGCGGGCCGCCATCAAGGATGACGCGCTGACGCTTTACTACCAGCCCGTGGTGGAGCTCGCCACGGGACGGATCGAGGGCGTGGAGGCACTGGTCCGCTGGAACCACCCCACCCGCGGCTTCATCATGCCGGACGAGTTCATTCCCCTTGCCGAGGAGGCGGGACTGATCTCGGAACTGGGCCTGTGGGTGCTCAGGACGGCTGTGAGGCAGCTCCGGGCCTGGATCGACGCATGCCTGCTGGACAGTACGTTTTCCGTGCGCGTCAATATCTCCGCCACGGACCTGCAGAGCCTGCAGTTCATCGAGGACGTGCGGAACGTGCTCCAGGAGACCGGGGTCAGGCCCGACCAGGTGGTCCTCGAATTGACCGAAGTGGCCATCGTCAAGGGCAATGAACTGGACCGGTACTCGCTGGGCGGGCTGCGCGGCCTGGGCGTGGGCATCGAAATTGACGATTTTGGCACCGGCTACTCCTCCATCAGCTACCTCCGCCGGCTGCCCGTGGACCGGGTCAAAGTGGACAGAACGCTGATTACCGGGCTGGAGACCGATCCCAGCCAGCCTGCCCTGGTGGCCGCCGTGCTGCAGCTGGTACGGGCGTGCGGGCTGGAAGCCGTATGGGAAGGCGTGGAAACCGCTGAGCAGGCGGAAATCCTGCGCGGGCTTGGCTGCCGCAGCGCGCAGGGCTACTACTTCAGCCGTCCGGTTCCGCCGGACCAGATACCCCAACTGCTGGCTGACCAGCAGGAAAGCGCTAACCAGTAACGCAAAACTACTGCGCTTTTGTGGCCGCCGTTATACGATCAGCGTGCGGTGTCTGGTTTTTCGCCGCCGCGAAATTCAGGTCTGGCAACACCGTACTTTTATAAGGCGTTTGGAAATTTGAACATTATTGGGCCATCGGGTCATTACTTCGTCAACTGGGGGCGTTGCTAATGTCGGTTCGGGTACAGGCATGGGGAATTATCGCTGCCGTGCTGGCGGATACGGATCCTGCGGGAGCCGCTGTCCGGCAACGGCTGAGCAGGAGCCTTGACGAGAATCCTGGCGTGCCGGAACGCGCTTTGCTGGAGTATCTCCTGGAGACCCGGCGCAGCGATGCCAACACCGTGGAAACACTGGAAGCGGCCAGGGACATGCGCCTCACAGCGCCCACCCTGCCGCCGCAGTTCGCTGAGCAGCTGGACGCCATCCGCAGCATCTCACGGATCAGCGCCCTGCTCGAGAACCAAATGCTGATGACCGCATTCCAGCCCATTTACGGCCTGGAAGGAAAAACCGTGGTCGGCGCGGAAGCCCTCTCGCGCTTCGTCAGCGATGACGGTGCCGCTGCAGAACTGTGGTTCGCCGAGGCCGCGGCCGTGGGCCTGGGCGCAAACCTGGAGTTCTCGGCTTTGGGATCCGCCGCGGCGGCAGCCCGCGACCTGCCGGACAACCTTTATGTGTCCCTCAATATTTCGCCCACCTCCTGCATGGACCCGCGGCTGCCGGAACTGTTCGACCATATTGAACTCCCCATCGACCGCATAGTGCTCGAATTGACCGAGGACATTCCGGAAGAGGAATATCTGCAGTTCATTTCCGCGATCAATCCACTGCGGGAAAAGGGCCTGCGGATTGCCGTCGATGACACCCACACCGGGGCCGGCGCCCTCAGCCGCATGATCCACCTGCGTCCAGACTTCCTCAAGGTGGGACGCAACGTAATCGGCGACGTCGACAAGGACGGCCTCCAGCGGGCCCTGTCGGCCTGCCTGGTGGACTTCACCGACCAGATCGGCACCATCCTGGTGGCTGAGGGGATCGAAACGGTGGGCGAACTCAAGGTCCTCACCGAACTTGGCATCAGCGCCGGCCAGGGTTACCTGCTGGGGCGGCCGTCAGTGCGGCCCCAGGATTGGGCCAACTGGAACACGCGGCTGGACGTGGACGGCCTGGAGCGCCATTTGGCGGGACCAGGGGAGTCGCGGGGCCGCCATGGCAAAGAGACTTCCTGACACACAGCACGCTCACACCTAAGGCGAGCAGCGCGGCGCATGGCATGACGCCAGGCGCCGCGCCTGCCATTAACCGCTATTCGGAGTGGCCCTGGTCCCGGCTCATCTGGTCCTCTGCCGGCGGCGTCTCTCCCGGGGGCACTCCCCCGCCCGGTTCCAGCCCGGTGACATTGCCCTCTGCCGGGTCGGGGTTTGGCGAACCGGCCGCCTCCCTGCTGCGCTGCTCCGCCAGGTGCGGCTGGGCGGCGCCAACGTCTTCCTTCCCCGGGCGGTCGGGGTTCGCGGGGTCATTCTCCGGATGGTAAGTGCTCATGCTGATCTTCCTTCCTCTCCGGCTGCGGTCCGATTCCCCAGCACTGGACTAATTGTAAGCATGCTGATAATTCTGGAGGAGTAGGGCCGGTATGCCGCTGGGCGCCGGCACGCAATGTCGGAAGGAGCAGTCAGATGGGAATCGGCGACAGCATCGGCAAGGCAGCAGAAAACGCCATGGAGGACCTGGCCGGAACATCCAAGCCGACGGAGAAGATGAATGTGCCCGACCCCACGAACCCCAATGACGGCGTGGAAGTCCACTCGTCCCTGAGTGAAGGTTCAAATGCCATGGAGGCGGAGAAGCAGAAGGCGCCCGGCCTCAAGACAGGCGCTGCCCCGGCACCGGTCTCCAACCGTCCCCTGGGCGGTGACACCGACGAAACTGACCCTGGCCAGGCGGACCGCGACGGCCTTACCGGCGACGCCACCGCGCCGTCCGGAGGCTAGGAACCCGGCGCAGGCGGGTGGCCCTGCGGCCACTCCCCGCGCTCCATGAGCACTTCGCGAAGCAGGTCCGCGCGGTCCGTGACGATGCCGTCCGCGCCCAGGTCGAGGAGGCGGTGCATTTCCGCGGCATCGTTGATGGTCCAGACGTGCACCGCCAGGCCAAGGGCGTGGGCGCGGCGGATGAACCCGGCGGTGGCCACAGGGATCCGTCCATAGCGGACGGGGACCTGCAGCGCATGGACGTCCCTGAGCACCCGGCGCATGAGCCGGTGGAACACCGGGCGTGGAAGCACGGGGCCCAGCAGGGTGAAGAGGGCATTGGAGGACACGCCGGCGGAGGAGGCAACCGGCCGGCTGAGCAGTTTCAGCACCGCCCGCCGTCGACGGTCCGAAAAACTGGTGACCAGCACCCGCTGGTGCACTTGGTGCCGCTCGATGGCGGCGGCCGTGCTGTGGACGGAGCCCCAGTCCTTGACGTCCAGGTTCAGCCGGGCGTGTGGCAGCTGGGTCACCAATTCATCGAACGTGGGGATGGGCTCGCGGCCGTTGATCCTGGCCTTGGCGACGTCCGCGGCCGGCAGGTCCGCCACGCGGCCGCTGCCGTCGGTCAGGCGGTCCAGGGCTTCATCGTGGAAGAGCAGCAGCACGCCGTCGGCCGTGGTGTGCACGTCCGTTTCCAGGTACCGGAAGCCCAGTTCGACGCCGGAGCGGAACGCAGCCATCGAGTTTTCCAGCCCCTCAGCCGAGAACCCGCGGTGGGCCATGGCGATGGGTAGCTGCCGACCGGCGTCGTCCTTGTGCTCGAAAAAGGGCAGGGTCACAATGTGAGCGTACCCGAGCCGCGCGGGGTTGGGGCCGGCGGGTCAGTCAGCGCAGTCGGTTTCCCCGCATGGCACAATGTCCACCCCGTCGCCGCAGTGCAGGAGCGTCCGGCCGCGGCCGCCGTCCAGGTGGACCCAGACTGCCGTGTGGTCGGCGGTGATGGTGTCCACCACGCCGCCCGCCTCAAAACCGGGAGAAAGCAGGACGCGGACCCGGTCGCCCTGGCGCAGCTGCTTCCAGTGCGGAGCCGGGGTTGCTGGCCGGTGCGGCCCATCGGCCATGTGCTGTTTGACGTTCCTTGCCATGGTTGCCCCCTATGAGCCGGCGTAAGTAGTGCCTGCTTTCCATGGTTCACGCTAGGGGGCGAAGGTAAACGCCAGGTGAGCGGCAGCTGTGAATACGGGGGGCTGCTGCGGTCAGGAAAACTGGACGCCCAGGGAGGCGAGCCGCGCCTCCAAAACCTGGGCCACGCCGTCGTCGTCAAAATGCGGTGCCTGCTGCCCCGCCGCGCGGATGGCCTCCGGATGGCCGCTGGCCATGGCATAGCCGTGACCCGCCCACCGGAGCATCTCGATGTCATTGGGCATGTCGCCGAAGGCCACCACATCCGCGGCGTCAATGCCCAGCCCCGAAGCGTACTCGGCCAGGGTAACGGCCTTGTTGACACCCGGCAGGGAGAGTTCCAGCATGGCAACGCCGGGCGAGGAGTGGGTCGTCGCGGCCAGGTGCTCGACGGCGGGTGCCACCTCGGCGAGGAAATCATCGGGTGTGCCGTCGCGGACGATGGCAAGGAATTTGACCACCGAATCGTCACTGGTGAGCGTGTCCTTCAGCGGGGCCGGGGTGAATTCGGCCAGCAGCTCGCTGGATTCGTTTTCGATGAAGCCCGGTTCCAGATGGAATCCGGTGAGCGTTTCCGCTGCGAACAGGGCCGCGGGGCGGAGCGCCTTGATGATGCCGCGGACCTCCAGGACGGTGTGGATCGCCAGGGTGCGGGCGGAGACCAGGCGGTCCGTCTCCAGGTCCCAGACCACGGCACCGTTGGAGCAGATCACCCGTCCCGTGTGGCCCAGCTGCTCCTCGAGGGGGTGCAGCCAGCGCGGCGGACGGCCCGTGACAAACACGAGCTCGACGCCGGCATCGCGGCAGGCGTGGAAGGCGCGGATGGTGCGGGGGCTGATTTTTCCGTCGTGCCCAAGGATCGTTCCGTCAATATCGCTTGCTACCAGCCGCATGATGCCAGTCTACGTGGGGGTTTGCGCACCGTCGCCGCCGGGGCGGCCGCTTCGGGTCCGCGGGCTGTCCAGGGACGGCCGGGGTGGTGCCGTTGTCAGCCTCCGGGTCTACACTGAAACTATCGAACATATATTCGAATAAGGGTGTGTTGTGGGCGTTATTATCGGTCCCCGCGTGATAGATGCGGGCGCCTCGTTGTTCTCGGTGCTGATCTCCCCCGTGGCGGTGGCGGCAGGGTTTCCGTCTCCTGCGCAGGACTACTTTGACGGGCGGATCGACTTGAACGCGCACCTCATCAAGGACATCACCAGCACCTTCGTGGTCCGGGTCACCGGGGACTCCATGGAGGGCGCCGGCATCAGCGACGGTGACGAACTGATCGTGAACCGGGCACTGGAGCCGAAGGACGGGTGTGTGGTGATTGCGGTGCTGGACGGGGAGCTGACGGTTAAGCGCCTCCGCATCACCGGCACCGGCGTGGTGCTGCAGGCGGAGAACCCCAAATATCCGGATATCCACGTCCCCGCCCTGTCCGAGCTGACCATCTGGGGTGTCGCCACCAGGTGCCTGCACCATGTCTGAGATATTCCACGTTTGAGGAGCAGCATGCCTAAGCCGGTGCTCATGCGGCGGATGCCGCAGATCGCCCACGTGGATGTCAACTGCTTCTACGCCTCCGCGGAGCGCGCCTTCGACCCCTCCCTGGAGGGCCGCCCGCTGGTGGTGCTGTCCAACAATGACGGCTGCGCGGTGACGCGCTCCCCCGAGGCGAAGGCCCTGGGCATCGCCACCGGCGAGCCCTGGTTCAAGCTCGCGCCGCGGGCCAAGGAGTGGGGCCTGGTGGCGAAGTCCAGCAACTATGAGCTCTACGGGGACATCAGCTCCCGGGTGATGGAGCTGCTGGGCAGGTACTCGGCGTGGCTGGAGGTTTACAGCATCGACGAAGCGTTCCTGGGCGTGAAGGGAAAACCCGACGAGCTGCTGGCCCTGGGCCGCAGGATGAAAGAGGCCGTGCGGCGGCACGTGGGGGTGCCGGTCTGCGTGGGCATCGCCCCCACCAAGACCCTGGCAAAGCTCTGCAACAAGTGGGCCAAGAACAACGCCGCTTTTGGCGGGGTCTGCCTCTGGGAGTCGGTCCCGGCCGACGTTCGCGAGGCCCTCATGGGCCGGTTGCCGGTGGACGAGGTGTGGGGCATTGCCGGGCGGCTGATGAAGCGGCTCAACGTGTTGGGCATCTTCACCGTGCTGGACCTGGTCCGGGCGGATCCGGTGGCGATCAGGGACAAGTTTTCGGTGGTGCTGATGCGCACCGTCCTGGAACTGCGCGGCACCCCGTGCATTCCCATGGAGGAGGAGCGCGTCGGCCGCGACCAGCTGATATTTTCCCGTTCCTTCGCCACTCCCGTGACCACCGCCGCCGGCCTGCGCGAGGTTCTGAGCATCTACGGGCAGCAGGCGAGCGCCAGGCTGTCCAAGCACGGACTGCAGGCGAAAGTGCTGACGGCCTTCGCTGCCACGTCCCCCTTCAGGGATTACGAACAGGCCTACCCTTCGGTCTGCGTCTCGTTGCCCATGCCCACCGCGGATCCACTCCTGCTCACCAAAGCCGCCCACGCGCTGCTGCCCAATATCCGGGATGGACTGAAATATGCCAAAGCGGGCCTGATGCTCACCGACCTGCGGCCCACGGGAAACCAGCCCCCGCTCGAACTGTTCGAGAACCGGCACGAGGAACGCGGCATCGGGCCATTGCTTGAGGATGTGAGCCGCCGGTTTGGACGGGGGTCCATCGGGCTGGGGCATGCGGGCATCAAGTCGGGCCTGGACTGGACCATGAAGCGGGACATGCGTTCGCCCCGTTACACCACGCACTGGGACGAGCTCCCCCTGGTGAAGGCCGCGTAGGGGCACCAGGAGGGCCGAATCAAGACGCTCCGCGACGATTTTTAACGCCCTGCTACGCCGCATTGAGGCTTCGCGTCTCCCCGTGAACCACTGCGACACGAATGATTGTGGGGCCGCCGGGCGCTCCGTAATCTCGTCTCAGCATCAGCCCCAGCAAAGGATTTCCCCATGGCAAACCCGCAGGACAAGAGTCCGCAAAACCAGCAAGCATCCACCCGCATCATCGCCGGCGGGTCAGCCAAGCCCCAGCGCCCGCTCGGCCTCAAAATCGGCATCGCGGCAGCCGCGCTGGCCCTGATCGGCGGGGGTGCCGCCGTCGCCTCCGCCGTCAACAACGGCACCGCTGCACCGGCAGCCGACGTGGCGCCCGCCGGCAACCCGGCGGCCGAGCTGAAGCTTGGCTACTTCGGCAACGTCACCCACGCCCCCGCCCTGGTAGGGGTCAGCAAGGGCTTCATCGCCGATGAACTGGGCAGCACCAAGCTCAGCACCCAGGTGTTCAACGCCGGCCCCGCAGCCATCGAAGCGCTGAACGCCGGCGCCATCGACGCCACCTACATCGGCCCGAACCCGGCCATCAACTCCTTCGTGAAGAGCCAGGGCGAATCCGTCAACATCATCGCCGGTGCCGCGGCCGGCGGCGCACAGCTGGTGGTCAAGCCGGAAATCGGCTCCGCTGCAGACCTGAAGGGCAGGACGCTCGCGTCGCCGCAGCTCGGCGGCACGCAGGACGTCGCCCTCCGGGCCTGGCTTGCCACCCAGGGCTACAAGACCAACGTGGACGGCAGCGGGGACGTGGCCATCAATCCCACCGAGAACGCCCAGACCCTAAAGCTGTTCCAGGACGGCAAGCTCGACGGCGCGTGGTTGCCTGAACCGTGGGCGTCACGGCTGGTGCTGACGGCCGGAGCGAAGGTCCTGGTCGATGAAAAGGACCTGTGGGATGGCACACTGTCCGGCAAGCCGGGCGAGTTCCCCACCACCATCCTGATCGTGAACCGGAAGTTCGCCGCCGACCATCCGGACACCGTCAGGGCACTCCTGAAGGGGCATGTGAAGTCGGTCGAGTGGCTGAACGCGGCACCGGCCAACGAAAAGGCAACTGCCATCAACGCCGCGCTCAAGGAAGCCGCCGGGGCCGAACTGAAGGCCGACGTCATCGACCGTTCACTGAAGAACATCGTCTTCACCGTGGACCCGCTCGCCGGAACCTACCAGAAGCTCCTGGCCGACGGCGTGACTGCCGGCACCACCAAGCAGGCGGACATCAACGGCATCTTCGATCTGCGGGCCCTCAACAGCGTCTCGGACGGGAAGACCTCGGCAGCGGGGCTTGGCAAGGAGTAGGCCCTCCCTCCATCGGTTGCTCCGCAGGTGTCCTTTTGAGTACTCAGAACGGCACTTGCGGAGCAGCCGATTCGACTCCTAACCCTCTTCGCCCGTTCCCAGCCGGTCCATCTCAGCCCGCGTCGGCGGGTTGGCGCCGGGCCGAGAGACCGTGACGGCAGCGGCCTTGGCGGCATGGGCCAACAGTTCGGCCAGCCCTTCGGCGGGCAGGTCGCGCAGCGCCCCGCGGTTCTGCGCGCCGTCCAGGTCCCGGTCCACCAGGCCAGACAGCAGCGCCGCCATGAAGGAATCCCCCGCCCCCACGGTGTCCGCCACGTCAACTTTCGGTGCGGGAACGGACGCTTCGCCGGCGCGGCACACTCCCCACGGCCCATCCGCGCCCCGGGTCACCACCACAAGCGCCGGCCCCTCCGAGCCTCCCAGGGCCAGCCACTTCCGCGCCGAGTCCAGGACGTCCTGCCCCGGATAAAGCCATTCCAGGTCCTCGTCCGAGGCCTTGACCACGTCCGCCAGGGTGACGAACTTCTCCGCCTGCCGCCGCGCGAAGTCCACGTCGGTGATGATGCTGGGCCGGCAGTTGGGATCGAAGCTGATGGTGGCCGAGGGGTGGGCGTACTCGACGGCGGCCAGGACTTCGGTGGCACCAGGCATCAGCATCGTGGCGATCGAACCCGTGTGCAGCAGCGTGGTGCCCTGCAGCATGAAGCCGAGCCGGTCCGCGAGGCCAGGGAGCTCCCAGGTGAGGTCGAACGTGTAGGTGGCGGCGCCGTCGTCGTCAATCAACGCGGTGGCCACGCTGGTGGGCAACTCATCCGGCGGTACCGGCAGCATGACGGAACTGGCGCGCAGGTGGGCAGCCACCGAATCGCCGTACGCGTCCCGGCCGTAGCGGCCGATGAACTGCACCGGATGGTCCAGCCGGGCCAGGCCCACGGCAACGTTCAGCGGGCTGCCGCCCACATGGGCCTCAATTCCGGAGGCGCGCTGGACAACGTCAACAAGGCCTTCGCCGATCACTGTGAGCATGGTCATACTCTGCCAGAAAGCGGACCGGTCAGCAGTTCGTGTCAGCGGAGCAGCCGGCCCACCAGTTCCCGGCACGTGAGATACGCCTCCGCCGTGACGTCGATCAGGGCGAAGTGGTCCCCCGGCACCCTGACCAGCTGTGCCGGCACGGGTCCGGCCTGGCTGGCCTCAACATAGGTGGTGGACATGCTGAGGGGGACGTCGTCGTCCCCCAGCGCGTGGACGGCATAGACGGGAACGTCCAGCGGCAGCGCGGCCATGGGGTCGGCCATGCGGTGGCGTCCGGGAAATTCCGACGACGGCCCGGCCAGCAGGTTTGCCACCGCACCATCGCTGAGGCTGAGCCGCTCGGCCCCGCCCAGGTTGAGGACCCCCGACTGGCTCACCACCCCGGTGAGGCGGACGCCGTCCGTGCTGTTTTCCACCTGGCTGCCCTCTGCGGGTCCGAGCCCGTCCAGCCTGTTCCTGCCTGCCGCCCACACCGCCAGGTGCCCGCCGGCGGAATGGCCCAGCGCCACTACTCTGCCCAGGTCCAGCGCGTGCGGTGCTGCCAGGTCGGCCAGCTTGTCGATGCCGGCCAGGATGTCCTGGAAGGTGCCCGGCCAGCCGCCGCCGTTGCCGGCACGCCGGTACTCGAGGTTCCAGGCCGCCATGCCGTGTTCCGCCAGGTCCTTGGCCAGCGGCTCCCCCAGTTCGGCCCCGTAAGTGGAGCGCCAGTACCCGCCGTGGATGACCACCACCACGCCCCGGTGCCTCCCGCCAACCGGAAGATCGGGAAGGAAGAGTTCGCCCCACTGGCTGGGGTCGTCGCCGTAGTCATGGCGGTAGCGTCGCGTCACACTGGCCCACTTTAGCGGCCCGGATCGCCGCAAGAGCCCCGTGTTTCCGCGGCCAGGCCCATCAAAACCGGGCCAGAAGCGCGCGGTGCCGCCGTGCCCTGCCGTTTAGCCCCTCACTTTTCTGGGCACGGTCCCTGGCATGGAGGAACCTGTAGTGACCACCCAAGGGTCAACGGTGGAAGAGTGGACGCGCGCGCTGGCGGAATCCACAGGCTCACCCGGCGGAGGGGCGGGGACAGGGCTGATGCTCGCCGTCGCCGCCTCGCTGACGTCCATGGTGGCCGGCTACAGCGGGGACGACGGCGGGGAGCCGGCCCGGATACGCGCCCGGGCGCACGCACTGCGCCAGGAAGCCCTGCGGCTGGCAGATGACGACGCGTCCGCTTCCAAGGCGTTCGGCGCCGCCTTCCGGCTGGACCCGGGCCCGGAGCGGGACGAGGCGATCCGTTCCGCGTCGCTGGAAGCCGCGGCGTCCTCCGCCCTCTTGGGCGAACGGGCCATCGGGGCCATCGACGACCTGGGCTGGCTGGCAACAAACGGCAACCGGTCGCTCGTGGCCGATGTCGTCGTCGCGTTCGGCGCCCTTCGGGCTGCCGTTGCCGGGGCACGCACCAACGTCAGCTTTGACCTCGGGTCACTGCGGTCCGCCGGTGCAACCCTGGATCAGGTCCGGGAACAGCATCCGGACCTGTGGGCCGCCGTCGAGAAACTCAACGGAGCCATGGAGCGCATCGACGACCTGACAGCTGCGATTGACCACCGCGCCGCCCCCACCGACGCCGTCTGACACCGTGATACTGGGTACAAACCCAGGAACAAGGGAGGGCCGCGCATGGCACGCGTTTTCATCACCGGATCCACCGACGGGCTTGGCCTGGCCGCGGCGGAGACGCTGCTGCAGGACGGCCACGACGTGATCGTGCATGCGCGGTCCTCCCGGCGCGTCCCCGCGGTGCAGCACCTGCTGGACCGCGGGGCGCACTGCGTCACCGGTGACCTCGCGGTTGCACAGGAAGTCCGGCAGATCGCGGACCAGGCCAACGCGATCGGCGGCATCGACGCGGTCATCCACAACGCGGGCGTACTCAACGGTGCGGCCCTGCTCCCGGTGAACGTGGTGGCCCCGTACCTGCTCACCGCCATCATTCCCGGCCCGCGCCGGCTCATCTACCTCAGCAGCGGCATGCACCGCGGCGGCAGCATCGGCCTGGACGGCCTGGACTGGGCAGGACGGACGACGACGGCCTCCTACTCCACAACGAAGCTGCACGTCACTGCGTTGTCGGCAGCGCTGGCCCGCCTTGTCCCGCATGTCGCCAGCAACGCCGTCGACCCCGGCTGGGTACCCACGCGGATGGGCGGCCGGTCAGCTCCGGATGACCTGGAACTGGGGCACCGGACCCAGGAGTGGCTGGCCACCAGTGATGATCCCGGGGCCCTGGCCAGCGGGGGCTACTGGTACCACCAGCACCGGCAAACGCCGCATCCGGCGGCCACCGACCCCCGGTTCCAGGACGCCCTCCTGGCCCGCCTTGCGGACCACACCGGGGTCACCCTCGACGCGCTGGCCTAGCCCTTCACGCGGGGGCCGCCAGTTCCCGGATGGTGATGCCGGAAAAGATGGCCGGGCCGCCGTCGGTGTACAGCGAGATGCCGGTATCGCCGTCCGCAAAGTGCACCTGCTGCGACAGAACAGTGTGGCCGGCGTTAACGAACACTTCCACGCTCTGGGTATCCACCAGGACGCGCAGGTGGACGGACTTGGCGTTGAGGTCGATGGGCGCCGCCGCCCGTGTGCAGGGCACCAGCGAGTAGCCGGGGAGGTCCGAGGGCGCCCGGTCAACGTACAGTTCGGCCCCATACTTGCCGATGTTCGTGTGGCGGGTCCCGTCCGCCGAGCGGCCAACGGAGACCCCCACATTCGTGGCCGCCTCCCATGAGATGTCGAGCTCCAGCTCGTAGGCGCGGCCGTTCCAGGGCAGGACGGCACTCCCCTCCACGGTCCGGTCCGGGAGCCCGGTGGTGGCCGTGGCATACCCGGCGAGCGCCCTGACGGGGCTGCTCAGCAGGCTGTACCAGCCCCCTGCCTGGCGCTCCAGGCGCAGTTCGCGCACCACCGAGTTCTGTCCGTTGTACCCGTCCGTGGCATCGGTGGGGACATCCCGGGCGGCGTACTTCCAGTTGTTCATCCAGGCAACGGCGTAGCGGCGCGTCTCCGGTGCTTCGGCCGCAGGCCAGGTCACCGCCGCGTACCAGTCCCAGCCCCAGTCCAGCCATTGCGGATTGTCCACGTCGTCGGCAAGGAACTGGTTACCGTCCCAGGTTCCCGTCCAGTAGGCGTAGGTCATGGGCAGCCCGATGCTGTACGCATCCATGCTGGCGCCAAGCACCCAATGCCAGGTCCCGTCGTCGGCCTTTATCTGGAACAGGTCCGGACACTCGATGCCGCCCAGCGCGTGGTTGGGGTAGTCGAAGTTGCGCTTCAGCTGCCAGTCCCGCAGGTTCACCGACGTGTAGAAGGCAGCGTAGCGCGCCCGGCCGATCACGCACACCCACTCCCCGCGGGCCGCGTCCCAGTGGATCTTCGGGTCGCGGAACCATTCCGCATTTTCAATTTCCGCCTGGGTAACGGCCGTACGCCCGTCGGTGTTGGCAATGACCGGTTCGGGCAGGGAGGTGAAGGTGTAGCCGCCGTCCGTTGACCAGTAGAGGTACTGCTCCTGGTACTTGCGGATGCCGCCCGTGGGCTGCGTTGCCAGCACAACGACGGCACCGGTTCCGAAGCCTGCGGTATTGCCCGTATCCACCACTGCGGAGCCGGACCAGACAGGAAAGTCCGGCTGCAGTGGAAGGGCAACCCCGTGGTGCGTGAAGGCCACACCGTCCGCGGTGGTGGCGTGGTCCCAGCCACCGGGGCCGTTGTTCTGCTCGGAATGCAGGTAGTAGAGGTGGTAGGTGCCGTCCAGGTGAACCGGACGCTGCGGGTCGCAGAGCCAGCCCGACGGCGGAGTCATGTGGTAGGCGGCCCGCAGTGAGGTTTGGGCGCGCGCGGGGACGGTCAGTCCGTTGCCCAGGAACAGGGCGAGCGCGCCTGCTCCTGAACCTTGCAGGACGTGGCGGCGGGACAGGGCGTGGGTCATCGTTGACTTCCTCTCATGGCCGGCGTCATCGCCGGGGCGCTCGACGGCGCCGGGACCCTCGTCAGCCCAGGACTCACCGCCGTGCTTAAGCGCTTTAGCTGGAGAGGGTAATGTCCATCCACTCGACTGGTCAAGCGTTTCAGCAAAATGGCACCCGTCCCAATGCGGCCGAAAACGACCGGGGAAAGTATTTTTGCTAAAACGCTTGATCAAGTGGCGCATTCCACGCTACCTTCGTGGTGATCAAACGCTTTAGCAGAAATGGACATCACCGCCGATGAGCTATCCCGTCTTCTTCCAGCCCGCCGATGCCTGGGTTGGAGACCTTATCCCCTTCCAGAAGGACGGCGAGTTCTGGCTGTTCTACCTTCACGAAGTCCGGGCCGAACCCAAGCCGGGCACCGCCTGGAACCTGGTGACCACCAAGGACCTCACCCAGTTCCAGGACCACGGGGTGGCCCTCCCCCACGGAACAACGGAGGAGCCGGACTTCAACTGCTACACCGGCAGCATCGTGGCCGACGGGTCCGGGGTGCACCACCTGTTCTACACCGGACAGAACCCCGCCAACCTCGGCACCGACGGGCTGCCCCTGCAGCTGGTCATGCACGCCACCAGCACGGACGGCATGGACACCTGGACCAAGCACCCCGGGCTCACCTTCGGGGCACCCACCGGGTATGAATCCGCTGACTGGCGGGACCCCTTCGTCTTCCGCGACGAAGCCGCCGGCCTGTGGCGGATGCTGCTCGCCGCCCGCCACTCCGACGGGCCCGAGCGGCGCCGCGGCGTCATCGCCCAGTGCGTCTCCACCGACCTGATGACCTGGACGCACACGGACCCGTTCTGGGACCCCCGCCGCTACATCACCCACGAGTGCCCCGACGCCTTTGAATGGAACGGCTGGTGGTACATGGTCTACTCGGAATTCTCCGAAACCTTCACCACCAGGTACCGCATGGCCAAGAGCCCCACCGGCCCGTGGACCGTCCCCGCCCTGGACAGCGTGGACGGCCGCGCCTTCTACGCCTCCAAGACGGCAGAGCGGGACGGCCGGCGGTTCTTCTTCGGCTGGATTGCCAGCAAGGAAGGGAATTCCGACGACGGCGCCTGGCAGTGGGCGGGCACCATGGCGGTCTTGGAGGCGCGGCAGAACCCGGACGGGACCTTGGCGTTCGGGTTCGCCGACGAGCTGGTGGACAGCTTCTGGGACGACGTGCCGCTGGAGCTTGAAACCGGGCTGCCCCTCCGGCTGGACGTGCCGGACGGCTACGGTGCCGCCGTCGCCACCAACAACCTGCCCGCCCAGTTCCACGCCAGGGCGGTGTTCGATATCCAGGCCGGAACCACCGAATGCGGAATGCTGCTCCGCTCCAGCCCGGACGGTGACCGCTCCTACGTCCTCCGCCTCGAACCGAAGCGCGGGCGCCTGGTGTTCGACCGCTGGCCCCGGACCATCACCGGCGACGCCCAGTGGCACGTGTCCGGCGATGTTCCCTTCGCCATCGAACTCGAACGCCCCTGCAACCTTCCACCCGGCCGGCACACGCTGGAAGTGGTGGTGGACGGGGACCTCTGCGTCGCCGTCGTGGACCGCCAGGTGGCGCTCAGCACCCGGATCTACGACCTTCCCGCCGGCGCAATAGGCGTGTTCGCCGGCGAAGGATGCGTTACCGTCACCGACCTCGAAGTACGCAAGCGCACCGACAACTGAAATACCACTCCTCCGTTCCACCCGACCCGTTCCACATGATCCACTCCAATCAAGGGAGATTGCCGCAATGAAGAACCTGTTCCGCGCTGCCGCCGTCGCAGCAGTCACCGCCCTGGCCCTGACCGGCTGCGGGGGCGGAAGCTCCACCAGTTCCACCAACGTCGCCCCCACCGGCGAGATCAAGCCCCGCGAAATTTCGTGGCTGCTGTCCCGCCCGGCCGACGGCGCGGTCATCAACATCATGAAGAAGCTGGCCGACGACTACGGCAAGGACCACCCGGGCTTCAAGCTGAACCTGATCACCACCCCGGACCGCCCCTCCTACATCCAGAAACTCGAAACCCTGGCGGCGGCCAACAAGCTGCCCGAACTGTTCGACACCGACGCCACTCCGTTCGCGCAGCAGCTGGCAAAGCAGGGCAAGATGCTGGACGCCGAGAAGCTGCTGAAGACACTGGACATCTACGACAAATACCGCCCCGGGGCCCTGGACTACCAGCGGTTCGACGACGGATCCCTGTACATGATCCCGTTCCAGTACGAGCTGGAATACATCTGGTACAACAAGGCGCTGCTGGCAAAGGCCGGGGTGGCCGTGCCCAAGTCCCTGGACGACATTCCCGCCATGTGCACCGCCCTCCGCGGCGCCGGCATCACGCCGATTGCCATCGACGGCCAGGACCAGTGGCCGCTGGAACGGTACGCCGCCTACCAGCCCTTCCGGGCAGCCGGACCGGAGTTCGTCCAGAAACTGAAGAAGGGCGAGGCCAAGTTCACCGACCCCGCAGGACAGAAGACCGTCAACTGGCTGGCGGAACTGGGCAAGGCCAAGTGCTTTCAGGACGGGTTCTCCGCGCAGGGCTATTCAGACGCGCAGAACCAGTTCACCTCCGGCCAGGCCGCCATGTACAACATCGGCACCTGGGAATTGCCCAGCCTGGCCACGGACAAGCTCAACCCTGCCGTGCGCGACGACATCGACTTCTTCACCCTGCCCACCACAGCCGGCTCGGTGACGGCGGCCAACGAGTTCGTGTCCCCGTCGGGCATCGGCATGGCGGTCAACGCCAAGACCTACGATCCGCTGGTGAGCGACTTCCTTAAGTTCGCCCTGCAGAAGTACCCCGCTGAATACGCCGCCACCGGGGCACTCTCCCCCACCACCGACGTCGAAACCGCCATTCCTGCCAACGCCACGCCGCTGTACCGGAAGGCGCTGGACCAGGCCAAGGACCTGGGCGCCAAGCAGGCCATGCCCTGGGACACCCAGCTGGACCCCACCACCAACGGGCGGCTGCAGCAGGAGCTCGTCCTGCTGGTCCAGGGCGAAATCACGCCCCAGCAGTTCACGGAGACCATGGACAGCACCATCGCCCAGAACGCCCCCAAGTTCTTCAAGTAAAGGCCAGCCATGCTCCCCAACAGGATGCTTCCCAACAGATCGAGGACCTCAGTCCTGGTCTTCCTGCTCCCGCCGCTGCTGCTGTACGGCGCGGCCGTCCTCTTTCCCATCCTCCAGTCCCTGTTCCTGAGCTTCTTCTCCTGGAACGGCATCAGCGACATGGAATTCGTGGGACTGGAGAACTACCTCCGCATGTTCACCGCGGACGACATCTTCTGGCGGGCGTTCCTGAACGCCCTCCTCTACCTGGCCATCTGCCTGGTCCTGCAGCTGGGAGGCGCCCTGGTGGTGGCCAGCCTCCTTACCTCCCTCCGCCGCGGACGGGAGCTCATCAAGACCCTGTACCTGCTGCCTGCCGTGATCTCCACCGTGGCCATCGCCTTCCTCTTCGTGCGGATCTACTCGCTGGAGCCGGTAGGCCTGCTCAACCAGCTCCTGCACTGGATTGGGCTGGGCAGCCTGGAACGGCCCTGGCTCTCGGACGTCAATACCGTCCTGGCGGCCGTGTCCGCGCCGGAAGGCTGGCGCTTCACCGGGCTGTACATGCTCATCATCTACGCGGCGCTGCTGGCGGTGCCCAAGGAGCTGGAGGAAGCCGCGGTCCTTGACGGCGCCTCCCGGTGGACCCTGTTCACCAGGATCCGTTTCCCGTACATCCGCCCGGTGTGGATCACCACCACGATCATGGCCACCACCTACGGGCTGCGCGGCTTCGACATCCCCTACCTGATGACCAACGGCGGTCCGGGCCAGTCCTCGGAACTGCTCACCACCTACATGTACAAGACCGCGTTCACCAGCACGGACTTCGGCTACGCCAGCACCATCTCGGTGTTCATCGTGGTGGAGTGCCTCGTCGCCGTCGGCCTCATCCTGTTCCTGCTCAAGCGGAAGGCAGACGCATGATCACCCAGGCAGCCCCGCCCACCCGGCCCGCCGCCGTCGTCCCGCCCACGCCGGCCGCACCACGCCGCAGGCGCCGGCCGGACCTGTTCCGGACCCTGTCCCGCGTGCTGATCATGCTGATCGTGATCGTGCAGGTCTACCCGCTCGCGTGGCTGTTCCTCACCAGCCTCCGCACCGAACACGACTTCGCCACCGGCGACCCCTTCGCCCTGCCCGGCGCCCTGACGTGGGACAACTACGCCAGGGCATTCGAAACAGGCGACCTGGGCCGGAACATCCTCAACAGCTTCGTGGTGACCATGGGCGCCAACATGCTCATCGTCCTGCTGGGCATGATGGCCGCGTACGCCATCCAGGTGCTGGGCTTCCGGCTCAGCAAACTGGTCCGCGGGCTGTTCCTGATCGGCATCATCGTGCCGGTCCAGATCGCCCTGGTCCCCCTGTTCATCGACTACTCCACGGTGAACCTGCTGGACACGTACCAGTCCATGATCATCCCGCTGGCCGGGTTTTCCCTGCCCATGTCCGTGTACCTGTTCTGCTCGTTCTACGAGTACATCCCCAAGGAAACCTATGAGGCGGCCTCCCTGGACGGCGCCGGGCCCTACCGGATCTTCGGGCTGATCACCCTGCCGCTGTCCCTGAACACCGTGGTCACGGTGGTCTTGGTCAACAGCATCTTCATCTGGAACGACTTCATCTTCGCCAACACGTTCGTCCTGTCCGAGGAGCTGAAGACCATTCCGCTGGGCCTGCAGAACTACATCGGCGCCATGGGCAAGGTGGACTGGACGGCAACCTTCGCCGCCGTGTGCGTCACCATCACGCCGCTGCTGCTGGTGTTCCTGGTGCTCAACAAGGCCATGATCCAGGGCCTCGAAAGCGGGGCGACCAAGGGATGACGGCCACGGCAGGCAGATATACTCCAGACGGAGGCCAGAAGATGTCAACGGAGAACAAGCCAGGCGGGCCGGCGCCCACCGCCCAACCGCCGCGGATGCCAGAACGCGCCCATCCGGTGACCCTCCGCGAAGTGGCCGAAGCCGCCGGAGTCTCCACGGCCACCGTGTCCCTGGTGGTCAACAAGAAGAAGAGCGCCCGGATCGCCGAGGAGACCCGGCAACGCGTCAAGGACGCCATCCGCACCCTCGGGTACCGGCCCAACGCCATGGCCAAGACGCTGGTCAGCGGGACTTCGAAGTTCATCGGGCTCGTGGCCGACGGCGTGGCCACCACCCCCTTCGCGGGCCAGATCATCCACGGCGCCCAGGACGAGGCATGGAAGCACGGGTACGCCCTGCTCATCGCCAACACCGAGGGCAACGGCGAACTGGAACAGGACGCCATCAAGATGATGCTCGAGTACAAGGTGCGCGGCATCCTGTACTCCACCTGGTTCCACCGGCAGACCGAGATACCGGAGCCGCTGCGCGAAGCCGAGTTCGTCCTGGTCAACTGCTTCTCCGACGAGCCCGGCACCCGCGCCGTGGTTCCGGACGAGGTCCAGGGCGGCCGCTCCGCCACCGAAATCCTGCTCCGGAACGGCCACCGCCGCATCGCCTTCATCAACGCCACCATTCCCGCTCCGGCCAAGGACGGACGCCTGGCCGGCTACCGCGAAGCCCTCGAGGATGCCGGGGTGGCGTTCGATCCCGGGCTGGTGATGGAGGCCTATCCGGACCAGGAGGGCGGCTACGGGGCAACCGCGGAACTCCTCAAGCGCGACGTGACGGCGGTGTACTGCTACAACGACCGGATGGCCATGGGCCTGTACGACGGCCTGCGGGAGCGGGGCCTGTCCATCCCGGACGACATGGCCGTGGTGGGCTTCGACAACCAGGAGGTCATCGCCGCCCACCTTCGCCCGCCGCTGTCCACCGTGTCCCTGCCGCACTATGAGCTGGGCGCGGCCGGTGTGCGGACCCTCCTGGGCATCGACGCCGCCACAGACGGGGCCGCCAAGATCCACTGCCCGCCAGTGGAGCGGGCCTCGGTCCGGGCCCAGGCGCGGGCCTAGCCTCACCGGCCGGCCCCGCCGGCGGCGTCAGGACGCGCGGAGGCGGCGTTCGACGTCGGCCGTGTCCGGGTACGCTGCCTGGGTCCCTTTGCGGGTGGTTGCCAGGGCCGCGGCAACGGAGGCGAAGGCGGCGGCATCGGCGAGCGCATCCCCCGCCGCAAGCCGCACGGCAACTGCTCCCGTGAACGCGTCCCCGGCACCGGTGGTGTCCACCGCGTGCACCTGGGTGGGTTGAACGGACGTCACGCGGGAGCCGGGAGACGCCAGCGAGTCCAGCACCACGGAGCCCTGCGAACCGAGCGTCACCAGCACCTGCTGGATGCCCCGGGCGGCAAACCGCTCCCGCGCCGCTTCCCACTCGTCGGCGGGCGCCCCGGCACCCGGCACGGAAACACCAAGGAACAGCGCGGCCTCGTGGGCGTTGACCAGCAATACGTCAGCCAATCCGGCCAGGGCTGACGGAATCTCCGCGTAAGGCGAGAGGTTCAGCAGGACCGTTGCGCCGGCGTCGTGCCCTGCCCGGGCTGCGGCCAGCACCGTGTCCATGCCGACCTCAAGGCAGAGGCTCACCACGGCGGCCTCCTCCAGCACGTCCCCGGCGTCCGCGACGTCGGCCGGGGACAGAGTGCCGTTGGCCCCGGCGGAGATGATGATGTTGTTCTCGCCACGGGCGTCCACGGCGATGACCGCGACGCCGGTGGGCTCAGTGGAGGTCCGCACGTGCCCCACATCCACGCCGGCCCCTGCCACCGAGGCCTCGAGCATGGCTCCGTTGGCGTCCTTTCCCACGGCACCCACCAGGCTGACGTGGCCGCCCAGTCGGCCGGCGGCCACCGCCTGGTTGGCGCTCTTGCCGCCCGGGTTCACGGCAAATCCGTTGCCCTGGACGGTTTCGCCCGGCTGCGGCAGGCGTTCGCAGTAGATGGTGAGGTCGGCGTTGAGGGAGCCGACGACGACGATCCGGCCCGTGCTGCCGGCCGCGGTACTCATTCAGTCACCTCAGCCTCAACCGGCTTGGGGATCAGCAGGGACGCGGCGAAGGCGGCGACGGTCAGTGCCAGGCCGACGACCACGACGGTGAGGTAGGAGGCCTTAGCGTCGCCAAGTGCCGACGTCGCCACCAGCACGGCCGGCAGGATCAGGAAGCTGAGGCCTGCGCCCAGGTTGAACGCGCCCGCGTTCATGCCGGGCAGGAAGCCGGGGTTTCCGGCGGGCGAGAGGACAACACCGAGTCCGTTGAGCATGATGTTGACCGTACCGGCGTACATGATGCCCAGCAAGACCGTGCCGGCGATCATCAGGGGCAGGCTGTCCAGGCCCAGGAAGGCAATCAGCGCCAGCGCCGCGATGCTGCCCAGGAGGCCGATCCGGAGCACCTTGGTGTAGCCAAGGACCGGAGCCAGTTTTCCGCTGATCGGGCCCACCAGCCAGCCCAGCAGGGCGTACGGGGTGAGGATGATCAGCGACATTTCGGTGGGGCCCACGCCGAACCCGGGGTTGGCGGCCTGGACGTAGGCGGGAACGATGCCGTTGATGACGGCGAAGATGCCGGTCATGGTCAGCGTGGTGGTGAGCAGCGGAGCCCAGGTGGAGCGCTGGCGCAGGTGCACGGTTTCCACCATGGGCTGCGCGGCGCGCTGTTCGGTGCGCCAGAAGGCGAAGAACGCGACGGCGGACACCAGTACCAGCGCCAGGCTCAGCATCAGCGTTGTGGCGGAGAAGCCGCCCACCAGCTTGGAGGCCTCGTTCAGTGCGGTCAGCAGGGCGCCGACGGCCACCACGATGAAGAACACGCCCAGCCAGTCCATCCGGGTGCCGGCGGCAGGCTTGCTTTCCGCCGCGAGGACCATGATCAGGGCGGTGGCGGCGGCGGCCAGCACCACCATGAGCCAGAAGATGCTGCGGAAGCCGAAGTGCTCCGCGAAGTAGCCGCCCACGAAGGAGTCCACGCCGGCCACGCCGCCGTTGACCGCGGTGATGAGACCCATCAGGGTGCCGTATTTCCGCGGGTTGCTGACCGCAGAACGCAGCATGATCAGGCACAGCGGCACGGTGGGTCCGCTGACGCCCTGGATGATGCGGCCCACGAAGAGCCACGTGACGTCCGGGGCGAGGGCCGCGATGACGGACCCCACGGCCATCAGCACCATCATGCCCACCAGGACCTTCTTGCGGCCCACGATGTCGCTGAGCCGGGGCAGGAAGAGGGAGAAGAGGGCGGCGGCGGTGAAGAACCAGGTCTGGGAGAGGCCGATGACGGCCTGGTCGGTGTTGAGCTCCTCGCCCATGGTGACCAGGGCGGGGCTGAGCATGGAGGCGTTGAGCTGGAAGGCCACGCAGGCTGCCAGCAGTGCGGTCATGAGGGCGGCGACGTTGCCGCGGCCGGTCTTGGTTTCGGTCATCGTGGCAGTCATTTACTTGACCCCTCCGGCGGTGAGGGAGGCACTGGCCTGGCGTTCGACGTCGGACGCGTTGCCTTTGGTGATTGGCTCGCCGATGCGTTCCAGCGCGTCGGTGACCAGGTCCCAGAAGCGCGCGTGGTCCAGGTCCACGGCCACACTGGTGTGGCAGTCGGCGGGGGCGGGGGCGCGGAAGTCCGCCACGGTCATGCCGAGCGTGAGGGCGCCCTGCAGTTCGATGTTGACCGGCACCTTGCGGGTGCTGACGATGCTGGGGTCGATCACGTAGGCCACGGCGCACGGATCATGGACCGGCGGGTGATCGAAGCCCTGCGCGTCCTTGTAGGTGTGGGCGAAGAAGTCCATCAGCTCGGTGACGAATTTGGCCGGGGTGGTGCCGATGGCGGCGATCTTTTCCACGACCTCGGGGGTGGCGAGCGCCTGGTGGGTGAGGTCAAGACCCACCATCACCACCGGCCATTTTTCATTGAAGACGATGTGCGCGGCCTCGGGGTCGATGATGATGTTGAACTCCGCCACGGCGCTCCAGTTGCCCACGTGGTAGCCGCCGCCCATGAGGACCACTTCCCGGACGCGTTCCACGATGCGCGGTTCCTTGCGGGCGGCCATGGCGATGTTGGTCAGGCCGGCAGTGGGGACCAGGGTGACGGTGCCGGGCTCGTGCGCCATGACGGTGTCGATGATGAGGTCGACGGCGTGGCGCGGGTCCAGTTCGATGGTGGACTCCGGCAGTGCGGGGCCGTCCATGCCGCTTTCACCGTGGATGTCCGGCGCGGTTTCGATGCTGCGGACCAGGGGCCGCGGGCAGCCGGCGGCGAAGGGGACGCCGGTGATCCCGGCGATGGTGCCGACGGCCAGGGCGTTGCGGGTGACCTTTTCAAGGGTCTGGTTGCCCACCACCGTGGTGACGGCCAGCAGTTCAATGTTCGGGCTGCCGTGCGCCAGCAGCAGGGCCACGGCGTCATCGTGGCCGGGGTCGCAGTCCAGGATGATCTTCCGGGGCTTTGGGTGGCTGTCTACGGGCCGGGGATCTAGTTCCACGATGGTTCTCCACGTCATTGGGGCCTGCCGGGGAGGCAGGGATTCAGTATTCCGGGAGTGATCATGGCAGGCTTTTGCGGCTGACGTCAAACGCTTAACGTTGGGAGGTGTTGCCGCACGTCAAACGCTTGATGCGTTGCTGCCCCTGGTGTTCCCTGCGGCGGATAGGATCGAAGTATGGATTCCGGGGAACAGGTGCAGCAGCGGGCGCGGCCCCGGCGGGTGACGGCAGCCATGGTGGCGGCGCGGGCCGGCGTCTCCGTGGCCACGGTGTCCTTGGTGGCCAACGGCAAGACGGCGGGCCGGGTGTCCGAGGACAACATTTCCCGGGTGCGGGAGGCCATCGCCGAGCTGGGGTACGTGGTGGACGGCATCGGGAGCTCGCTGGCCAAGGGCGTCAGTTCAATCGTGATCCTGGTGGCGCCGGACATCTCCAACCCGTTCTTCGCCAAGGTGATCGGCGGGGTGCGGGAATCCCTGGGGCCCAACTACCAGCTGCTGCTCTCCGTCACCGATTCGGGCGAATTCCCCAAGGCCGACGACGTCCGGAAGCTGATGTCCCTGCGGCCGGCAGGGCTCCTGGTTGACGCACCGAACGCGGACTTCCTGGCCGATCTGTCCGTGGCCGGGCCCCTGGTCCTGCTGGACGCACCCGGCCTGGAATCGGTTGCTCCCGCGGTCAATCTGGACGTCGCGCAGGGCGCCCGGGAGTTGGCCGCCCACCTCGCCGGGGCCGGGCACCGGCGCGTGGCCTACCTGGACAGCGTGACCGGAACCGAAACTTTTGCCATCCGCCGCGAGGCGTTCCTGGCCGAAGCGGCCGCCCGGGGCATGGCGGTGGATCCGCAGCATATCCCTGCCACCACCATCGACGTTGGCGAGGCCGCGGCGGCCTTTGCCGCAGCGTGGCCGGACTGGCAGCGCCAGGGGGTGACCGCCGTCGTCTGTGCCACGGACACCCACGCCTACGGTGTGCTGCAGGAAGCCCGGGTGGAAGGGGTCCGGATTCCGGAGGAGTTGGCGGTTGCCGGCTTCGACGACCTGCCGTACTCCGCTACCAGCAGCCCGGGCCTGACCAGCGTGCACCTGCCCGCGGCGCTGCTGGGCCTGAAGGCCGGGGAGCAGCTCCGCCGCCTGATGGAAGGCCGGCCGCTGGAGCAGGAGGAACTCATCCTCGAGAGCTCCCTGGTGGTGCGCGGGTCCACGTCGGCCGCCGAAACGTAGGGGGCCCAAAGGCTTCCTGTCGGACCCCCGCCGTAAGCTGGGACCATGCCGAGTAACTGGGAAAACCTGGACGAGCCGCTGCGTGAGTCGGTGCAGCACAACGTGGAGATCTATGAGCGCGTCCGGCCTGCCCTGAAGCTGGTTACCCGGGACGTTTTGCTGGTTCTGCGGGACATGCTGAAGGACAGCGAGGTCACGCCGCTGTTTGTCACCGGCCGCACCAAGACGGTGGAATCGTTCAAGGAGAAGATCTCCCGCACGGAAGAGCCGCTGGAACCCGGCGGCCGGCGGCTCCTGAAGTTTCCGGACCCGTTCCGCACGCTGAATGACATGGTGGGCATCCGGGTGATCACCAAGCTGCCGGCCGAGAACGCCGCCGTGGCCAACATCATCAAGCGCCAACGGCAGCTGTTTGACTGCCGCGGCGACCGCGAGAAGGACATCGGCTCCATCGAGAGCGGCACATACGGGTATTCCAGCCGCCACCTCATCCTGCGCACCATCCAGAACGAGGCCGTCAAGGAATACCAGCAGGTCTTCAACCCGGACCTGCAGCCCAATGGCAGCTACTTTTTCGAGTGCCAGATCCGCACCATCTTCGCCCACGCATGGAGCGAGATCGAGCACGACATTCGGTTCAAGGCCGAGGACCCTCGCGCCTGGACCCCGCACTTCGACCGGCAGTTCACCGCCACCGCGGCCATGCTGGAAACCGTGGAGACGGCCTTCGCCGACCTGCACGAACGGTATGAGGAAGTCCGCAGCTTCTGGGACGTGGACGGCGAAGGGGCCGCGCCGCTCACGCCCAACCGGATCCGGGACGTGTGGCGCACGCTGCTCCCCCACGTTGACCGCAAGGTGGACGACGACTGGGGCTGGGCCGCCGAACTCCTCGCCGCGCACGGCCTGAACCAGACCATGCAGCTGGCCGGGCTGCTCAGTGCCAACCGCATCACGGAGGTCCGCAAGGCCCTGGACCACCGCTACTCCCCCGGACCGGACCGGCTCCTGGACGACCTCCTCCTGTGGCAGTACGGCACCAAGCACATCGACCTCACCGCGGAAGGGCCCGACGCCGTCCCGCACCCGCGGCGCGACAGCCTCCTGCGGCGGCTGCGGCAGATCGAACGGTATCGGATGACGAAGAAGTAGGGGTAGGTACCTTGACGGCCGTTTATATGGATCGAACCCGCGACCTGAACCAGATTCCCTGAACGATTGGGAGGTTATTGGGAAGGCACGGCAGCTAATCCGAGAAGTCGACAGCACTCCTCTGGTCCACCTGACGCCGTTCTTTTACCAGCACGCCTATGGAGCTGAGGATGACCACCCTTGACCTTCTTCGTATGTTGGGACAAGAGGCCGACGGACGCAGCAGACTCTGATCAAGGCCTAAGGGCCGATAGTTGATCTTGTGTAAAGCTGGCGCTGAGAGGGGTCCCCGCGCCCCTCCCCGGCGGTTCAGGAAAGGCTGTGGATTGCCCCGGCCCAGCGGGGGCCCGAGACGGCCCGGCGGACCGCCCTGGCGCGGGTGTGGAAGTCGATTTTTGGCATGCGCGGGGAATCGTCAGTTTGACTGCCGGGGTCAGTCCAGGTGGCCGGCGGTGCCGCATTTGTGGTTGTTGTGCTGTGGTCGGTGATCAGTCCCATGCCGGCATATTCGCGCACGGCGGCGATGCCGGCAACGGCGTCGGTCTTGGTATCGAAGGGCTTGGACACTGCCATGACAGTTCCATCTGGTGCTGTGAGCCGGAACCTGAACGCAGATTCGGTGTCGATAAATAGTTCGAACATTCCTGCCATTCCGATCCTTTCGTCTGCGGGATCTTGTGGCGGCATCTTTGCCGCCAGACAGGAGCGGCGGCATCGTTGCCTCCGTTTTCCCTGGTATCCCGCCGTCCAAATTTTCATCAATTCAGCGCGCGTTCCTCGAGTTTCTCGTGGGACCGCTTGCCGGCGCAAGATGTCGCCCGGCATCCAACAGAAGTGATCACCTGCTCTCGGGTGTCCAGTCCACGCGCACGTTCCTCGTGGGTTCACGAGACAGCCTCAGTGCTCGGCAGGTCGTCAACATATGTTGACCCACCCCCTGGCGTCAACTAATGTTGACGCATGGAGGTGGATCGGATGAAGACTTTGGTTGCATCCATGGACGGGAAAGGACCGGCTGAAGCCCTGCAGGCGGTCGCCCAGCTGCAGAAGGAAGTCGGGCGAACAGAAGCGTCACTGGTCAGGAAGGCCCGGCAGGCCGGCCTTTCCTGGGAAGCCATCGCGCTGTGCCTGGGCGCGAGCAAGCAAGCCGTCCACCGTAAATACGGAAAGCGCTAGGTGCTGCTTCCGATCCTGGGCTGCGACCGCCCAGGATCGGAAGGCAGCCACTCCCCTGCCTCGGCTAAGAAAACGTCTCTGACCGATAGCCGACGTTATGTCAAGTAGAGAACGGCGTACTGCATCAGTTGCATCATTTTGGGACTTTGTGCACTGGCCGTCGGCCGCCCGGTTCTGCCGTTTCCGGGGCTCAGCCTTCGCACTCGATGCAGTACCACTGGCCATTGCTTTGCCGTGCCAGCTGGGACCGGTGACGGACCAGGAAACAGGATGAGCAGGTGAACTCGTCCGCACCCTGCGGGATGACCTGGACGATGAGCTCCTCGGAGACGATTTCCCCGCCGGGAGTCAGCCCTTCGTCCAGGGCGTCCGCTTCATCGAGCTCGGTGACGACGCTGCGGGCATCCGGAGCGCTGGCGGACTTCAACGCCTCCAAGGAACTCTCCTGAGATTCCTTGACGTCGGAGCGGACTTCGTCGTAGTCGGTAGCCATGTTTGGCGGTTCTCTTCTCTGTTCTCTGTCGGCTTCCTGTCTGACCAGAGAGCAACGTACACCATGGCGGCGTTGTTTCCCGGGAAGAGCGTCCCGACACGTGCATCAGCGGCGATGGCTTTGCCGTGCCGCCCGTGGACAATCCACCGGGTGCGAGCCGGTCCGCCTGCGCGGAAGTCTTGACGTGTTTCCTTGCCCGAGCTGACACTCGTTCATACCTAAGGGTTGGAGGCCGGCGAGCATGGACAGCGAATCGGTTACGTGCGGGTCAACACGCTTGACCAGAATGAGCGACGTCAGCTGGAGGGCGAGGTCCTGGACCGGCTGTTCACCTACAAGGCCTCCGGCAGGGACACCGCGCGGCCGCAGCTGAACGAGCTGCTGCGGTTCGTCCGGGACGGGGACACCGTTGTTGTGCACAGCATGGACCGCCTAGCCCGGAACCTCGACGATCTGCGCGCACTGGTCCAGGGACTTACGTAACGAGGGGTGCAGTTGGAGTTCCTCAAAGAGCATCCTGTCTTCACCGGCGAGGACTCCCCCATGGCGAACCTTATGCTGCCGTCATGGGTGCCTTCGCCGACTTCGAGCGGGCCCTGAGCCGGGAACGCCAGCGCGAAGGCATTGCCTTGGCCTAGCAGCGCGGCGTCCACAAGAGCCGGAAGAAGACGCTCACACCGGAGCGGGCGGCCGAACTCGTCCACCCCGCCGGCAATGGCATCCCGAAAGTCGTCCTTGCACGTGACCACGGAATCAACAGGGAAACCGTCTGCCAATACCTCCGTCAAGCAAGAGTGGAGTAAGCCCGTCTCCTCCCCCGCGGAAAGCTTCTCTGCTCCAAGCAAATTCTGCGCCCAACGATGGAACGAATTCATTTACTGCCTTGAGCTTATATCTGCCTGCTCGCAATCCATCCCCTGGGTCGATACCCTTGGCACGATGACAAATCCTGAAGACTGGATGGACATCAAGGTTTGCGCAAATTGTCCTCTTGGAGCCTGGAAATCCGCGCTGTCGGTGCTTGTATCTAGGATGATGAAGCACACGTATTCTTGGTTCAAGGTGGGGGAATGGCGCAAGAGTTCATCGCTGGTCGGTACGCGGAAATTATTGGTAGTCGGCGGCAGGGTGGACAGGGTGACGTTTTCAAGGCTGTCGACCTTGTCGACAACGGACGATTTGTTGCCGTCAAGGTAATCCCAGGAACGCAAGACCCTATAAATACTGTCTTCTTTCATAGGGAGACGGATGCCCTCGCCAGGCTCGATCACCCGAATATCACCGGTCTTCTCGATAAGGGTTTCGACGCCTCGTTGGGCGTTTACTACATCGTGCTCGAGTGGATTCCGAGCACCTTGGTCGATTGGCTAGCGGCTCTCGATGAGCCCCCTGGGTGGGACGATTTGTGCGAAAATGTCGGGCTTCCCCTCTCACATGCCCTGGCCCACGCGCACGCTCAGAATGTGCTCCACCGGGACATCAAACCAACAAACATTCTTTGGGACGGGAGCAAGCCGCTTCTGGCTGACTTTGGTATCAGCAAGATCAAAAGCCAAGTTGCAGCTCCAGGTGATGCAACAGTTGTCGATCATGCTTCAACTCCCTTTGCACCACCTGAGCGAGTAACGAAGGCAGCTTCGAATAGGGATGTTCATGGACTGGCGGCAACCCTTTTACGCTGTCTTGTTCCTTTCGAGTTAAAGACGTATTCGGACATCGACAGGGCACTTTCGGATAGTCGCGACGGCATTGACGTCCCCGACCGCGCCATGGATCTCCTGAAGCGCTGCCTGAGCAATGACCCGAGCGTCAGGCCGAAGGACGGCCAGATTTTAGACTTCGAGCTGCGGAAGATGCACACCGATAGAAGCAGGAAATGGCGCGCCCAGACCCAGCTGGTGCTGACGCTTGCACCGCAAGCAAGAGCGCAACTGCAACGTGAACGTCTGGACCTAAGCCCCGAGCAAACTGTCGAAACCCTTATGGGTAGTGCGACGTACGCCGTGCCCCGCAGGTCCGTGTCGATGCCAGGGCCGGGGGCACCTCTTACACCCGATGAATTTGATCTTGTAGGAGACGAGCTGCTTCTTCATGTGCAACACACGAGTCAGGGCATGGTGTGCAATCGAGCAGGCGTCCGTGACTTTTACGAGTTGGAGCGCCGCCGGCGAATGCCCGGAGCAGTACTCCTTCCGTCGGACGAATACATCTGGACGGCACGACCACCAAGGCAGCAGCTTGCTGCAATTCAAGCGGCCAGGGCATTGCGTAGCCTTCTGAGCCAAGCCATCCAGGATGCTGAAGACCGTGAAAGTGAACGATTTCGCCAAGCGCGGCTCGACGGGTGGTCACGGCTCATCGAGGCTAAGGAGGAATTGGACCGGAAGCTGGAAGACCCGGTCGGTTACAGCCTTGAGTCCCGTTCATGGAACACTGCGAAACTGCGATTGACCAACGAACCTCGCGAGGACATCGTTGACCAGGATCTGCTGGCCCGCGATAACTCACGTCCATCCACGATCAACGTGCCCTGCAACGTGGAGGAGGTTGACGGTGATGAAGCCCTCGTCCGAATAAATGGAAATCCTGACGATTTTCCCGAGGACGGTCTCCTCGTCCGCAACCGCACTGCCTCTACCTCGGCTGTGCGACGGCAACGAGAAGCACTCGGCGCCATCCGAGACGAACGAAGCCTCCGCACGGATCTACGGAGTCTCGTATTAGATCCATCAGGAAGTTCCCCTTCTCGTCCGGTCGAATTTGCATCCCAGCACGTGAACCTCGACGATGACAAGCGCGTGGCGGTGGCAAACGCCCTCGGTGCCCCGGATCTCTTTCTGGTGGAAGGTCCCCCGGGAACTGGTAAGACCTCTTTTATATGTGAGCTGGTTGCACAGCATCTTCAGGCCCGGCCAAACGACCGAATCCTGCTCGTAAGTCAGATGCACGTTGCGTTGGACAACGCAGTAAGTCGCTTAGACAAAGCCGGTGTATCTGGCATCGTCCGTCTTTCCACACGTGAGGATCGGGTTGCCGTAGACGCGGCTCACCTACTGCTACCGAATAAGTTGCGGGCTTGGATCGCGGAGGTCAGGCAGCGGGCTGCGCAGGGACTCGAACAACTCGTTGCTTCGGCTGGGGTCTCAGCCCCACGCCTCCACCTTGCCTTCGCTGCTGAGGAAGCTGCCGCCGCATTAAGACTGAAGGACCGCCGCCAAGAGGAGCTCGAAGCATTCGACTCCGCGACAGGCGACGATGACGTCGCGGACGAACTGCGGGATCGGCTCACGAGAGCTGAGCAGGCCGCTGATGCGGCAGTAGAGGCAGTTCAGGCCCACGTGGAAAGGCAGGGTGTAAGAGTCGATGTACCGCTTAGCATAAGTGGGCTCACACAACTGTCCACATCCTGTTTGGACGGCCAGGCGGAGGCCGAAAATCTGAGGGACATCATGCATGCCCAAGCAGATTGGCTCGCCAGTCTCCAGGATCCCCGTTCAGCTGAATTGCTCTTCTTACCTAAACAATCTGTTATCGCTGGCACTTGTATGGGCTTCCTTAGCAACCAGAACGTCCGCGACATCGACTTCGATCTTTGTATCGTCGACGAGGCTTCCCGAGCGACGTCGACTGAACTCTTCGTGCCGATGGTCCGTTCAAGGCGGTGGGTTCTCGTTGGCGATACTAAGCAACTCCCACCCATGCGCGAAGAGGTCATGGATTACCCTGAAATTGTCGAAGCCTATGATCTCAACGAACTCCTTGGAACTGATTCCCTCTTTAGTATCTTGGTGGCTGAATCACCCCAAGAGTGTCGGGCCAGCCTCATCACTCAGCACCGAATGGCGCTTCCCATAGGGAATTTGATTTCCAAGACCTTTTACGGCGAGCAGTTGGTGCATGACCCACATCCCTCCCTAGACGGACATGCGCTTCGTGACCAATCTCGGGTCGTTTGGTATTCGACTAGCAGACGAGAGAAACGATATGAGGACTCGTCACAGGTTAGAAGTTCCTCTAACTCAGTCGAGGTTGATATCGTGTGCGACCGCCTCCGCCAGCTCGACGAAAAGGTCGCCAAAGGTGAGGTCCGACGACTTGACGGAGCCTCCGTCGAGGTTCTAGTTCTCACGGGATACCAGCGACAGCTTCTAATGCTGGATCGCGCGATCCGAAGTCTCCGGCTTCCCCACCTCGAGGTCAAAGTAAAGACAATCGACGCGGTGCAGGGACAGGAGGCCGACGTCGTCATTTTCTCCGTCACCCGGAGCAATGCTCGTCTCGAGATGGGGTTCCTAGCTGAATCCTTCGGCGAAGGACGCATCAACGTGGCGCTCTCTCGGGCGAGGGAACTTCTGTGGGTTGTAGGAGACTCGGAGTTCTGCGCTGCCAAGGATGGGCCACTCAAGAGAGTGCTTGAACACATCAGCAATGCCAAGGGCTGTGGAATGGAGTTTGTGTGACTGACGCACTGGTTCGAGCAGCCCGCCGACACGCCCACGCAATTCCCGGCCACCTCCTCGTGGCCGCCGAGCCCTGCGCTATCCCGGCTTCCGTACTTACCGTCGACGTGTTGGCAGAGCGAGCAACTGACCTTGGCGTGGCGGAGCGATACACCCTACTGGCGGTCTCAAAGGGAATAAACACCCTAGAAGAGCTTTCCTGGTTCTTAGGCCTTGAGAGTACCGACACGGCCAACGTAATCAGTTCTTTGCTGCAACTCGAGATGATCGATTACCGGGCACAGGACAACAAGCAGCGCAACATTCAACTATTGCCTCCTGGGCTGGACGCCGTGGACGGCGTAGTAGCCGCAGCTCCCAAAGTTGTCACCCTGTCGGTCATGTTCGATCGGATTACCCGCACTCCTGTCGCGTGGACAAAGAGATCCCTTACACGTGAGTGGGACGCGAGGAACACGGAAGGCCTCTTTAGGCTGCCGCCGGCGACAGGTGAGCCGGTAACTATAGACGAACTCTCTCCAGCAAACCTTGGCCCTATCTTGGCGGGCAGGAACCAGGTCAACAGGATCCTTGGCGCGCTAGGCGTCACGGAGAACCGGAGGTATTTTAAGGAAGCCACTCTGCTGATCTATAAGGGGATTGATAATGATTCAATTCGTCTTGGCATCGACATTGACGGCATTTGGAGCCCGGACCACGAAGTAGCTCTTGAAAGGATGGGCGTCGCCGAACGACTCGGTATCCGAGTTGAGGGGCCGCAGCCCTTGCCACCGAGCGACCTTTCCCTCGGCTTCCCTGAGCCTGCCAAAAAGTTGGGGCGTGACGAGGTTCTCCGACTACAAGCCCTGGCCGATACGGTGGAACAAGCGACGGACGGGGCTAGTGCTACAACTGACGACCAGCTTGAGGCTGGGAAAACCATTGAATCAGCGGCAGTCCGGTGGTTAGGAACATACGAGCATCCGCTCATTCTCGATGAGGCTTTGACGAAGAGCCGGAGGCGGCTGCTCATCATCAGTCCATGGATAACGAGTGCGGTGGTAACGAAAGAGTGGATCCGCCAGCTTGAGAGGCTGGCACACAGGTGTCCAGTGACCATTGCTTGGGGTTACGAGGACAACCCGAAAATCGACTCGGCTTTGGCCGGCCTTCACGCAGCAGCCGGCAGAAAGAATCAATTGGCGGTAGTGAGGTTGAAAAACACTCATGCCAAAGTTCTAGTCGGCGATGACTTTTACGTAACCACAAGCTTCAACTGGCTTTCATTCAGGGGTGATAGCAGCCGGCGCTATCGGATGGAGGAAGGGACTCTAATTCGCGATCGAGCTCTTGCTGATCAAGCTTACGAGAGGTACCTGGACCAGATCCGACAGCAGGCCATAGAGGTAGTTGGAGACCTTCCCGAGCCTCGGGGAAGGTCTGCTTCTCGCGCCGCACCAATGGTCCCGCCTCAAACGGCTGCGAATCATACTCGAAAGAATCGGGAGGGCGTGGAAAAGCCTTCGGTGGCTAGGAAGCAGCGAAGAACCCCAAATGAGGAAGATTGGTCGCGGCTTAAGGTCGGAAGCACCATCGCGGGAACAGTCAAGAACCTCACGAACTTTGGAGTTTTCGTAACTCTTGGAGATGGAATCGACGGACTAATTCACAACTCTCGACTGCCACAGACAATGAATGGGAACCAAGTGAGCAAGTTTGAAGTTGGGCAAAGTATTTCCGTGAAGATTCTTGAGATCCAGCCCGAACGTAACCGGGTCTCGCTCGGGATGGCGTAGCGGCCAAACGCGCAAGGAGTCGCAACCTTACAGAATCTCCATTATCGGCGCTGGCCAAAGGCTGGGGGAAAGGCCCGGAAAAGGGCTGGGTGGCTGGGCCTGCGGCATTCGTGACGTTTTCCCGGATTCCGTATGTCAGAAGTGCTGAGCCAGCACTCGGTTCACGGTAGAAATTTCCATGAAGGTGGGGTCAAAAGGCACATCGGAGCCTGGTATGTCGGCCACCCACGCAAAGTGTTCGGCATGGTCAGAATGAGCCGTGTGGGCCAAGGCATCCATGATCTCCTCCTAGCCAGGAAAACCGCTGGAACCTCCGAGAGGCCCGCGCCGGGCGCCGACCGTCAGTCGGGCCCGCTCCACCAGTTCATTCACCAGCCGATCGTCTGTCTTGCGGCTGATCATGCTTCCGGGAATTGCAACCGCCAGTGCATTGCCCTGGGTGATGGGGTCGCACCACGCGTGTCCCCGTGGTGGTCGACCTGGACCTTCTCCAGGTATCCGGCGGCTTCCAGCTGGCGAACACCGGCCGGGTTCAAATACGGTTCCTTCGAGCAGGCCTTAGAACTCGTGGAAGGTTGACTGGGAACAACGTCAGAAGTCTTGGAGCTTCGACCAGTCCTTACCCTTTAGTCCGAGCAAAGCATTCAATTTCCGTCCACAATTCAGGATCGATCTTGGTTATGGTGCCAATGGTGGAGTCCCATGAGGACATAGCCAGAGAATATGCGGCCGCGCTGCGTGCTAACGTCGTGTTCCCTGATTCGAAGGCCTTTCCTGCAATCTCCAACCACAATTTGCCGCCGGCTTCACTGGGGTGGGGCGTCATTTCGAGACATCTGAAAGCCTCCACCACCAGATCTGCATCAAGTAGCGCCCGCGCGATGCCAACTGTATTGCGGTTCGTGTCCAGGACCTCCTGAAAGATGGAGGCTGCATCCTGCCCTGTGTCAGCGACGGCCCGCGCGATGTCCAGCAGTGCTTCAGAGCGCCTCCCACTGTCGTCAATGTTACGGGCCCCGTCCAAGGCCTCCTGAAAAACGGGGGCCGAATCCTGCCCGAGGTCTGCCAAGGTCCGCGCGATGTCCCTCAGCGCCCGCCAGCGCGAGTCAGAGCCATCGATGTGGCGGGCAGCGTCCAGGGCTTCCTGAAAGACGGGGGCTGCCTCCTGCCCGGTGTCGACCAGTGCCCGGGCTATTTCCAACAAAGCGTAGGGGCGCCAGTTCTCGGCATTGCGGGCAGCGTCCAGGGCTTCCTGAAAGACGGGGGCTGCCTCCTGCCCGGTGCCGGCCAGTGCCCGGGCTATTTCCAACAAAGCGTAAGGGCGCCGCCAGTTCTCGGCATTGCGGGCAGCGCTCAGGGCCTCCTGAAAGACGGAGGCCGCATCCCGCCCCACGTTCGTCAAGGTCCGCGCCATAACCAGCAGCACAGCCGAGCGATGCCCGGCGTCGTCGATATTCTGGCTTGCGTCCAGGACACCCTGAAAGACGGTGGCTGCATCCTGCCCGGCATCGGCCAGTGCCCGGGCTACTTCCATCAAGGCGTCATCGCGCCGCCATACCTCCGTGTTGCGGGCCGCGCCCAAGGCCTCCTGAAAAACGGAGGTCACATCCTGCCCGGTGTCAGCCAAGGCCCGCGCGATACCCAGCAACACCTTCAAACGCTGCTCAGGGACACGCATGTGGCGGGCTGCCTCCAAGGCATCCGCGAGGACGGGTGTCGCATCCTGCCCGGTGTCCGACAGCGCCTGCGCGATGTCCAGCAGCACCTGCGGGCGCCCCCAGTCCTCGGTGCTGCTGGCGGCGTCCAAGACGCTCTGAAAGACGGAGGCCGAACCCTGTCCGACGTCCGCCAGTGCCCGCATGATGCAAGCCAAAACGTCGGTGCTCGCATAGTAGTTGCGGCCCGTGTCCAGGGCCTCCTGAAAAACGGAGGTCACATCCTGCCCGGTGTCCGCCATAGCCCGCGCGATGTCCAGCAGCACATTCGGGCGCTGCCCAGGGTCGTCGATGCTGCGGACAGCATCCAGGGCCTCCTGAAAGAGGAAGGTCGCATCCTGCCCGGTGTGCACCATTGCCTTCGCGATATCCAGCAGCACCATAGAACGTCGTTTGGGGTCGGGAATGCTATAGGCCGAGCCGAGGGCTTGGGTAATACGGTTGCTCTCTCTCAGTCCCTGAGCGAGGTTTTCCAGTGCACCTGAGTCCAGTCGGGGGCTCAGGGTGGAGGCCGCGGTTAGTGCATCCTGGAGCGTGGGGGCCGGGTCCTGCCCGGTGTCTGCCAAGGCCTGCGCGATGTCCAGCAGCACGTCAGAGCGGCGCCGTTCATCGACCTCGCGGGCTGCGTCCAGGGCATTCTGGAGGGCCAGAGCTGGGCCCTGCCCGGCGTCCGCCAAGGCGCGCGCGATATCCAGCAGCACCTTCAAGCGCCACCCAGGGTCGTCGATGTTGCAGGCTGCGTCCAGGGCCTCCTGAAAGACAGTGGCTGCATCCTGCCCAGCGTTTGCCAAAGCCTGCGCGATGTCCAGCAGCACCTTCGATCGCCGCCCAGGGTCGGTGATGCTGCGGGCTGTCGCCAGGGCAATCCGGAGGGCGGGGGCCGAGTCTTGCCCGGTGTCTGCCAAGGCCTGGACGACGTCCAGCAGCACGTCAGAGCGGCGCCATTCATCAACCTCGCGGGCAACGTCCAGGGCATTCTGGAGAGCCAGAGCCGGGCCCTGCCCGGCGTCCGCCAAGGCGCGCGCGATATCCAGCAGCACCTTCAAGCGCCACCCAGGGTCGTCGATGTTGCAGGCTGCGTCCAGGGCCTCCTGAAAGACAGTGGCTGCATCCTGCCCAGCGTTTGCCAAAGCCTGCGCGATGTCCAGCAGCGCCTTCGATCGCCGCCCAGGGTCGGTGATGCTGCGGGCTGTCGCCAGGGCAATCCGGAGGGCGGGGGCCGAGTCTTGCCCGGTGTCTGCCAAGGCCTGGACGACGTCCAGCAGCACGTCAGAGCGGCGCCATTCATCAACCTCGCGGGCAACGTCCAGGGCCTCCTGAAGGACAGCGGCTGCATCCTGCCCGACACTGGCTAAGACCCGCGCGATGTCCAGCAGCACCTTCGAACGCTGCTCAGGGACAAGCTCGTGGCGGGCCGCGTCCAAGGCGTCCTGGAGGACGAGTGCCGCATCCTGCCCGAGGCGCGCCAGCACCCGGGCGATGTTCAGCAGCACTAAAGAGCGCCACCCAGGGTCATCGATGTTGCGGGCCGCGTTTAGGACATCCGGGAGGACGGGGGCCGCATCCTGACCGATGTCCGCCAGCACACGGGCGATGCCCAGCAGCGCCTGCGGGCGCCGCGCAGGATCGTCGTTGCGGGCTGTGTCCACGGCCTCCTGAAAGACAGCCGTCGCATCCTGCCCGGTCTCCGTCATAACCCGCGCGATTTCCAGCAGCGCCTTCGGTCGCCGTCCAGGGTCAAAGGCGTCGTCCTCGTAGTCGTCGATTTTGCGGGCCGCGTCCAGAACCTCCTCAAAAACAGGGGCGGGGTCCTGCCCGGCGTCCGCTAAAGCCCGCGCGATGTCCTGCTGCACCTTCGACCGCCACATAGGGTCGTTAATGCTGCGGGCTGCGTCCAAGGCGTCTTCGAGGGCGGGGATGGGGTCTTGCCCGGCACCCGCCCACGCCCGCGCGATGCGAACCAACGCAACAGACCGGGCCCGGGGGTTGGTGATGGCGCTTGCCGTGCTCTTGGCCTGATGGAGATGCCCGGTGTCGGCCTGCACCTGCGACATCTCAGTGAGCGATTGCTCTCTACTAGACGAATCCCTGATGCTCATGGCCAGGATGAATGCCCTGCGGTGCTGCCCCATCCGAGCGTAGAGTACCGGTATCCGGGCGGGCAGGTTTGTCGTGGCGGCCTCGATTTCGTTGCGCATCATGCAAAGCCGCAAAGCCGCCGCAAGGTCGATCTCCCGCCTCTTGATGTTTTGGTCCTGTGCCAGCCGGATGTCTTCCAGCGACTGCAGACTGCTACCGGTTAGCTGCCAGAGGCGGGTCTGGAGTTGACGGTCCAGTGCCCACTCGACCAGCAGTTTCAGCTCGCCCGCGGAGGCAAGGAACTTAGGGTACGCCCCTGTGAGAAAGAACGCTGGCGTAGCGTCCGGCCATCCGTCTCGGCTGTATTTTCTTGCCCATTCATTGATCCGGCCCTGATAGACGCGCACTTCATCCTCTCCCAGAAGATCCTTTATGAGTTCCGGCAGGGTGGTATGGGAGAGTGCGTAAACCCGTTCCGGGGTATCTTCGATGAAGTGCCGGTCTTCGCCTGCGAGGACACGGCAGTGGGATAGCACGTCCTCAACCTTGAAGGAGCGCCCACGGGTGATGTCTGCGATTTCCTTGGGTGAGAGTGCACCGGCCAAGGCGATGAGGATCAGGGCTTCGTTTTCGATTCCCTCACTTCCAAGAATCTTTTTGGTCTCCTGCGTGGCCCTTTCTTTTACTTCCGCAGCATGCGGAGATGGAAGGAGTTCATGTCTGACTGTCTCCGCCTTGAGGGGGTGGTTGGCGGGGACATCAACCGGGAGTTCCGGGTTCGAGCGGCTGGAAACCAGAACCCGCAGGCCGTAAGGGGTCCTGGTGGGCAGCAGAGAAGCAATGCTTGGCCTGATGCCGCCAATATCGGTCCAATTATCTTCATCCAAGGCATCCACCACGAGCACTAAGTGGGTTCCTTGCTCCCGGCAGGCCTTTGCCGCAGCATCCAAGCACCGGTTCAATGTCTGATCCTCCGCACCCGGTGTGACGGGGGTCGGTCGAACATTTCCTGCCAAAGCATCCAGCTGGGGCAGAATCGCTTCACTGAACGCGCGGCTGTCCCGCCGGCTCTCCCGCTGACTATTGATAAAGAACGAGGCCACCCGCAGGTCCGGCGGCGCCTCCGCGGCGAAACTTGCCATCAGCGCGGTCTTTCCCGCCCAGGGACGAGCCCGCCACCACCAATACCCCTCTGTCACTTCGTCCCGGCAAAACGCGGTCATCCGTGACAGTTCCTGCTGCCGGTCCTTCGCCCCGCCCTCCGGGGCAATATCAAGTACCTGCCGGTAATGATCTGAAAGCACCGACTGGAGGCTGTCCGCGACCGAAACATCCACCCAAGCGGCCGGATCGCTGCACTCAAAAAACTCCTCAAGCGAACCAGCAGCTAAGGACGGGGGAAGCTCCCAGAGGCCGGCCAGCGGTGAGACCGTGAGGGTGTTCGCGCCTTTCGGATGGACGTCTTCGGTTATCACCCCGACCAGACGCTCAGCAACCCATACTGATGCCCCGGACATGCCCGCCCAAGATGATTTATCCGGTTGCGTGCTCCCGGGTGGGGGGTTGCTGACGCTGAACTCCCAGTTGCCTGATTTCAACTGGCTCAAAGGGGTCAGATTCCCTATGGCCTGTTTGGAGTCCCGATATGAAGCAGCAGACCCGTCCGCACGCTTGAGATTTTCCCGTGCCTGGGCCGAGGGAAAACCCACCGCGACAGCCGAGGGATACGCAAGCCCTGCTCTGACCCGTCCGTAGGCAGGAACGAACACAGGACGCGCATTCATGTCCTCAGGGGCTGCAACCGGAAGAACAGCTATATCATTTCCTAGGAAGACCGGGGGGCCAGCATTTACTTCCCATTCCGTGGCAGAAGGTTCCACAGTGCCGGCTTCGAATCTGGCCCGGACCCTTATAGCGTCCTTCACCGCATGCCAGCAAGTCAGCACCCGGGCCTCGGTTATTCGGTACCCGGAACCGCGCTCTTCCCGACCATCCGGGAAGGTAGAGATAATCTCCGCTATTCGGCGAACGTCCCATCCAACGGGCACCGTGCTTATCCTTACCGCTCGCCCTGTTTCGATTCATCGCCAATATCCAACGGGCCCTCCCCTGTGCTGGGCTGGAGAGTCAGCCTGATGCGCTGAGTGCCGGTCATGGATATCTCGCCGCCCGTTTGGGCGGTAACGACCCAGAACTTTATGCCGCCCTCGACGGTCCCTTTCTTCTCCGTGACAACGCTTAGCTCCAACTCCACCGGTCCCACTGCAAAACGGATACCGGCATTCGCGCCGTCCTCACGTGCCCGCTCAAGCTCGGCCCGCAGGCCCGCTACCAACTCCGCCAACTCCAGCTCTCCGGCCATCACACGTCCTCCCCGTGAATAGGAAACCACCAGTTTTTCGAAGAAGCGCCGTATCCCACCAGAACTGTGATTTCCTAGATCGTCATCTGACTAGGGCCCCCTGTTAGGGAATGGTGCTCTTTCTAAGGTTCCTTCGGCGGCTCGCCGCCGAAGTTCGGGTTTTCTTGAGGTGTCTTCTCCCCGTTCTTTTTCCCGGTACTTACCGCCATGTCTTGCTGCGTCTTCCCATCGATTTGTGCCTTGGAACGCTGGCCGTCCCTAATGTCTTTGGCCTGCTTGATGCCAGACTGCGTGGCACGCTGCCCAAAATAAAATCCCGCCACGGCCGTCAGCAATGTTCCGATCGTCAATGAGGTTGCTTGTGCGAAATCGACGCTAACGCGGTTCGTCGCCGACAATTTTACAGTGTAGGTGCGGTCCGCCACCGGTGCGGCCGGATTTTCGACCCGTAGTTCAAGAATCCTGTCCTGCGGGAGTCCCTGCAGTACTGCCGAGGTCACCCCCGAGGAATCGCGGCCATTATTTTCCGCACCTTGCAACTGACTAAAAAGGTAAATAGAGGTTATTGCAAAAATCAAGAGCAGCATTAAGGCGATGACAGCGCTTACTGATCCCTCTGGCATGCCCAAAGGCCCTGGTATCGATCTATTTCCAATCACAAAATTCGACAAGAGTGCAACAGCCATCAGAACAACGAGAAGGACGACCGATCCCACGACCAGCCATCCAGAAAGCGCCATCTCCGCGGTTGGTCTATTCTCCCGGTCCATCAGGGGTGGGACTATGAAAGAGATCATGATAACCACCGCCAATAACACGACGGCAAGAATAGCAACTCCGCTCATGCCCAGCACGCGTCCGGTTGCGTCAACCTGCCCGTCATTGGCGTCCTTGCCCATGATGCACCTCTGTCTAGGGTTAGCGGTGAGAGTACTCCCAAGAGTGCATGCCGTCCAGTAATTACACGAACTGCATCGGACTTCTGCCTCGCTGAGAGGAGCTGTCTGACTTAGTCCCTGTTCTCCACGGCTGAAACATGAACCGCTGCCTCTAACCGCGTTTAAGACAAGCCTTGCGGGGAGCACCACAGGGAAGGGCTTCGAGACAGGTTCCTCCCGCACTTGCATAGTTGGGGCACACCCCAACCTGACGTCAGCCAGGCGTATGAGCTACGTCAGGTTGAAGTCGGAAACCCGTTTTCCTGACGTGCTAATCCAACCTCTATAGATCCCAACCTGACACGCAGCCAAGGTTTGTCCCAGCCGGGAACCAGTTAGTTCGGTGCCCAACTACCAGGGCGCCTGTCAGGGCTCGCAAGCTTCACAGAAGTCCTACGAAGTCCAACCTACCGAACGTTATCCATTATAGTGAACAGATGACTTCCCGTACGACCGTAGCCATCGCCGTCCCGCTCGAAGCAGAGCTTGTGGACCAGATTCGCGCCATTGATCCTTCGATTACCGTCCTTTACGAGCCCGACCTCCTGCCCCCGGAACGCTATCCAGCCGACCACGCCGGCGACCCCGCCTTCAAACGCACCGACGAGCAGGAGGAGCGCTACTGGGCAATGCTCAACCGCGCCGAAGTGCTCTACGGATTCCCCAACGAAAGCCCTGCGGGCCTTGCCCGCATCGCCCGCGACAATCCCGGACTGCAATGGATCCATGCCATGGCGGCGGGAGCGGGCGGAGCGGTGAAGGCGTCCGGCCTCAGCCAGGACGTCCTGCAGAAATTCAGGATCACCACCTCCGCCGGAGTGCACGCCCTGCCCCTCGCGGAATTCGCTGCGATGGGAATCCTGAACGGCTTCAAACGGAGTTCCGAACTTGCCCAGGACCAGGCGGCGAAGGCCTGGCCCACCCTTCGCGTCCCCACCCGGCTCGTCAACGGCTCCAACCTCGTGGTCAGCGGCCTGGGGGAAATCGGATTGGAAACGGCCCGGATCGCGCGCGCACTGGGCATGAAGGTCAGCGGCACCAAACGGTCCGTAGAGCCCATCGACGGGATCGATCAGGTTGTGGACAACGCCGGCCTTCCTGCCCTCCTGGCCACGGCAGACGCCGTCGTCAACACCCTGCCCGGCACTGCCTACACGGAGAAGCTGTTTAACCGCCAACTGTTCGCCGCCATGAAGCCCGGCACGACGTTCGTTAACGTAGGCCGCGGCACCGTGGTGGACGAGGACGCCCTGCTGGAGGCACTGGACAACGGCCAGGTGGGCTACGCCTGCCTGGATGTCTTCGCCGTGGAGCCGCTGCCGCAGGACAGCCCGCTATGGAACCATCCCCGGGTCATGGTTTCGCCCCACACCTCGGCCCTCAGCGCAGCCGAGAACCGACTCATCACCGAGCGCTTCTGCAGCAACCTGCGCACCTTCCTCGACGGCGGGGATCTCCCCCACCTCGTGGACACGGTCCACTTCTACTAGGACGGGGCGGAGAACCGGTGCGCATCGCAAGACTAGATACAGCAGCTGGTCCGCAGTACGCCGTTGAGAGCGACAGCGGCTGGGACCACATCGTCGACCCGTTTGAGGAAAGCCTCCGCTACACCGGCGGTGCCACCACCCACAACGAGGCAATATTCCTCGCCCCGGTGAGGCCCGCCGTCGTCCTCGGCATTGGCCATAACCGCACTTTGAATGACCATCCCCTGCCCATCCAGGCGTGGCACAAGTCCGTCCACACCATCGCCGGGCCGGGCGATGCCATCACCGCGGCCCGTGGACAAGGCACGGTCAATGCCGAGGGTGAACTCGCCGTCGTGATGGGCAGGACCGCCGCCAACCTGACCGCGGAAAACGCCCTGGAGCACGTCTTCGGCTACACCTGCGTCAACGATGTCACCAACGTGGATCAGAACGCGGTGGACGAGCGGAACTTCCAGGGCAAGGCCGGCGTCAACTACACACCCCTGGGCCCTTGGATAGAAACCGGACTCCCGGATCCCGAAAGGGTGGCCATCGACGTCTACGTCAATGGGGCCGCGAAGGCCACTTCCGGGACCTTCAACCTCCCCTCCTCGGTGGTGGACTGCCTCATCTATGTCACTTCCTGGCTGACCTTGGAACCCGGCGACGTGGTGATGACCGGAGCGCCCGCCACAGTGGTTCCCGTCGAGCCCGGGGACCGTGTGGACATCACGGTGGAGGGCATCGGAACCCTGAGCAACCGCGTGGCCTGAGCCGGGCCGGCGTCAGCGGGCGTCGCAGGACGTTAAGATGGATAACGTTCAGAGGACTGAACAACAGCGAAGCCCGCCCCGGCAAACCCAAGGAGAATCATGGCCGATTCCCCCATTCCTGCGTCATCCGAAAAATCGGGAACCGCCTCTCCGGCGCCCGCAGTCACCCGCGCCGCGGCCGTCCTGGATGCCCTGGCCGCCTCGGCAACCGGGCGGCTGACGCTCAGCGATCTCTCGCGCGAAGTGGGAATTCCCAAGTCATCCACCTCCAATCTCCTGCTGGCCCTGGAGGAGGCGCGCCTGATCAGCAGGCAGGGCTCGGAGTTCACCCTTGGCCGCAAGCTGGTGGAACTGGGTGCCGCCTACCTGGGCCGCATGGACGAAGTCCAGGAGTTTTACCGTTACTGCGAACAGGCCTCCGTCCTTTCCCGCGAGACGGTCCGGATCGCCATGCTGGACGGAACAAACGTCATTTACCTTGCCCGGTACGAGGGCCACCCGGCCGTCCGGCTCACCTCCAATATCGGCGACAAGATGCCCGTATCCCTCTGCGCAGTTGGGAAGGCGCTGATCGCCCGGCTGAATGTGCACGACATCGAGGAGATGTTCCCCGATGACGCAGAACTGCCCGTCCTCACGCCAAAGTCCTTACGGACAGGGGCGGAGCTGAAGGCGCAGCTGCGGGAAATCCGCGAGCAGGGCTTTGCCTTCGAGGACGAAGAATCCACCACCGGCGTGGTCTGCCTGGCCGTTGCCGTTCCCACGCGGGGCGCGCACGGTCCCAGCCTGGGCCTGTCCGTCACGGCCCTCAAAGCCACCTACACGCCGGAACAGGGCTCCCAGATAGTCAAGGAACTGCAGGAACTGGCCCACTCGCTGGGCAACCCGATGGGCTGAACGCCAAGCGGCGGCGGCCTTCTGCGACATATAACAACCAGAGATTATTGCCAGTTGTTCAACTTGCTGTATCGTGTTCAGCATAGTGATCGACGCAATGGGCGTTGTCGCTATCCCACCAGGCCAACGGGGGCCTGGAGTGCGTTAGAGGGAGTTCTCGTGACAACTCGTACTAAATCACCGCAGGCCACCGCGGACGGCGCCGTCGTCGATCCGGACCAGCTGCGAAGGGCAACTCTTGCCAGCTCCGTGGGCTCCGCCCTGGAGTACTACGACTTCTACATCTACGGCCTTGCCTCGGCCCTGATCTTCGGCCCGCTCTTCTTCGCACCGCTGGGTGAGAGCGGAGCAGTCATCGCCTCCTTCGCCACCTACGGCGTCGGCTTCGCCGCCCGGCCCTTCGGCGGCGTGGTGTTCGGCTACATTGGTGACCGCTTTGGCCGGAAGATGGTGCTAATCCTGACCATCGGCCTGATGGGCCTGTCCAGCTGCGCCATCGGCCTCCTGCCCACCTTTGAACAGGCCGGAATGCTCGGTGCGGTACTCCTGGTGGCCCTGCGTATCCTGCAGGGCCTTGGCGCCGGCGCCGAGCAGGCAGGCGCCACGACCCTTATTTCGGAGGTGGCTCCGCGCCGCCGTCGTGGTTTCTTCGCTTCCCTGCCGTTCGTCGGCATCCAGCTGGGCACCCTCCTGGGCGCCGGGACATTTGCCCTGATGGCGCTGGCGGACAAGGCAGTCCTGCAGGCCTGGCTGTGGCGCGTACCGTTCCTGGCAAGCGTCATCCTGATTGCGATTGCCGTCTTCATCAGGCGTCGGCTCAAAGAGACGCCGGTCTTCCAGGAACTCGAGAAGCACAAGGCCGTGGCCAAAAACCCTGTGGGCCAGATCTGGAAGCATTCCAAGAAAAACGTGCTGATAGGTATCGGCCTCCGGATGGGGGAAAACGGCAACTCGTCCATCTATTCCGCGCTCCTGGTGTCCTTCATCAGCATGCCTGCAGGTGTCTTCGCCGGCGACAAGTTCATCGGCCCCACAGGCCTGTTGATTGCCGCGGGCTTCGCCGCGGTAATGGTTGTTGCCTTCGGCGCCCTGTCCGACCGTTTCGGCCGGGTTCCCGTCTACCGCTACGGCGCACTCTTCCAGGCCGTTATCGCCTTGCCGGCCTTTTACCTGGTCACACTGGGCAATGTCACCCTGGTGTGGGTGGTCATGGTGATGGGCATCGCCCTCGGCGTGCAGGCCATGCTGGGCCCGCAGTGCGCCCTGCTGCCGGAGCTCTTCGGCTCCCAGCACCGCTTCACCGGCGTGGCCCTCAGCCGCGAACTGTCCGCCGTACTTGCCGGCGGCTTCGCCCCGATGATCGGCGTGGCACTGCTGGCAGTGACCAACCACTCCTGGCTGGTCCCGGCGGTCTACTCGCTGGTCCTGGCGGCAATCTCGTTCGCCACCACGTTCTTCACCCCGGAAACGAATGGCCGCGACCTGGTGCTCGTAGAGGACGCCAGGTAACAACCGGCGCCGTCCCGCCCACGCCCCCCGGATCCCGCACTCATGCGTGCGGGATCCGCGGGGTGGGGGCCGCTGCTATATTCTGTTGCTTTCACGTCCAGGCCGGGGGTAGCCGGGACACAGCACGTCGAATGGCCCTTCAGTGACTTCCAGCAGCAGTTTTCCAGGACTTGGATCCGTCGATATCCCGAATGATGTCTTTCTCGACTGTCCCACCGGACTGGTCGAGTACTACTTCGCGGACGGCATCTTCCGCTGGTCGGACGGGTTGTACCGGATCTACGGGTATGAGCGCGGCGAGGTTGTCCCCTCCATGGACATGGCCATGGCCCACATCGAGCCGGCAGACCGGCCCAGGGTCCAGGCGTATTGGGACCACGTCTCAGCCGCTGGCGGCCCATCATCGATCTACGTTTCCATCCGGGACCGCAAGGACCGTCAACACAAACTGCTCTACTCGGCGGACTACATCCTGGACGGGGACACCCCTGTTGGCGTCTGGGGCGTGGTGGTGGACCTCACCACATCCATTCATACCGACCGGCACCAACTGGCTACCGAGGCGGTCGCCGCCTCAGCCCGCAGCCGGGCAGTCATTGAGCAGGCCAAAGGCATCCTCATGGGGCGCACCGGTGTCACCGCCGACGAGGCCTACGACCTCCTGAGCCAGCTGAGCCAGGATACGAACCGCAAGGTACACGCGATCGCCCAGGAAATCGTGGAACGGGCAACCGGGCGGGCCGGAAATCTGACAAACCAGCCACACCCTTTGCTGTAACCGCCGCCCCCACGCGCGGGCCGCCGTCGAACCCTACAACGCCAGGCGCGGCCCGTCCGCTCCAACCGGGGCGGAACCCCCAACAGGCCTGGAAGCCACAACGGGCATGGAACCGGTCAAGGCCTCAACAACCGCCATCTGGCCGGTGGTGTCGGGGACACCGGGATACTGAACCTGCGCCGGCTCGACGGCAGCAGCTGGGTTTTCGGAACGCATGCGGACAAGCGCAACGGCAGAGATCAGGAACCACGCCACATTGGTAACCACGGACGGCCATGCCCCGTGCAGCGTCCCGTTGATGATGAAGGCAACGGATCCGAAGAGGTTGGCCGTCTGGAAACCCTTGCCTGCCTTCAGCCAGCCCATGGAAACCGCAAGGTAAGCACTGAGAATCGCAACAGCGCCTGCCCAGCCGGCAATTTCCCACAGCAGTTCCATGGTGTCCTTCCAAAGTGGTGCCTGCGCAGTATCCGGGCAGGGCTGAAGATGGTGATTCAGGGTTTGGTTTCGCCAGCTCTGCGTTGCCTCGAGCCCTGTTCGGGCGAGGACCTCATGCGCTGGCAGCGGCACAATCATACCCCGCTGCCGAGGGTCACTTTGACGCCGAATCCCCCACCGCCCGAAGGGTGGACAAGACCCCTCCCGCGTAGCACGATCAGAGCTGTGACCACCAGTCCCGCTTCCGATCCCTACCTCCGCGAGCTCACCCAGTTGAGGCGCGTCAAGGACCGCATGGACCGGGAGTACGCCCAGCCGCTCGACGTCGAATCCCTCGCCAGGGACGTCCATATGTCCGCGGGCCATTTCAGCCGGCGGTTCAAACTCGCCTACGGCGAATCCCCCTACAGCTACCTCATGACCCGCCGCATCGAACGGGCCATGGCGTTGCTCCGGATGGGTGACCTCAGCGTCACCGACGTGTGTTTCGCCGTCGGCTGTTCCTCGCTGGGAACCTTCAGCACCCGCTTCAGCGAACTGGTGGGGATGCCGCCCAGCATCTACAAACAGGAGGCGCAAAGCGCGACGGCGGGCATCCCCGCCTGCGTGGCGAAGCAGGTCACCAGACCGGTCAGGAATCGAGAAGCGTCCGCCCCCGAGCCGTTACTAGCATGACTGCCATGGACATCAACATTTCCTCAACCTTCCTTCCCGCTACCGATCCGGACGCCTCGCTGGCGTTCTACCGCGACGCCCTGGGCTTCGAAATCCGCAACGACGTGGGCAAGGGCACCATGCGCTGGATCACCGTTGGCCCCGCAGGCCAAAAGGACGTCTCCATCGTCCTGCACCCGCCGGCCGTGGACCCCGGCATCACCGACGACGAGCGCCGCACCATCACGGAGATGATGGCCAAAGGCACCTACGCCACCATCGTCCTGTCCTCCCCGGACGTGGATGCCGCGTTCGCCAAAGTGGAGGCGACCGGGGCGGACGTCGTCCAGGAGCCCATCGACCAGCCGTACGGCATCCGCGACTGCGCATTCCGCGACCCCGCCGGAAACACGGTCCGGATCAACCAGCAGGCCTAGGCATATAACCAGTCACGTATATAACGGACGACGCCGACGGGAGGCTGCCAGCGCAGCCTCCCTCCGCGCCGCTCCAGGAGAAGGGGGACATTTTGAGCACGGACATCACCACCGATGAGGGCATGGCCACGAAAGCCGGGACCTATATCGCCGACACCCACGACCTGATCCGCGTCCAGGGGGCGCGGGAGAACAACCTCAAGGACATCAGCCTTGAGCTGCCCAAGCGGCGGCTCACGGCATTCACCGGTGTGTCCGGCTCAGGCAAAAGCTCCCTGGTTTTCGCCACCATCGCCGCCGAATCGCAGCGCATGATCAACGAGACCTATAGCGCGTTCGTACAGGGCTTCATGCCCAACCTGGCCCGCCCCGACGTGGACCGGCTGGAGGGACTGACCACCGCCATCATCGTGGACCAGGAACGGATGGGCGCCAACCCGCGCTCCACCGTGGGCACCGCCACCGACGCCAACGCCATGCTGCGCATCCTGTTCAGCCGTTTGGGCAAACCCTACGTCGGCCCGCCCACCGCGTTCTCCTTCAACGTTCCCACCCGCAAGGCCAGCGGCATCATGAGCACCGAAAAGGGCGGCCGGGTGGAAAAGAACGTGGTCCGCCAGGTCACCTACCTGGGCGGCATGTGCCCCCGCTGTGAGGGCATGGGCAACATCAGCGACATTGACCGGACCGCCCTCTACGACGAGTCGAAGTCCCTCGCCGAAGGCGCGCTCACCGTCCCCGGCTACTCCATGGACGGCTGGTACGGGCGCCTGTTCGAAGGCATGGGCCTGCCCATGGACAAGCCCATCGCCACGTTCACCAAGAAGCAGCTGGAGACGATGCTTTACGCCGAGCCCACCAAGATCAAGGTGGAGGGCGTCAACCTCACGTTCGAGGGCATCATCCCCAAAATCCAAAAGTCCATGCTCTCCAAGGACGTGGAGGCCATGCAGCCGCACGTGAAGAGGTTCGTGGAACGCACGGTCACGTTCGCCACCTGCCCCGACTGCGGCGGGACGCGGCTCACCCCGGAAGTGCTCAACGCACGGATCAACGGCAAGAACATCGCGGACCTCTGCACCATGCAGATCAGTGACCTGGCGCAGTGGATCCGCGACCTGGACGAGCCCTCCGTCCGTCCCCTGCTCATCGGGCTGCGGGACCTCCTCGATTCCTTTGCCGAAATCGGCCTGGGCTACCTCTCCTTGGACCGCCCGGCCGGCACCCTCTCCGGCGGCGAGGCGCAGCGGACCAAGATGATCCGCCACCTGGGTTCCTCCCTCACCGATGTCACCTACGTCTTCGACGAGCCCAGCATCGGCCTGCACCCGCACGACATCGAGCGGATGAACACCCTCCTGCTGCAGCTTCGGGACAAAGGCAACACCGTCCTGGTGGTGGAGCACAAGCCGGAGATGATCGCCATCGCCGACCACGTCGTCGACCTCGGCCCCAAGGCCGGCACCGGCGGCGGCGAGATTGTCTACGAGGGCGACGTCGACGGGCTGCGTTCCAGCGGCACCATCACCGGGCGCCACCTGGACGACCGGGCCCGGCTGAAGGATTCGTTCCGCGAACGCAGCGGGGCACTCGAAGTCCGCGGGGCCTCGACGAACAACCTGCGCAACGTGGACGTGGACGTCCCGCTGGGAGTGCTGTGCGTGGTGACGGGCGTGGCCGGGTCCGGGAAGAGCTCGCTGATCCACGGCTCACTGGCCAGGCGCGAGGGCGTGATCGTGATCGACCAGGGCGCCATCAAGGGATCCCGGCGCAGCAACCCGGCCACCTACACCGGGCTGCTGGAGCCCATCCGCAAGGCGTTCGCCAAGGCCAACGGCGTGAAGCCGGCGCTGTTCAGCTCCAACTCCGAGGGCGCCTGCCCCACCTGCAACGGCGCGGGCGTGATCTTCACCGAGCTGGGTGTCATGGCCACGGTCGAGTCCACCTGCGAGGACTGCGAGGGGCGCCGCTTCCAGCCCGCCGTCCTCGAATACACGCTGGGCGGGCAGAACATTGCCGACGTGCTGGACATGTCCGTGGACGCGGCCCTTGCCTATTTTGCCGGGGGCGAGGCCAAGACCCCGGCCGCCCACAAAGTCCTCGAACGCCTGGCGGACGTCGGCCTGGGCTACATCACCCTCGGCCAGCCGCTGACCACCCTGTCCGGCGGCGAGCGCCAGCGGCTCAAGCTGGCCACGCAGATGGCGGAGACCGGTGACACCTACATCCTGGACGAGCCAACGGTGGGCCTGCACCTGGCCGACGTCGAACAGCTCCTGGGCCTGCTGGACCGGCTGGTGGATTCCGGCAAGTCGGTTATCGTCATCGAGCACCACCAGGCCGTGATGGCGCATGCTGACTGGATCATCGACATCGGTCCGGGCGCAGGGCACGACGGCGGCAGGATCGTCTTCGAGGGCACGCCGGCCGAGCTGGTGGCCGGGCGGGCGACGCTCACCGGGCAGCACCTGGCCACGTACGTGGGTGGCTGAACGCTGGCCTACGCTGGGCCTATGCCCGAAACCTACCGCTATGACGTCGAGATCCTGCACCTGCTGGTGTCGCCCGCGCACGCCTATTTCGGACGCGCCCGGGACGGCGCGGCGGACGTTCCCACCACTGATGCGCAGACGGCAGAGGTGGTGGCCGGCAAGGGCATCGTGGGCGACAGGTTCTTCGGGAAGGCCGCCCACATGGACGCGGCGGTGACCCTGTTCGCCGTCGAATCCCTTGAGGCCATCGCCGCGGAGCTTGGCGCCGGGCCGTTCAATCCCCTGTTGACCCGGCGGAACGTGGTGCTCCGCGGAGCGCAGCTGGCTCCCCTGCTGGGGCAGGACTTTGCGCTGGAGTCCGGCGGCTCGGCTGTTTCGTTCCATGGCGGCCGGCACGCCCAACCGTGCGCGTGGATGAACGGGATGCTGGCACCGGGGGCGCACCCGGCCATGCGGGGCCGCGGCGGCATCCGCTGCCGTGCCCTGTCCAGCGGATTGCTGCACCGGGGTCCGGCCGTGCTGGTCAGCCCGGTGCCGCTGGACCCGGCCCAGGCGGGCCGGGCGAGCCTGCTGCGGCCGTCGCGGCTTCCCTAGGAGGGCGTCCGACGGCGCCCCTTCCTCACGTCACGTGATGGCGGTGGCGTTGGCCGGGGAGCCCGTGCCCCCGGTGATGTTCAGCGGCTTAATGGTGATGAAGGCGTCCCATCTGCCGGTGCTGCGCATATGCCGGGCGAGCGGTCCCAGCTTCCATAGTTCCCCGAGTGGCAGGCCGAGTTTGGCCAGGAGCTGCTGGTGCATCATGCCGTTGTCGTTGGCGGCCGAATGCCGGTAGGGGCTGTCCGGGACCGCGGGCAGGCACTCGAGGGCGAAGTTGTCGGCGGCGAGGACGGCAAAGCGGTTATCCCACGCCCAGGCGGCAAACTCCCGGGACTGCGCCATGCCTGAGGCCTTCCGGCTTTGGCGGATGCGCTGCTTGTCCTCCGCGGACAGACCCAGAAACCATTCGCACCAGCCTGTATGGAGCATGAGGATATCCCCGGGCTGGGTGCAGAGGGACCGGGCCTTCAAGGCGGACTCCACCAGGTCCAGGGTGAGTGGTTCCCCGCCCGCGTGGTCGATGGGCTCCCCTGCTTCGTCCCGGTGACCCTCGAGGTCCACCAGCACGCCCCTGCCGGTAATCGGGTTTTCCGCCCATTTCCTGGATGCCGAGGTCCGGGGTGCCCTCGGTGATCCGGTCATCCGGGGTGCCGTTGTAGAAACCGACATCATCGGCCCGGCGGTGCCTGAGCCCGTCAATCTGGGTTGACCCCTGAAGGTAGTACCCGTCCAGGTAGTCGTCCCGGTGCGCCGGGTGCGAGGAGTAGATGGTGTGCCGCGGGGCGCCGCGCTTGAGGGACATCCCGGGATCGAAGGCGTCAGCCGGGTAGTCCAGGCCGAACACCGTTCCGGTGCGGATGCACTGCCGGGCATCCAGCACACCTTGGGGTGTAATGAACGACGGCGTCCCGCGGCTCTGGTGCGGAAAGAGGCCCCAGGAGGTGCCGGCCAGGCGGCCCTCCCTTTGCAGCAGACCTTCAAAATCCGGATATATTCCTTCAGCGGCATTCACCGTGCACCGGCCTTCTGGTGCTGCTCCTGGGGCTGGCGGCGCTTGTAGCTGAGCAGGAACCCGGCAACGGCGCAGACGGATGCAGCGATGCAGATGGGTGTCTTGATGGCGTCATTGAGCAGGGTGAGCCACTGGGCCTGCCCCGCAACCAGGCCAATGGCCTGGCCGAGGACGAACAGGATGCCCCCGCCCAGGAGTGCGGCGAGCGTCAGGACGAAGAGGACTTCGATGGCCCTTCGGATGGTGTTCATGGAATGTTTCCTAGATTGGCAGGATGCCGAGGATGATCAGGACGCCGATGCCCAGCAGCGGCAGGGCGTAATGGGTCAGCAGGCGGGCAAAGGTCTTGAGCGGGTCCACGTCAGCGATGCCGCAGGCCACGTACAGCGGGGCGCCGCCGGGCGGGACCGCCGCTTCGCAGGACGAGAACACCAGCACGGCCACGGCCGCGGTGGTGGCCGGAACCCCGGCGGCCACCAGGGTTGCCACTCCCACCGTCCCCACGGCGGCCATGGTGGCGGTGGCGGACAGCGGGGCCGCCACCGCGATGACGATCAGGCCGATCAGGATGGCCAGCAGCCACAGCGGCAGGTTCATCCCGTTCAGGAGCGAGGTCATCTGCTTGGGCAGGCCGGTGGCAGCCAGGGCGTTGGCGCCGGCGAAGGCGAACACCACGGTGACGCCCACGATTCCAAACCGCGGAGCGGATTCCCGGAGCAGCGCCCACCAGCCGCGCCCGTCGCGGGGCAGCGTTTTCCTGCCCAGCAGGAGACCGGTGATGATGAGGACCACCGGGATCCAGACGATGACGCTGACCGACTTGGTAACGTCCCCGCCCGTCCACTCCGACAGGCTCTTGGCGATGGCGCCGGTGGTGATGACCAGCGGGACGGCCACCACGACGAACAGCAGCAGGGTGGCCCAGCCGCGGCCGAACGCCGAGCGGACGGACAGGCGGTGCGCGGCGTCCAGCGGGGTCATCCCGCTCTTGCGGACCAGCAGCCAAGTGACCACCAGCCGGTGCAGGAAGCACCACAGTCCGCCGAACAGCAGGGGCAGGACCAGTGCGTTGATGTCCAGCAGCGGTCCCACGGTGGCGGAACCGACCAGGACGAACATCGAGGCGCTGAACGGGAATGTGATGCCCATGCCGGCGTTCCCCGCCACCAGCGTGGCTGCTGACGGTTTGTCCAGCCTGGACTTCTCCATCCAGGGAATGGTCACCGAGCCCACCGTGGCGGCGATGGCCGCCTGGTTGTGGACCACGCCGCCGAGGCCTGCGGAGGCCACCGTGGAGACCCAGGCCGGCCCGCCCTTGACCCCGCCGATCAGGGAGTTCAGCAGGTCGATCAGCCGGTCCAGCACGCCGGCCTTGTCCAGCAGGTAGCCCATGAAGACGAACGCCATGGTGGCGTACACGATCTCGTCGGTGATGGCAGAGTACAGGGCGTCCCAGCCGATTGCCGCTGCTGCGGCACCGGTGAAGGGAAGGACGGCCAGGAAGCCAAGGATCATGGCTTCGCCCACGCTCCGCTTGAAGGCCGTGGTCCAGAGCAGGATGACGGCAAGGTAGGCGCCGAGTGCCCAAATGCCGATCATGATGCTGCTCCTGACGGCAAGATGCCGGTTGTTGTGGTCACGTGTATTACCCGTTCCTGATTGTGCCTGACTGCGCGGTCAGCGCAAGGCCGGCTCCGAGGTCTGCGCCATACGGGCCAGCGCGGCGGCGGAGGCGTTGGTCATCTCGGCGGGGACACCCAGGTCCGAGAGGTAGCTTGCGGTGTCCTGCATCTCCTTGGAGCGGCGCACGGCGTGCTTGGCGGTGCCCGTCAGGAACCGGTCGATCACGGCCTGCCCGTCGCCGGCCAGCTGACCGGCGATCTGGGCGCGGATCCACTCCTCGAGGCCGGCCGCCCGGCCGGCCGTCACAGCTTCCACCACCACAGATGCCAGGCCCTTCATCAGGACGCTGCGCAGCAGTTTGTGCGCCATCGCCGCCCCCGGGCCGCCGTCGGTGATTTCAACATCAACTCCCAGCGGCCGCAGCAGGTCGGCCACGGCCTGGGCGCCGGGGCCACTCACCATCAGGGGTGTCTTCTCGCCCAACGCCGCGACCGGTCCCAGGATGGCGACATCGGCAAAGGCGGCCTTGCCGGGAAGCTGCCCCAGTTCCTGCATGGTAGCCGGTGAGGACGACGTGAAGTCGGCGTAGACGCTGCCGCTGGCAAGGACCGGAAGGCACTCCTGTGCCACGCTGCGGGCCGCGGCAGCGCCGGTCATCACCAGGACGATGTCTGCACCGGTGCATGCTTCGGCGGCTGTTGCTGCCCGGGTTACTCCCTGCGGCGTACTGGGGGCCACCGGATCGAAGCCGGTAACCGTGTGGCCGGCGGCGGTCAGGGCCGCGGCGTAGGTGGCTCCGGCTTCGCCGAGGCCGATGACGGTGCACGCTGTCATGGTTTGCTCTGTTCTTTCTTGGCTTTGGTGAAGGTTCAGTTGCGGGCGGCGACGATGGCCTGGCGGCGGCTGGTTTCGTCCGCGAAGACCGCTTCGGCGGCATCGGCGACGGCGGCAGCCTGTTCCCGGGGGATGACCACCACGCCGTCCGAGTCGCCGACGATGACGTCGCCGGGCAGGACGGGGACGCCGCCGAACGCGAGGGCGGTTCCCAGCCGGAAGGGACCGTCCTTGTAGGGGCCCGCCGGCGAAGTAGCCCTCGCAAAGACGGGCATGCCAATCTCTGCCAGCGCCCCGGCGTCGCGGGCTGCTCCGTCCAGCGCGAATCCCGCGACACCAAGGTTGATGGCGCGCTCCCCGATCAGTTCGCCCAGCAGGGCGCGGGATTCATCGCCGCCCCCTGCCACCACAATGACGTCTCCGGGACGGGCCAGCTGCAGGGCGGCGTGGATGCCCTTGTTGTCTCCGGGGCGGGTCCACACCGTAAACGCCGGGCCGGCGAGCTTTGCGCCCGGCCAGACCGCCTGGATGGCGGAGTCCGCCACCCCAAGCCGGTCCATGGCGTCGCCGATATTGGCCGCGGGAAGCTTGCCGAGCCTTTCCACGATGTCGCTGCTGGGACGTGCGAAATCAGCGCCGATGGCGTCAATGGCAGGAGTTGTCATGATGGGTCTTTCCGTTCCGGGCAGTGGGGGTCAGTCTTTTTTCTGGACCAGCGGGAGGACTTCCTTGAAGTCCTCTTCCTGGCCGGCCCAGAACGTCTTGTAGTCGGCGCCGTTGAGGTAGCTGGTCTGCAGGCCCAGGTCCTTCATCTTCTGCACCACGGTGGGGTCCTCGATGGCCTTCTGGATGGCGGCCTCGAGCTTCTTGGCCACATCAGCGGGCAGGCCGGCCGGGGCGGAGTAGCCGCGGGCGGTTCCCGCCGTCAGGTCATAGCCGGATTCCTTGAAGGTGGGGATCTCCGGCAGGGAGGGTGCGCGTTCCGCGGACATGACGCCCAGCACCCGCGCTTTGCCCTGCTTGGTGAGGTCGTTCACGTCGCTGACGTTCGCCACCAGCACGTCCACGTGCTTTCCGAGGAACGCGGTGGTTGCCTGCGACGCGCCTTCGGAGAAGTGGACCGGGGCGAACTCGGAACCCGTGGCCTGCTGGATCTGGGCCAGGGCAAAGTGCTCGCCGGTCTGAAGCCCGGTGGTGCTGGCGGTCATGGACTTGGGCTTGGCCTTGACCGCTTCCAGGAGGTCCTTCAGCGTCTGGTACGGGCTGTCCGGCTGGACGGCGATGACCGTGGGATCGATGACCTGGCGGCCCAGGGGCTGGAAGCTGTCCCGGGTGTACTTGGCGCCGCGGGACGGGTCCAGGGGCGAGACGACCACGGACGGCGAGCCGGTGGCGCCGATGGTGTAGCCGTCCGGCTTGGCGCTGGTGAGCTGGGTGTAGCCGATCTGGCCGCCGGCGCCGGGCTTGTTGATGACCTCGACGTTGGTTCCGAGTTCCTTCTCGAGAACGGGCTGGATGAGCCGCGCGGCTGTGTCCACGGCACCGCCGGAACCGAACGCGACCACGAGGTCGATGGACTTGCCCTTTTTCGGGAAGTCGCTGGCGGCATTGTTGTTGGTGGCGCCGGCATTGGCGCCGCAGCCGGTGAGGCCGATCAGGGAGGCCGCGGCAAGGGCGGCGGTGAGGCGGAGGCGGGTTTTCATAGGTCTTCTCCTTTGAAGGGGTGCGGGTTCAGGTGTGCGGGTTCAGGTGTGCGGGTGGGGTTTAGGTTTCGGGGTCTTCGGTAAGAGCCTTGGGCTTGCGGAGCTTGAGCAGCGGGCTGATGACAATCAGCAGGCCGATGCCGATCAGGACCGCGGAAATGGGACGGCTGGTGAAGATGCCGAAGTCGCCCTGGGAGATCTCCAGCGACTCACGGAGGGACCGCTCCATCAGGGGACCAAGGACCAGGGTCAGCACCATGGGCGCCAGCGGGATGTCCAGGTGGCGGAGGGCGAGGCCCAGGAGCCCGAAGCCGATCATCACGAAGACATCGAAGACGCTGAAGTTGATGGTGTAGGCGCCGATGACCATGAAGAGCAGGATCAGGGCCGTCAGGATTGTTGACGGGACACGGAGGATGGAGGTCCAGAGCCCCACGAGCGGGACGTTGAGCAGGAGCAGGATCAGGTTGCCGATGAAGAGGCTGGCGATGATGGCCCAGGCGATCTCGGAGTTCTCGGTGAAGAGGGTGGGTCCCGGTGTGAGGCCCTGCTGCAGGAAGGCGCCCATCAGCACGGCGATGGTGGGCGAGGCCGGGATGCCGAGCGTGAACAGCGGAATCAGGGCCGCGTTGGCGTGGGCATTGTTGGCCGTTTCGGGTCCGGCCACGCCTTCGATGGCACCCCTGCCCAGTTCGTGGCGGTGCCGGGAGAACTTCTTTTCCGCCCCGTAGGACAGCAGCGAGGACACCGACCCGGTCATGCCGGGGATGAGCCCCAGGCCGAAGCCGATGCCGGTGCCGCGGGCCATCGCCGGGGCGCTGCGCCGCCACTCCGTGGCGGTGGGCAGCAGCGAGCGCAGGTTGGGGGCGTGCACCGCCGCGGGCTGGTCGCCCTTGCGGTAGGACAGGAGTTCCGAGAGGCCGAAGACTCCGACGATGACGGCCACGAAGCTGACGCCGTCCAGGAGCCGGTCCATGCCGAAGGTGAAGCGTGGAGCACCGGCCACGGGGTCGATGCCCACCATGGAGATCAGCAGGCCCAGGGCGCCGGAGATGACGGCCTTGACCATGGATTTCCCGGCCAGGGCCACCAGGAGCGAGATGCCCACCACCATCAGGGCGAAGAATTCCGGCGGCCCGACCAGCAGGCCCAGTTCTCCCAGCGGCTTGGCTGCCGCCACCAGGCCGAGGGTGGCGATGGTTCCGCCAACGAAGGATCCGACGGCGGCGATGGTCAGCGCGGCGCCGGCCTTGCCCATCTTGGTCATGGCGTAGCCGTCGATGGTGGTGATGGCTGATGCTGCTTCGCCGGGGGTGTTGAGCAGCACGCTGGTGATGGTTCCCCCGTAGGCGGTGCCGTAGAAGATGGCACACAGCATGATGATCGCCCCGGTGGCGTCCATGTTCAGCGTGAGCGGGATCAGCAGGGCGACGCCTGCCACGGGCCCGATGCCGGGCAGCACGCCGATGATGGTGCCCAGGAGGCAGCCGAGGAAGGCGAACAGCAGGTTCTGCCAGGTCATGGCGGCCGCGAAGCCGTTGACCAGTTCGTTGAGGGTATCCACGTCTAGAGTCCGATCGCGTTAAGGAAGGGAAGGGCGGACACCGGCAGCGCGACGTTCAGGCCGTAGTTGAAGGCATAGAACGCTCCGAAGCTTCCGGCCACCGCGATGATCAGCGAGGACTTCCAGGTCCTGCGCCCGCGAAGTTTCAGGTGGTACAGCAGGAACAGGAACATGCTCAGCTGGAAGCCAAGCAGGTCCATGACGGCCGCAAGGATTACCAGGCTGGCAACGACGGCGATCACCAGGCCCCGGTCAACGCCGGCTGCGGTTTCGCTGGGGTTGCGGAGTTCCTGGAACAGCCAGAGGACGGCCATGGCGGCGAGGACTGCGCCCATGGCGAAGGGGAACAGGCCCGGGCCCGGGCCCAGGGAGGTCCAGAGTCCCAGGCCGATCGAGCTGGCCAGGACATAGACGCCGACGGCGGCGAACGCACCGATTCCTACCAGCACGCTGCGGGCCACCCGTACGGGACTTCCGGGTTTCGTCGTGACTGACTCCGTTGTCATGGATTTCCTTTTCACTGCGCGTCATTGCGTTTCACAGAATGAAACTATATTGCGTACTGAGAAATAGTGACAGCAGACACATCGGCTGTCAAGCGCAAGAAACTTACATAGAATGAAATGATGGCGATGACTTCCACTTCAGGCAGCCCGACGGAGGACAGCCCCAAGTCCTCGAACATGCGCTCCCTTTCCCGGGCCTTGGAGGTCTTCGCGGAACTGCAGCGGGCGGAACGCCCGCAGCGGCTCAGCGATCTTGCGCGGAACTGCGGCATGAGCCTGCCCACCACACTGAGGATCCTTCGGGTCCTGCAGGATTTCGGGATGGTGAGCCAGACGGACAAGTCCTACCGGATCGGCCCTGCCGTCCTCCCGGCCGCCAGGAGCTACCTGGAGAACGACCCCCTGGTGGTCTCTTCCCGGCCCGTCCTCCAGCAGCTGGCGACGCAGACCGGCCTCACCGCCTCCCTCTACACGCGCCTGGGTTATGAACGGATCCTGGTGGCCCGGGTGGATGGAGAGGCCCCGCTTCGCTATGACCTCCCGCTGGGCAAGCGGCTGCCCCTGACATCCGGTGCGGCCGGAAAGATCCTGCTGGCAACGGCCTCCGTGGAGGAACTGCAGGAGGCCGTGGAGGCCGCCATCGGAGCAGGCCATGAAGGCAAGGCCTTCACGCTCGGGGAGCTGCAGTCGCGGCTGCCCGCGGCGGATGCCGACTACGCGTATTCAGCCGACGAGCGCGCTTCAGGAGTGTTGTCGGTGGCTGTAGCCCTGCCCAGGAGGTCAGGACAGCCAACGGAATCAATTTCGCTGACCAGCCCCGTGGAGGCCGCCTCCGAGGACACGCTGAAGGTGGGCGTTCCGGAGCTGAAGCGGGCGGCAGCCAGGTTGGCGGAACTGCTTGAGGGCTCCGTCTACTGACGGCACCCGGGGAAACGGCCGGCAGGGAAAGCACACGACGGCGTCACGCACGGCGCGCTTTCGGGCCACCTGAGGTGGCCGTGGCCCCGGAAACGCGGGGTCCCGCCGTCGTCCATTCCTCCAAAGCATGCCCGGCGTGATGCGAGGGCATCCGCAGTCAGTCGAGCTGCACGCCCCGGAGCAGCAGGAGCGTCCCGCCCACCACAACCGCCGAGGCAAGGAAGACTCCACCCGCCCCCAGCCCGGCCGCCACGCCGCCGATGGCGCTCGGAAGGACCACCTGCCCCACCCGGTTGCCGGCGAGCCTCAGCGCCAGCGCCCTGCCCCGCTGCCCGGCCGGCGCCTGGGCCGACAGCCAGGACATGGTCAGCGGCTGGCCGATGCCGAGCCCCAGCCCGAGCAATGCCATGACGGCAAACAGCAGCCACAGGGGCATGGGGATTGCCAGCGCAGCCAGCGCAAACGTGGACAGGGCCAGGCTCACCACCAGCAACCTCATGCGGCCGATCCGCCGGGACACCCGGCCCAGCATGAGGCGGGAAACCATGGAGAACACGGCGCGTACCGTCAGCATGGCACCCACTGTTGCCACAGTGAGTCCGCGGTCGGCGCCGAGCGCGGGCAGGTAAACCACGGTCAGGTCCACCACGGCGAGGACGGTGGCGCTGGTGGCCAGCGCCCGGGCCACCCCGGGAGCCCTCAGCAGTGAGACGCCACTGGCGCTGCTGCCAGCGGACGCTCCCTTCTTCCTGCCGCCGCTGACGTGCGTCGATACGGCGAACGTGGCAGCGAACAGCACCAGGCTCATGACCACCGAGAGCAGGAAGATCGCCTGGGTGTCGGGCCGGACCGAGGCGCCGCCCACCAGCGCAATCGCCAGCGGTCCGAGGGCCTGCCCCAGGGAGGCGGCGAACGTCAGGTAGCCGAACGCGGAGTCCATCCGGGACGAGGCAGCATTATTGGCCACCACGGCCTGCTGCCCCACCACGCAGGCCAGTTGACCGGCACCAAGCAGCGCGGTTCCCGCCACCAGCGCCACGATCGACGAGCCCCACAGCAGCAGGAAGGCAGAGCAGGAAAGGACGACGGCGGCCCCGATCGCCATGAGCCGCCGCTCACCCAGGCGGTCCACCAGGGTGCCCGTGGGGACGGCAAGCAGCAGCGGAAACACCGCATAACTGGCAGCCAGCAGGCCCAGGGCGAAGTCCGGAACGTCCAGCTCCAATGCGCGGTAGGTGGCCGCCGGCCGGACCAGGAAGGTGACGGCCTGGATCAGCGCCGAGTGGACCAGGAGGGCAGAGGCCGAGCGGCGGCCCAGCTCGCCGATCATGAGCCGGGGACGCTGGTGCCGGACATGGCCTGGACGGCGGCGTCGCGGGCGCCCATGACATGGTCGAACGCCACCTTGGCTGCCTTCTCCGGGTCGCCGCCGGCCAGGGCAGCCACCAGGGTGCGGTGCTGGGCCAGGGCCTGGTCGCGCCGTTCCTGGGTGCTGTTGGTGAAGTGCCGGTACCGTTCCATGTGGCTTGAAATCTGGTTGTGGAAGCGGCGGGCCCAGGAGTTCCCGGCAATGCCCGCGATCTTTGCGTGCAGTGCCATGCCCTGCTGCATCGCGTCATCGGCGAACGCAACCATGGCCGCGTTGCGTTCAAGAATGCCTTCGAGGGCCTCGATGTCAGCCGGCGTTGCCTTCATGCAGGCATTGCGCGCCATGAGGGACTCCATGGCTGCGCGGACCTCGTAGAGTTCCGAAATGGCTGCCTCGTCCAGCGTGGGCACCAGCACGCCTCCGGTGGGCTGCTGTTCCAGCAGGCTCTCCGAAATGAGCCGCCGGATGGCCTCCCGGAGCGGTGTGCGGCTCACCTGCAGGGCCGAGGCCATTGCCGGCTCGTAGATGCGCTCCCCCGGCTTGAGCTCAAGGCTCAGGATCCGCCGTTTCAGCTCGGCGTAGACAACGTGTGCCCCGGTGTTCCGGGCAGGTGATTCGGCCATGGTGTACCTCCCCGGCCATCATACTTGTATACATCTATACAAGTAGTCCCGAGTCACGGAAATACCAGGGAGGGGGCAGCATCCACCGCCCCCCTCCCCTGTCCCGGTGGCGCACCCCGGGCCGGACGCACTGCGGCTGGACTACTTGCCGGCGGTACCGGCAGGTGCCACCTTCTGCACCTCGAGGTCCTCGAGTGACTTGCCCTTGGTGTCCGGGGACATCAGGGTGGCCACTGCGGAGATGAGGCAGATGCCCAGCGTGGCCAGTCCGATGGTGAACGGAACGTTGGTGGAGCCCGGAGGGGCAATCGCCGTGAAGATGCTGGGGAAGAACGATGCAATCATGAGCCCGATGTTCTGCGAAACGGCGAACCCGGTCACGCGGATCCGCATGGGGAACTGCTCCTGGAAGAACGTGGCGAAGGTGGCATTCCACATCTGGAAGAAGATGCCCTGCACGATCACAACGCAGACGAAGACCAGCGGCAGGCTCCCCTGTTCAATGGCCCACAGGTATCCGCTCACCAGGAGGCCGCCCGCCACCCCGCCGGCAGCCATGAGCGTCCGCCGGCCAATCCTGTCGGACAGCGCGCCGAACAGCGGGATGGTCATGACGGCGGCAATGTTGGCCACGAGTGTCACCCACAGGAACTCACTGCTGGAGAAGCCGTTGCCGTAGCCCTTTTGGGTGGCAAAGGAGACGCCGAAGATCAGGGTGGCCATGCCGATCACGTTGGTGAAGGTCATCGCTATGCAGCGGACCAGGACGCCCGGCCGCGTTCGCAGGAGTTCGACGAGCGGGAAGCGCTTGGTTTCGGGCTTGCCGGACTGTGCTGCGTAGGCGGGCGGTTCCTGGACCCGGCGGCGGATGAAGTAGCCGGCCAGGATCACGACGGCGCTGAGCAGGAAGGGGATGCGCCAGCCCCAGGTGCCGAACTGGTCGGCGGGGAGGACTGCCGCGAGCGGGAGCAGGACGGCGGTGGCCAGGATCGAGCCCACCTGGGTGCCCTGGAGGCTGAAGCTGGCAAAGAATCCGCGCCGTGCATCAGGAGAGTGTTCAACGATCATCGCGCTGGCGCCGCCGAGCTCGCCGGCCACCGCAAAGCCCTGGATCAGGCGAAGGAGCACCAGGAGGGCGGGCGCCAGGAGGCCCACCTGCCCATAGGTGGGCAGGAGCCCGACGGCGAAGGTGGCAAAGCCCATGAGCAGCATCGCGAAGACGAGCACCTTCTTGCGGCCGTGCCGGTCACCGTACGCCCCCAGGACAACCGCGCCTACCGGACGGGAGACATAGCCCACGGCATACGTTGCCAGGGAGGCGATAATGCCGACTGTGGGGTTTTCCGAGGGAAAGAAGATGGTGGGGAAGATCAGGGTCGCGGCCAGCGAGTACAGCGCGAAGTCGTAGTACTCCAGGGCGCTTCCAATCCAGCCGCTCATCGCCGCTTTCCTGGGGTCCCGCGAACCGGTGCCGGCACCCTGGCTGGGGAGGGCCACGCGGGTTGGGGTGGTGCTCATGTGCTTATGTCCTTCGTCTTCATTGGCAAGGAACCGGAACCGCTGGAATTCAGCCGATGTTCGTGGTGGTGTCTGCGCCGCCGCAGTCCGTCATGGACTGGAGCGGCAGTTCTTTGAATCGATTCATACAATATAGGAGGTGATGCCGGTTACGTCAATGGGCAAGCGCTATCCCGAACGGTCCGCGCCAGGATGAGCGGGGTCCTGCTACCGGCTGGCGTAGTAGGCCGCTGCCATATCCTGCCTGCCGCGGCCCTGGCCGGCCACCCGGTCCAGCCGGGCTGTGGAGGCAACGGCGCCGTCAAGGGTCAGGCCATGCTCGACGGCGGCATCCACAATGAGGTGGGCATCCTTGCGCGCGGTGTCCACGGCGAAGGAGGCAGGCTCCAGCTGGTCGTTGAGGATGAGGTCCATCTTCAGGCGGAGATAGGGCAGGTCAAGCGGGCCGCCGTCGAGCACGTCGAGGAACTGCTGCGGATCGACGCCCAGCGCCTGGGCAAGGGCAACCACTTCGCCGGCGGCGTTGGACGCCGCGATGACCCAGCTGTTGACCACCAGCTTGAGGCGGGCCGCGGAACCCTTGGACGGGTCGTCGCCTGTCCAGATGGTGCGGGCGCCAATGGCATCGAGGACCGGCCCCACGCGTTGGCGCACTGCTTCGGGAGCGGCGGCGAGGACCAGAAGCTGGCCGGCTTCTGCGGGGGCGCGCGTTCCGGAAACGGGCGCCTCCACCAGGTCCAGGCCAAGTTCGCCGGCCAGGGCGGCCAAAGCGGCCGCGTCCTGCACCCCAACCGTTGTGGACTGGACCCACGTTGTGCCCGGCCGGACGCCGGGTGCGGCACTCCGGATGACCTGCTCCACCGCGGCAACGTCGTGGAGCATGGTCAGGACCACGTCGGCTGCCTCGACAGCTTCGGCGGGGGCAGCGGCATGCCGGGCACCGTCCGCGGCCAGCCGTTCCGCTTTGGCCGCGTCCCGGTTCCACACCGAGACCTCATGGCCGGCGCGCAGGAGGTTGCGCGCCATGGCCGCTCCCATGATTCCCGTCCCCAGCACAGCCACCTTGGGTTTCGTATCCATCGAATCCGCCTTCCGGTCCAGGTTTGGTGTTCTCCATACCTACCCAACGTCTCCAGGATTCTGTAAATTATTCATACGGAGGGGAGTATCCCCGCTTCACAGTCCATCGTCAGTACGGAGGCCCCTGAGCCTTCCGGTGGGCGGGCCGCATGACGGCCGGGAGAGACCTCCAGTTGGTTGTCACTGACTGGAAGCAGGTGCCCCATGAACGTTCCCCTCTGGATGTGGTTCGCCGTCATCGGATTCATCCTCCTCATGCTTGTCGTCGACCTCGTGGCCCACCGCCACGCCCATGTCATCAGCGTCCGCGAGGCCGCAGCCTGGTCCGGGATCTGGGTGCTGTTCGGCGTTGCATTCGGCGCACTGGTGTGGTTCCTGTACGGCGCGGAGTTCGGCCAGCAGTACTTCGCCGGATACCTCATCGAAAAGTCACTCGCCGTGGACAACGTCTTTGTCTGGGCAATCATCTTTACGTTCTTCGCCGTTCCCCGCGAGTACCAGCACCGCGTGCTCTTCTTCGGTGTCCTGGGGGCGCTGGTGTTTCGCGGCCTGTTCATCGCCGCGGGCTCGGCGATCATCGCCAGCGCCGGGTGGGTCCTCTACCTGTTCGCGGCATTCCTGCTCTTCACCGGCTACCGGATGCTCAGGCAGCGTGACGAGCACATCGACCCCGGGAAGTCGCGGGCATTGAAGCTGTTCCGCCGGCACGTGCCCATGACGGACGCCTTCCATGGCCAGCGCTTCCTCATCCGGAAGGGCGGTGCACTGCTCGCCACTCCCCTGCTGGCGGTCCTGGTGCTGGTTGAAGTCACGGACATCATCTTCGCCGTCGACTCCATCCCGGCCATCTTCGCGGTCACGGACGAGGTCTTCCTGGTGTTCACGGCCAACGCGTTCGCGATCCTCGGCCTGCGCGCCATGTACTTCCTGCTGGCGGACCTCATCCACCGCTTCGTATACCTGAAGACCGGCCTGGCCCTGGTGCTGATCTGGGTGGGCATCAAGATGGCGCTCAAGATCGACGTCTACTACATTCCGACGCCGGTCTCCCTCGCCGTCATCACCGCCATTTTGGGCATTTCCGTCGGCGCGAGCCTCATCGCCACCCGGCGCACGGGCCGGCAGGAACCGCACATCCCCGCGGACCCGCCCTTCCGGAACGCCACCCCGGAGGAGCTCGACGCCCTGGAGCCGCTGTGGCGCAGCCGGCGGGCACCCTCCCGCGGGAAGGTGCCGCCGGCGGCCGAAGAGTCCGTCAGGTAAAAAATCCGAGCGTCAGCAGTAAAGGACAGCCCGGCCGGCACCAGGCGTTGGCGTCAAGATCCTGTGGCGCCAACGCCAGGCCAGGACCTACCAGGCCTGGTGTTCGCGGGTAAGGCCGAAGGGAACCGCGTCGCTGAGGGCAACGGTGAACTTGTTCGCGCCGTGCCGGGTAACGAGGATGCCGTGGCTCTTGCCGTCCAGGGCGTGGGCCTTGGCGGCAGCGACGGCGGCGTCGAGCTCGCGGTCCATGCTCTGGCGGTCGGACACGGTGAGGGTCAGCGGGAAGTTCATGGGTCTAGCCTTTGTGTGTTGGGGGTAGGGGGTGATATCCAACACCTGCGCTCCCCAAGGCTGCAGGCGAAGTTTGGGAACCTTTGTGCCCAGCTCATAATGCCCGAGGGATGGATCACCAGCAACTTGAAAAATCAAGTAATAAGTCGCCGCAGGTCAAGGCGTGACGGCTCGAGCCTGCCTCAGCAATTACGGGCGCTAAAGCACCGTGAATTAGAGTTGGACAGGAGTGGAAGCTGTTTCCGAACGGCTCCGCTGCCCCTGACCCAGCCCTGCGGCAGAACCAAGCCACCAGCACGACACCACACGTGTGCCACGACCTGACAAGGATCCGCCATTTCCACCGACGCTCTCTTCGGCCATCTCACCAGGATCCGCAACGTCATCCTCCCCACCCCGGTGCGGAGCCGGTTGAACACCGGGGGCGGCCTGCTGGCGGGATTCATCGTGGTGCACCTTGTCTTCCTGGTCTTCGCCGCTTCCCTCTCCCTTCGCGGCGAGGCGTTCAGCGACACCTTCATCTACCGTGACTGGGCCATGGCGGGATTCAACGACGCGAACCTCCGGGGCGGCCCCAGCCCGTGGGTGTACCCCATCCTGGCGCTCATCCCCATGGCCATCGCAGGCCTGGCCGGACCGGGACCGTTTTTCTTCATCTGGGTCCTCATGACCACGCTCCTGAACGCCTGGGCCCTGCTCAAGCTCACCGGGCGGGGCCGCAACACCAGCGCCATCCCCGCCGGCTGGTGGTGGCTGGCCTTCACCTTCCTGATGGGCTGGCTGGGCTTCGCCCGTGTGGACGGCCTCACCGCCCCGCTGGTCCTTGTGGCCCTGGCCTACGGCGTCCAGCGCCCGTTCGTCGCCTCGGTCCTGCTGGCCGTCGGCACCTGGGTGAAGGTCTGGCCGGCGGCCATCATGCTGGCCCTTTTCGCCGTCGTAAAGAACCGCCTGCTGGTGGTGCTGGCGGGAATCGCGACGACGGCGGGCGTGGTGGCGCTGGCAGCAGCCCTGGGCAGCGTCCCCAAGCTCCTGAACTTCCTTACCCAGCAGGGCGACCGCGGCATGCAGCTCGAGGCCACCTTCACCACCCCCTGGCTTTGGCTCTCCGTCCTGAACATCGGCGGCTCGCGCATGTACATGAACACGGACATCAACTCCATGCAGGTGGACGGCCCGGGCACCGCCACCATGTCCGTGCTGATGCAGCCCCTCCTGGTGCTGGCGGCACTCCTGGTGGCCGGGCTGACCTTCTGGGCGCTCCACAACGGAAAGCAGCACAAGGTGGCCGGCGGCGTGGACCGCACCGAGCTGCTCCTGGCCGGGGCCCTGACCCTGGCCACCGCGTTCGTGGTTTTCAACAAGGTGGGTTCGCCGCAGTTCATGGTGTGGCTCGGCCCCGCCGTCGCGGTGGGCCTGGCGCACAGCTGGCGTGAATGGCGGGTTCCGGCGGCAATGCTGATCGCCATCGCCGTGGCAACCTACTTCATCTACCCGCTCTTCTACGACGCCCTGAGCCACAACAACCCCTGGATGGCCCTGGTACTGACAATCCGCAACGTCCTGCTGGTGGTCCTGTTCCTGTGGAGCGTCCGGCGCCTCTACACGCTGGGCAAGAAGACCGCAGCCCCCGCCCCCGCGCTCAAGGAGACCTGACATTTCCACGAGGTTCTTTGACCGCCTGGTGACCGTCCGCACCAGACTGCTCCCGGCAAAAGTGGTGGACTGGTTCGCCCGCCCATCCAGCGTCTGGTGGGGCTTCGCCGTCGTCCATCTGTACTTCCTGGGCTGGATGGCATCCTTTTTCCTGAACGGCGATACATTCAGCGACACCGAGCAGTACCGGCAGTGGGCCCTGGACGGCTACAACCCGGCGGACCTGACCGGGAAGATCAGCCCCTGGGTCTACCCGGTGCTGGCGCAGATCCCCATCTTCCTGGCCAACACCGCCGGGCCAGGCCTCTACCTGCTGGTGTGGTTCCTGATCATCACGGCGCTCAACGCCGTCGGCCTGGTCTACCTCACCCGTGGCCCGCGGAAGGTCACGGGCATTGCCCCCGCCTGGTGGTGGTTGTTCTTCACGGTGTTCATGGGCTACCTGAGCTTCGCCAGGGTGGAGGGCATCACAGCGCCGATCGTGCTGATCGCCCTGCTCTATGCCGCTGAACGGCCCGTCGTGGCCGGCGTCCTGCTCAGCATCGCCACCTGGATCAAGGTCTGGCCCGCAGCCGTCCTGGTCCCGATCGTCATCGCCAGCCACAAGCGGATCCAGGTGGTCCTCGCCGGCGCCGCCGTCACCGCGGTGGTGGGCCTGGGCACGTGGCTGACCGGCGGGCTGCCGCACATCATGGACTTCCTCCTGAACCAGGGCGAGCGCGGAATGCAGCTTGAGGCCACCTTCTCCACGCCCTGGGTGTGGCTGAGCGTTTTCCACATCGCCGGTTCACGGATGGCCGACAACACCGCCATCAATTCCACCGAGGTCTACGGCCCCGGTGCCGGCACCGCCGCATTCCTGATGCAGCCGCTGCTGGTCCTTGCGGCCGTCACCGCGGCCATCCTTCTGGTCCGCGCCCTGCGGCGCGGCGCCGAACGCGAGGAACTGTTCCTCGAAGGCGCGCTCATGATGGTTACCGCCTTCATCGTGTTCAACAAGGTGGGCTCGCCGCAGTTCATCATCTGGCTGGCACCGGTGATCATCGCCGGCCTGGCGCATGACTGGGAGCGCTGGAAGGTCCCGGCCGCCCTGATGATGGGCATTGCCATGACAACGTTCGTGATCTACCCGCTGTTCTACACCCCGCTCATCCATGCGCACCCCGTCATGGCAGCCATCCTGACCACCCGCAACGTGCTCCTGGTGGTCCTGCTGTGGTGGTCGGTGAAGCGCACCGCGGAGTTGGGCCGGAAAACGTCAGCCCAGGTGCCGGCCGGAGCCTAGCTGCCCCCGGACGACCGGTCGACGGCGTCACGGGCCTCAGCCTGGCGCGCGGCCCGGCGCTCCGCCACCCACCGCCAGGCCCGCCGGGCAACGTCCAGCGGCTTGCCCTCGATGAGCAGCTTGCGGGTATGGACGTCCAGGACCAGCAGGTAGAAGGTGAAGGCCAGGGCCGTAAAGAAGGCCAGGGACGAGGCGTCGATGGGCAGTTCCACGAAGGACCAGACCGAAAGCTGGTCCTGGGCGCCGAATACCACAAAGAACGTCACGCCCACGTACAGCGAGCGGATCTGCCAGTCGTCCCGGATTCCCGTGACCGCCAGGAACGGCAGGAACCACAGGATGTACCAGGGCTGGATGATGGGCGAGAGCATCACGACGGCGGTGAACGCCAGGGCCATCCGCCGCACCGCCCGCGAGTAGTCGCCGCGGAACATCAGCAGCAGGACCAGTGCGATCGCCGCCCACTTCATGGCGGTCCGCAGCCAGGTGGCCAGCGTTCCGCCGGGCAGTCCCAGGGCGTTGGCCAGCATCTCCACCTGCTGGCCCAGGAAGCCCGACGGCGAGTAGCCCGTGTAGCCGGGGGTGGGGTCCATAATGGCCCACGTCCAGCCGATGCCGAGGTTGTAGGGGATGCCGCTCAGGGCCAGCACGCCGAAGCTGATGCCCGCCGTGGCACCCCACATCAGGAATTTTCGCGGCCAGGAGGCAGCGGGCCCCGCCCACATCACACCGATGAACGGCAGCAGCAGGACGGTGATGGGCTTGATGCCGATGGAGGCGGTGACCAGGAGGACGCCCAGGAGGTAGCGGCGGGTGGCGGCCAGGTAGACACCGGCCACGGCGAGCCCCACCATCAGGGCGTCATTGTGGGCACTGGCGATGAAGCTGATGAGGAACAACGGGTTGGCCACGGAGATCCAGAGCGCGCGGGCACCGTTGATCCCGTGCAGTTCGGCGAGCCTGGGCACGTAGATGACGCAGAGCAGCACGCCGACGCCGGCCAGGAGGCGGAACAGCAGGACGGACGCGTCAGGCTGGGCTCCTGTCAGTCCCACCACCGCGCGCGCCAGCCACAGGAAGTACGGCCCGTACGGGGTCCGGTTTTCCGCCCAGGCGGGGTCGGCCCCCAGGGAGAACCAGTTGTTGAGGGTGGAAATGCCCACCTCATACGGGTTCTGGCCTTCCTGGACCAGGCGGCCCTGCCCCGTATAGGCGTAGACGTCCCTGGAGAAGACCGGAACGCAGAACAAGAGCGGCAGGGACCAGGCGGATATGGCCACCACCACGGACCGCAGGGAGGATTGTCCCCAGTCCCCCAGCCTCTGGCCCAGGCGAAGCCAGGAGCGCATCAGGAGCATGGCACCGGCCGTAAGCAGCACGGTGGATACCGCCACGCCCCAGCCTTCGGTACGGAGTGCGATCACCACCGGTTGCCGGATCATGGGCGACCCGTTGGCGATCCAGCCCGTTCCGATGGAACCGACGAACATCATGAGGGCGCCGACAAAACCTTCGAGGGTTGCCAGGTAGGCACGGCCTTTGGCGGGCACGGAAACCCCGGCCGGTGTGCCCGGCCGGCTCTCCGACATCCTGAGGTGTGACCCGCCTGCCGTCATGTTTGTGTGGTCCCCTGACTTGTTACGGCACTGCTCGCCCCAGCTTCAAATGGCCGCCCTGCAACCCGGCCATTTTATCAGCCGAGCTTACTTCCGCCCGGGGCCGGGCCGGGCGGAAGCGCCACAGTTTGGCAACGGCTGCGGAACTGCGTATCGCGGTTGGCTGCCCCTCCATAAACCCTGGCGGGTAGTGTTGCCTATGCAGCCGAAAGCCACCGGCGCATTCCCTTCCCACCCCATTGTCTTCCATGGCCGGGCTGGACCCGTGCGCACCGTGGCGCGCAGAAACGTTGCACACCCGCTCTCCCAGGAGAGCCATGTCCCCTGGAGCCGCTTCTTGGCCGTCACCGCCCGCCCCCGCCCCGTCCGGCAACCGACCACTGTCCTGACCGCCGTGCGCTCCCCGCGGCAGCTCTCCCGCGAGGTCCTGGCCGGCATAGTCACCACCCTGGCCCTGGTCCCCGAGGTCATATCCTTCTCGATCGTGGCCGGGGTGGATCCCATGGTGAGCCTGGTCGCCTCCATCGTGCTGGCCCTGGCGATGTCGGTCCTTGGCGGCCGGCCCGGCGTCGTTACCGCCGCAGCCGGTTCCGTCGCCCTGGTGATCGCCCCGCTGGTGCACCAGCACGGTGTCCAGTACGTCCTGCCCGCCGTGCTGCTCGCCGGCGTGATCCAGGTGGTCTTTGGCCTGGCCGGCCTTGCCCGGCTGATGCGCTTCATCCCCAGATCGGTGATGATCGGATTCGTCAACGCCCTGGGCGTGCTGATCTTCATGGCGCAGGTGCCCCATGTCCTCAATGTCCCCTGGCCCGCCTACGTCCTGTTCGCCCTGACGTTCGCGATCATTTTCGTCCTTCCGCGCTTCACCAAGGTGGTTCCGTCGCCGCTGGTTGCCATCGTGGCCGTCACGGCAATCGTCATCATCGCCGGCGTGGCCGTTCCAAGCGTCGCGGACGAAGGTCCCCTTACGGGCAAGCTGCCGGGGATCACCCCGTTCCTTTTCCCGCTTGACCTTGCCACCTTCCAGCTGGTCCTGCCCACGGCACTGAGCGTGGCGTTCGTCGGCCTCATGGAAACCCTCCTCACAGCGAAACTCGTCGATGACATCACCGGCACCCCGTCCCATAAGGGACGCGAGTCCTGGGGGCTGGGCGTATCGAACATCCTCGCCGGTTTCTACGGCGGCATTGCCGGCTGCGCCATGATCGGGCAGACCGTCCTCAATGTGAAGACCGGCCAGGCCCGCACCCGCATTTCGACGTTCGTGGCCGGACTGTTCCTGCTGGCCCTGGTGACCGGGCTCAGCTCGATCATGGGGCAGATTCCCATGGTGGCCCTCGCCGCGGTCATGATGGTGGTTGCCGTCACCACGGTGGACTGGCACAGCGTCAAACCGTCCACCCTGAAGCGGATGCCCATACCGGAGACACTGGTCATGGCTGTTACTGTCGCCGTCGTGGTCCTGACGGGGAACCTGGCCTACGGCGTCCTCGTCGGCGTCATCCTGGCCATGGTCCTGTTCGCCCGCCGGGTGGCGCATGTGATCACTGTTGAGAGGACCCTGGCCGGCGACGGGGAGAGTGTCCGCTACCAGGTGGTGGGCCCGCTGTTTTTCGGGAGCAGCAACGACCTGGTGGAACACTTCGCCTACGCGGACGATCCGGGCCTGGTGTCCATCGACCTCAGCCGTGCACAGATCTGGGACGCCTCGACGGTGGCCGCCCTCGACTCCATTGAAACGAAATACGCGGACCACGGGGCCACGGTGAGGATCGAAGGCCTCGATGAGCGCAGCACCGGATTCCACCGCCGGCTCACCGGTCATTTGGGCGCCTGACACGCCGGACGGCATCCAGTCCGGACGGCACAGGCAAGGGCGGAGCCGCAATCCGCACGGCCCCGCCCCTTTGCAGCCCGGCTTAGGAGAAGCGTCCCGGCCGGAAGGTGGCCAGCATGGGGTGCTTCCTGCCGGTCAGGATTTCCCCGGCCAGGAGCTCACCGGCAATGAGTCCCAGCGTGGCGCCGGAGTGCGTGAAGGCAACGAAGCATCCGGGCACCTGGCCCAGTTCGCCCAGGACGGGTTCGCCGTCCCCGGGAATGGGCTTATAGCCCATCTTCCAGGAGGCGGGCTTGAGTTCCGGATTGCCGGCAACAAGCTTCGATGCCTCATCGGCCAGTTCCTGGACCACCTCATCGGGGATGCTGAAGGAGCCGTCCGCGTGCTCGGTAATGTGTTCCTCGTACCAGTCGTGGTCCAGGGCAAACGTCCCGCCCGGGTTGGGCCGCAAGGCTGCGCGCGGGGTGTTCATCACCGCGGCCACGTCGTGCTGCACCTGCTTGGTCACCACCAGCATGGACACGGGAGAGCCGTTGGGGATGTGCACTCCCAAGGGTTGGACGACGGCGGGCGTCGCCGCGCCGCAGGCCACCAGCACGGCGTCGGCCGGGTATGTCCCGCCCGACGCTGTCTCCACGCCGGAGGTGCGGCCGCCTTCCACCATGACGGAGGCTTTTCCCGCGTTCAGGACCAGTTCGCCGCCGCGGGCGTGGAACTCCTCCATGAGGAAGTCGATCAGGTCCGGCAGGCTCACCCAGCCCTCGCCGGGATTGAAGATGGCATTCTCCGGCACGGCGTCCGCATCGATGCCGGGGGTGGTGGCTGCGATACCGCTGGGGGCGAGAAGCCGGGAGTCGTAGCCGATGGACTTTTCGTAGGCGTGCCGGGCCGCGGTGGCCTCGCCCTGCCCCGCGGCGTTCCACATCAGGCCGCCGCCAAACTGCAGCCAGTCGCGGCTGGGGTCCGAGGCGAAGAGGGTGCGGTAGCGGTCCACGCCGGCCACCCGCAGCTGGTGATACGGGGTGGACCGTTCGCCGGCGGAGTTGAGCCAGGACAGCGAGCGGCCGCTGGCTTCGCTGGCGAGGCCGCGCTCGGTCAGCAGGATCACCGACGCTCCTTCGCGGAGCAGGTGGACCGCGGTGGAGACCCCGAGGATGCCGCCGCCGATGACGGCAACGCGCTTGGTGGCTGGAAGAGAGGACATCGTGTCCCTTTCTGTGAAATTCGTGGTTGCGGAAGACGCTGACGACGCGTCAGGGAAAGCAGGGGAAATTGGGTGTGGCGTCAGGTCAGGGCGTGGATGCCCTCGATCACCTTCAGCACCTCAAGCGGTTCGGCGGGATCCACCGGCAGCGGCCCGTTCCCGTGCAGGGCGGCGGCCAGCTGGACGTAGAACTGCGGGTAGGCGCCGCGTTCGGCGGGGACGGCCGCCGTTGCCCCGTCCACGCCCAGGAGCCCCCAACGCTCCTGGGGTTCCACACCATAGGCGGGGTCCGACGGCGGCGTCCCGGCAGCGAGGGCAGGTTCCTGTCCGTCCAGGCCCCACTTGGTGTAGCCGGCGCGGGAACCCAGGACGTGGAACCGCGGCCCGGCCTGGGCGGCCATGCCGTTCATCCAGAGCCGCGTGCGGACGCCGGAGGCGTGCAGCAACGACACGAACGCTTCCGTATCCGCCGCGTCCGGATGCGGACCGCGGTTGGCCGTCTCGCCGTAGCTCCGTTCCACCGGGCCGAATAGGTGGATGGCCTGGTCGATCAGGTGCGCGCCGAGGTCGTGCAGGATGCCGCCGCCCTCGGACAGGGACACGGTGTCCCGCCAGTTTCCGAAGCCTTCGGGCCGCCACCATTCGAACCGCGATTCGAAGCTGGTGACCCCGCCAAGGTCTCCGGACGCCAGCACCTTCTGCAGGGTGAGGAAGTCTGCATCCCACCGGCGGTTCTGGAACACCGTTAGCTGCACCCCGCCGTCGGCCGCCCTGCTGATCAGCTCCCCGCCCAAGTCGGACGTGGGGACGAAAGGCTTGTCCACCACCACATGCAGGCCGTGGGCGATGGCTGTCGCGGCCAGCCCGTAGTGCGTGTGCGGCGGGGTGCCCAGGATGACCAGGTCCAGGTCCGCGGCCAGGGCGAACAGCTCCTCCGGGGTGCCGGCAATCCGTGCCTGCGGATACAGCCGTGCCGCCTCCGCCGCACGTTCCGGCTGGGCAGTGACGATGACGTCCAGCGAGAAGTCCGGGTTGGCCGCCACCAGGGGCGCGTGGAAGACCTTGCCGGAGATTCCAAAACCGACGACGGCGGTCCGGATGGGTGCCGCTGCAACCGCACCCATCAGAGCACCTCGGAAAGGAAGCGCTGGAGGCGTTCGCTGCGGGGATTGTCGAAGAGTTGGGCGGGTGTCCCGGCCTCCACTACTTCGCCTTCATCCATGAAGACCACCTGGTCTGCCACTTTCCGGGCGAAGCCCATTTCGTGGGTGACGACGAGCATGGTCATGCCCCGGCGGCCCAGGCCGGCCATGAGGTTCAGGACGCCCTTGACCAGTTCGGGGTCCAGGGCGCTGGTGGCCTCGTCGAAGAGCATCACTTCGGGTTCCATGGCCAGGGCCCGCGCGATGGCGACGCGTTGCTGCTGGCCGCCGGAGAGGTCACGGGGGCGGTGGTCGGCGCGTTCGGCGAGGCCAACCTCGGCGAGCCGTTGGCGGGCGCGTTCCATGGCCTGGGCCTTGGGCATGCCTTTGACGCTCCAGAGGGCCAGGGCCACGTTTTCCTCGGCGGTGTGGTCCGGGAAGAGGTTGAAATGCTGGAACACCATGCCGATGCGGGTGCGGAGTGTGTCCGGGTTGACGGTCAGGGTGCTGTCGCCAGCGAGCAGGACGTTCCCGCTCTTGGGTTCGTGCAGCCGGTTGACGCCGCGCAGCAGGGTGGATTTTCCGGATCCTGAGGGGCCAATGATGCAGGTGGTGGTGCCCGGCGCCACGGTGAGGCTGACGTTGCGCAGTACCTCGATGTCGCCGTAGGCCATGGTGAGGTTGCGCAGTTCCAGGCTTGAGCCGCGGAACGACTGTTCCTCCGAGGTGGCCGCATTCATGGTGGTGGGGGTGGGGGTGTTCATGTGTTGCTCCCGGCTGTGAGCGGCGAGGCCGCGTCGAGTTCCTTGACTTCCTTCAGGCCGCTGGTGGGTGGTGCGGCGCGGCGGCGGCCGGTGCGGAACTTGTTGTCGAAGTGGTTCACCAGGTGCGTCAGCGGGACGGTAATCACCAGGTAGAGGAGTCCGGCGGCCACCAGGGGTGAAAGGTTCCCGGACAGCACGGCGGCGTCCTGGCCCACGCGGAAGAGTTCGCGTTCGGTGACCAGCAGGCCCAGGAAGTACACCAGGGAGGAGTCCTTGACGATGGCGATGAACTGGTTCACCAGGGCCGGGAGGACCCGGCGGACGCCCTGGGGTACCACCACCAGGGCCATGGATTTGGCGTAGCTCATGCCCAGGGCACGGCAGGCCTCGCCCTGGCCCTTGTCCACGCTGAGGATCCCGGCGCGGAAGATCTCCCCGATGTAGGCGCTGGCGATCAGGCTCAGCGCGATGATGCCCAGCGGGTAGGGTGACGGGCCGAAGATCGACTGGCTCAGGCGGGCAAAGCCCTGGCCGATCAGCAGGATGGTGAGGATGGCGGGCAGGCCACGGAAAAGGTCCGTGTAGATCCTGGCCGGGACCCGCAGCCACTTGGATGGTGAGATGCCCATGACGGCCACCACCATTCCCAGCACCGTGCCAAGGACGGTGGCGGCAATGGAAATGATCAGCGTGTTCAGCAGGCCGACCGCCAGGAGTTGGGGCAGGACCTCGGCCATAGCGCCGAAGTCGAAGAAGGTACGGATGATGGTGTTGAGCCAGTCCATGATTGCTCTCAGACGTAGATGAAGGGGAGGTGCCGGGCAGGCCGCGTACGGCGGCCCGCCCGGCCAGGTGGCCCTAAGGCCTGACAGCCCGGCAAATAATGCTTGGGGCTACTTGCTTGGCGAGGGTGATGCGGTCTGCTCGGCCTTGGGCAGGTACTGCTCGGGCATCGGTGAGCCCGGGAACCACTTCTGGTAGAGCTTCTTCCAGGTGCCGTCCTCCATGGCTGCGGCCAGGCCCTTGTTCAGGGCTTCCTTGAAGGCCGTCTTGCCCTTGGCCACTGCGAACCCGGCCGGGGCGTCGAAGGACGGGATGTCCGCGGCGCTGACCAGGCCGTGCTGCTCCTCGTAAGCCTTGGCGGCCTCGTAATCCAGGAAATGCGCGTCCACCGTTCCGCTGTTCACGGCGGCGATGGCGGTGTTGTTGTCAGGGAAGCGGACCAGGCTGGCCGAGGTGAAGTTCTTCACCGCATAGGCTTCCTGCAGGGTTCCCTGGACCACGCCCAGGCGTTTGCCGGCCAGCCCGTCCGCGCTGGTGATGCCGGAGGTCTTGGTGGTGATGACCGTGAGGTAGCCGGCCAGGTAACCGTCCGAGAAGTCCACGGTTTCCTTGCGCTTGTCGGTGATGCCGATGGCTGCGACGCCGGCGTCGAACTGTCCGTTTGCCACTGCGGCAAGGAGCCCCGAGAAGTCCTGCCCGGTGAAGACCACGTTGTCCACACCGGCCCGGTGGGCCACGTCCTTGAAGAGTTCCACGTCGAAGCCGGTGAAGTTTCCGGAGGCATCGGCGAAGGTGTACGGCTTTGAGTCACCCAGGCTTGCCACCCGGATGGTGCCTGGCTGGATCAGTCCGTAGGGGTTGTTCTCTGTGGTGGAGGCGGCGGAGGTGGAGCTGCAGCCGGAGAGCGCCAGGACCGCGGCCAGGGCTGCCGCGGCAAATCCGGCAGGTCGGAGATTCTTTTTCTTCACAGCGTTGTCCAATCGTTGGTGGGAAGGCGGTGCTGTCAGGGCCGCCGAAGAAAGTCGTCGATGCTCTTGTTGAGTCCGGTCTCACAGCTTAGGATTGAGACCGGACTCACATCGATTGATAGAAATGTAGCCGATGTCACATGGGGCGTCAACAACCCCGTCGAAAGGTGAAGATGAACGGTGATGGAGCACGACGGCGGGACGTAACCGTTGCCGACGTCGCAAAAGCTGCGCAGGTCTCCAAGGCACAGGCCGCCCGTGCACTGGGCAATTACGGCGCGGTCAGCGACGACGTCCGCGAGCGCGTCCTCGCCGCTGCCGAGGCGCTTTCCTACCGTCCCAACGAGCTGGCCCGCAGCATGAACACCGGAAAATCGCACACCATCGGCGTGGTGGTGGGTGACATCGAAAACCCGCATTTCGGCCTTGCTACCCGGGGCATCACGGACACTGCCAAGAAGGCCGGGTACAACGTCATCCTGGTCAACACCGACGAGGACCGGGCGGCGGAAGTGGACGCGGTGCGGGTGTTGCTGGACAAGCGGGTGGACGGCCTCATCGTCGCCCCGGCATCATCAGTGGACACCGAACACCTGCAGGAGGTGCACCGGTCCGGACGCCCCCTGGTGTTCATCGACCGCACCGCCGGCGACCTCAAGGTGGAGACCATGGCCGTGGACATGGCGCGGATTTCCAGGGAAGCTACGCAGTATTTGCTCGAGGCAGGGCACCGGCGTATCGCCTTCATCTCCACACTGCGGACGGACACCCCCTACACGCCGGGCATGACCCTGGAGTCCTCCCAGATTGCGGACCGCATCGAGGGGATGCGGGACGCTTTCCTTGCGGCGGGGCTGCCCTTCCCGGAAGACCTGGTCAGGTTGAATGCCGGCGATGCCGACTCGATCCGCAGCATCACCCGCGAAGTGCTCCGGGGCCCGGACCAAGCCACGGCAGTGGTCGCTTCGGACGGCCTGATTGCCCTCAGCGTGGTGGAAGCGATCCAGGAATTGGGCCTGTCCATTCCGGCCGATGTGTCATTCCTGATGTACGACGACTTCGCATGGACCAGGCTCACCACGCCGCCCCTGACGGTCATCGCCCAGCCGGTCTACAACATGGGCGTGGCGGCAGCCAAGGCACTGATCCGCCAGATGGAGGGGCTGCCGCCCGCCGCTCCGGCGCAGTTCACGGCCACCCTGGTGCGCCGCGGTTCAGTGGGCCCGCGCCGGACGGGCGACGATCCACAGCGGGAAAAGCTGGCGGCCTCGCTCAACTGATACGCGGGAACCTACTGCGAGGCGTCGAAACCGGCCAGCAGGCGCCGGGACGCGGTCTGCATATGCGATCGCATGGTGGCCGTGACGGCCTCCGCATCGCGGACCGCCAGAGCCTCATAGATCTCCGTGTGTTCCTTCAGCGCAGCTGGGAAGCCTGGACTTCCAGGCCGCCGCGCAGCTCAACGAGTTCACGCGTCCGCGGCGCACCCAGCATCAGTCCCCAACTGAGGGTCCGGGGCAGGAGTTCGGAGACGCCGTCCCTAAGATAGGTGTCGGAGCCGGGACGGACCACCACGATGCCCAGGATTTCCAAGGCGCCCCAGGGAGCCCAGGGCGGCACTGATCTTGGCCGTCGAGGCGGCAGATTCTACGGACACCTCCCAAGCGAAACAATCTGAAGTCCGGCGCCTCCCGTGACTCTGCCGAGGCCGTCATCCGCACCATCTACGCTCCCGTCATCGACGTGCACTGGGTCACCGTCAAGCAGCACGCCATCCTGGAGCCAACCCTGGTACGGCAAGGACAGCATCATCAAGGACGACTGGAAGAAGATCTTCGACGACTCCGAACTCGACGGCGTTATCGCCAAGCTGCTCAAGCTCGAGGCGGTCAAGCGCTAGGCACACCCGCAGCGGCGGCCTCCGTCCGGTTATTAGGCCGGGCGGACGCCGCCGTTTTTTCGTTGTCCGACGCGTCAGCGGACGCCTGCGCCTGCGAGGTTGAAGTAGGACCGGGCGTCCGGCGGCCGGATATCGGCCACCACGTCGCTGAAGATCCGCATGGGATGCGGCGTGAAAGGATGCTCCGCGATCGCGTCATAGTCGAGGTCGATGCCCAGCCCAACGCCTTCGGGGATCATGACATCGCCGTCTGCCGTCAGCTGAAGGCGCTCACTGGAGATGTCGCTGCGCCACGGCACGTCCGTGGCCATGATCTCCAGGTACCGGAAATTCGGCAGTGTGGCCCCGAGCTGCAGGGTTGCCGCAGTGCTGAGTGGCCCGCTGGGGTTGTGCGGTGCGAACGGCACATAATGGGCTGCCGCCAGAGTGGAAATGAATGACAGTTCCAGCAGCCCGCCGGCGTGCGTGACGTCCGGCTGGATGTAATCCACGGCGTTGCGGGCCAGGGCGGGAATGAAGGTGTTCCGGCCCATCCACCTCTCCCCCGCGGCAATGGGAACAGGGGACCTGCTGCGCACCTCCACGAGGGCGTCGATCCCGTCCGGCGGGCACGGTTCCTCGAAAAACACCGGCTGGAACCGTTCAAGTTCGCGGGCCACCCGGATGGCTGTGGGGACATCAAAGCGGCCATGGCCTTCTATGAACAGTTCAACGTCGTCGCCCACTGCCGCCCGCACTGCCTCAACAGGTTCAAGCATGCGCCCCAGGTCCCGCGGTTCCAGGAAAAGGTCCGCGGCCTCGAAAGGGTCCCACTTTAGGCCGCGGAAGCCTTGGCCGACCGTCCGTACAGCGGCCTCGGCGAAATCCTCCGGAGTGATGGCCCCGGAAAACCAGCCGTTGGCGTAGGCGCGGACCCGGTCGCGGACCTGTCCCCCCAGCATCCGGTGGACCGGGACGCCCAATGCCCGCGCCGAAACATCCCACATCGCCATCTCAAGGGCGCTCAGGGCTGTCATGGATACCGGACCGCCGCGCCAGTAGGCGTCGCGGTTGAGTTCATAAATGGTCTGGGTAATCCGCGTGGGGTCCTTGCCCCTGACGGCTTCGGCAAGGACAGCCACCGCCCCGAGGACAGCATGTTCCTGCCCTTCGAGGGTCGCCTCGGCGATACCGGTGAGCCCCTCGTCAGTTGTAAGCCGGACGAAGATGAGGTTCGTCCGGTAGAAGTCCACGACCACGGTGTCGAGATGGGTGATTTTCATGGTTGTCTTTCAGTCCGCGGGAGGGGCGGTGGATTCCCGCACGATTACCTGGGTTGCCAGTTCCACTCGGTGGGAATCGAGGACTTCGCCTTGCACCTGCCGCAGCAGCGACCTTAGGGCCGCGCGCCCCATCTCCTCCAGGGGCTGGGCCACGGAACTCAGCGATGGAACGGACTGCTCACCCTGGTTGGTGCCGTCGAAGCCGATGAGGCTGATGTCCTCGGGAACCCTGATTCCGTGGCGCCGCGCTTCGCTGAGGACGCCCAGGGCAATGGTGTCGCTTCCGGCGAAGATCGCCGTGGGGCGCGGGTCAAGCTTCAGCAGCTCTTTGAATCCATTGACCCCACTCTCCGTCCGGAACCGGCCGCCGGAAACAACGTACTGGGGGTCCACCTTGATCCCTTGTGCCATCAGGGCTGCCATGTATCCGTGCAGCCGCGCCTGGTTGCATTCAGCGCCCTCTATGCCGCCGATGTAGGCAATGCGGCGGTGTCCCAGTCCCAGCAGGTGCTCGGTGGCAGCTTTGCCGCCGGCCCAGTTGGTGGCCCCAACGCTGACGACGTCGGCGGAGGGCGGGTTAAGCGGGTCGATGACGACGACGGGGATGTGGCGGCGCCTGAACGCGTGCAGTTGCGCCTCGCTGAAGGCCGAGGTCACCACGATCATCCCGGCCCTGCCCTCTTCGAGCATCCGCTGCGCCCGGCGCTCGGGGGTGTGGCGGGCGGGGGTGGACTGGCCGGTCACGCTGACCAGGATTTCGACGTCGGCGGCGGCAGCGAACTGCAGGATGCCGTTGAGGACCTGGATGGTGTATGCGGAGTCGAGCACGTCGATCACTACTTCCACCACGGTCCCGCTTTCGGCGGCCGCCCGGCGCTGGACAGGCGACTGGTAGCCCGCCTGCTCCAGTGCGGCAAGGATCCGGGCCCTGGTTTCGGGGGCCACGTCCTCACGCCCGTTCACCACTTTGGACACCGTAGGCGCCGAAACCCCTGCCTGCCTGGCCACGGTAGCGAGCGTGGGTTTGGTCCGCTCCTGCAATTTGCTCGTCATCGGTTCGCAATCTTTCGAAAGTGGGGAAACGTTTTCATTGTGCAGAGTGGGGCCTTCTCCGGTCAAGAGCACCGGGACATAGGGAGTAGACAGAAAAGATCCTCTACGATCCCTTGACGCCGCCGATAATTAGGGCTTTAGTTTACAGCGTGACTTATATCACCGTTCGAAATGTTTCGAACGAACGGCGGAGCTGACGCCCCGTACCCCGACGCAAATTCACAATGGAGAAGCAATGAAGCAACCCCAGTCCTCCCGGCGGTCTTTTCTCGCCCTCGCTGCCCTCACTCCCTTTGCCGTTGCCGCGACCACTGCCTGCGGGACGTCCGGCCCCGGTGCCTCCAGCGGCGGCGGGGGCGCCAGCATGTGGTACCTGTCCGGCGAGCCGAACCAGACCACCATGCAGAAAGCCGTGGATGCCTTTAACTCGGCAAACTCCGCCGACAAGATCACGGTCACGTACTTCCAGAACGACGCCTACAAGACCAAGATCAAGACCGCCATCGGCGCCAACCAGGCACCCACGATCATCTACGGCTGGGGCGGCGGTGGCCTGAAGACCTACGCCGAGGCCAACCAGGTTGAGGACCTCACCAGCTGGTTCGACCAGAATCCGGACCTGAAGAAGAAGTTCTTCCCGTCCGTGTTCGGTGCAGCCACCGTCAACGGCAAGATCTACGCCCTGCCCAACCAGTACGTCGCCCCGATCGTGCTGTTCTACAACAAGGAACTGTTCCAGAAGGCAGGCGTCCAGCCGCCCAAGACCTGGGACGACATCATGTCCTTGGTCAAGACCTTCAACGGCATGGGCGTAGCCCCGTTCTCCCTGGGCGGCCAGTCGCGCTGGACCTCCATGATGTGGCTTGAATACCTCCTGGACCGCATCGGCGGGCCGGACGTCTTCAAGGCGATCTTCGAGGGCAAGCCCAATTCCTGGATGGACCCGGCCGTGATCGAGACCGGCACCAAGATCCAGGAGCTGGTCTCTGCTGACGGCTTCATCAAGGGCTTCTCCTCCATCACTGCCGACTCGCAGGCAGACCAGGCCCTCCTGTTCTCCGGCAAGGCAGCCATGATGCTGCACGGTTCCTGGACCTATGGCGCCATGAAGAAGGCCGGCCAGAACTTTGTGCAGGACGGAAAGCTGGGCTTCGTCCCCTTCCCCACGGTTGCCGGCGGCAAGGGCGACCCGAAGAACGGCGTCGGAAACCCCGCGGCGTACATGTCAATCTCTTCCAAGGCCAGCGACAAGGAAAAGGAATCCGCCAAGAAGTTCTTCAAGGACGGGATCCTGACCGATACCGTGGTCGACGCCTACATCAACTCCGGCTCCGTGCCGATTGTCAACGGCATCGAAGACAAGCTGAACACCTCCCCGGACAAGGAGTTCCTGAACTTCGTCTACGACATGGCCAAGAACGCACCCAACTTCCAGCAGTCCTGGGACCAGGCGCTGAGCCCCACCGCAGCTGAGGCCCTGCTGAACAACATCGACCAGCTGTTCCTGAAGTCGATCACGCCGCAGCAGTTCGCCGAGAACATGAACGGCACCCTAGGGAAATGAGCAACGCCGTCTCCACTGCCCCGCGGGCCGCCACGAGGGCGAAAGATTCCAAGCAGACCGAACAGCGCAGGGCCGCCCTGGCGTGGCTGACCCTGCCGGCACTGTTCTTCTTCCTGGTGTTCGCAGTCATCCCGCTGGCCGGGGTGCTCATCCTCAGCTTCAGCAGCTGGGACGGAATCGGTGCCATCGGGGCAGCTGGACTGGACAACTGGTTCTCTGTGCTGGCGGATCCGGGACTGTACAACGCCCTGGGCCTGACCTTCCTGATCATGATCGTTTCGTGGCTGGTCCAGACTCCCATCAGCCTGCTCCTGGGGGTGTTCACGGCGGGAAGCCAGCGCTACCGGGCTGCCCTTGCCGTCCTGTACTTCCTGCCCCTCTTGCTGTCCTCAGCCGCCGTCGCCATCGCCTTCAAGGCCCTTTTGGACCCGAATTTCGGCCTGGCAACCGGCCTGGGGCTGCCCTTCCTGGCACAGGACTGGCTGGGGGTACCCCAACTGGCCGTAGGCCTGGTCATCTTCGTCATCGCCTGGCAGTTCGTCCCGTTCCACACCCTCATCTACCAGGGCGGGGTGCGGCAGATCCCGAAGTCCCTTTACGAGGCAGCGCAGATCGACGGTGCCGGAACCATCAAGCAGTTCTTCCACATCACCCTGCCCCAGCTGAAATACACCATCATCACGTCCTCCACGCTGATGGTGGTGGGTTCGCTGACCTACTTCGACCTGATCTTCGTCCTCACGGGCGGCGGACCGGGAAACTCCACGCGGATCCTGGCCCTGGACATGTACCTGCGGGGCTTCCGGGCCAACCTCATGGGCCCGGCCAGCGTCATCGCCGTCATTCTCGTCATCATCGGCCTTGCACTGGCCTTGTTCCTCCAGCGTCTTGGCGGCAAGGACAAACAAGGCAGCCAATTGGAAGGTTTGTAGGGTGAGTACCGTCCTGAAAAGCAATTCGCAGGAGGCCCGGACCGGAACCACGGCCGGTTCCGCCGCACCCAAGCAGGGACTCGGCCAACGGCTGAGGCGGCTCAACATCCCCGGCGGCCTCGGTGGGTGGATCTGGCTGGCCATTATCATCCTCCCGATCTACTACGTGGTGATCACCAGCCTGAAGACGCAGGCGGGATACTTCGGCCAGAATCCCCTGGCCGTTCCCACCTCGCCCACGCTGGAGAACTACCAACTGGTCCTTGAGAAAGACTTCGCCACATATTTCATGAACAGCGTCATCGTCACGCTCGGTTCCGTAATTCCCACGGTGCTGATCTCGTTCATGGCCTCGTTCGCGATCGTCCGGGGCAGCGGAAGGTTCCTCAAGCTGGTCAACGGCATGTTCCTCATGGGGCTGGCCATCCCGCTCCAGGCGACGATCATCCCGATCTACCTGATGATCATCCGGCTCAACCTGTACGACAGCCTGCTGGCACTGATGCTGCCGTCCATTGCCTTTGCCATCCCCCTCACAGTGCTGATCCTGTCCAACTTCATCCGCGACGTCCCGAACGAATTGTTCGAGTCCATGCGGCTGGACGGCTGCAGCGAGTGGCAGACCATGTGGCGGCTCGCCCTGCCCCTGACCCGCCCGGCTATTGTGACCGTTGCCATCTACAACGGCCTGCATGTCTGGAACGGGTTCCTGCTCCCGCTGGTCCTGACCCAGAGCCCCAGCCTGCGCGTCCTGCCCCTGGGCCTGTGGAGCTTCCAGGGTGAATTCAGCGTCAATATCCCGGCCGTTCTCGCCTCGGTGATGCTCAGCACGCTGCCCATCCTGGTGCTTTACGTCATCGGCCGCCGCCAACTGCTGGCAGGCCTGACGGCCGGCTTCAGCAAGTAGAAAGGACACGTCCATGACCACCGCCAAACCCCTGCGGGTCGGCATGGTGGGCTACGCCTTCATGGGTGCCGCCCACTCCCACGCCTGGCGGACCGCGCCACGGTTCTTCGACCTGCCGCTGCAGCCACAGCTCACCGCGGTCGCCGGCAGGAATGCCGACGGCGTCCGCGCGGCAGCTGACAAGCTGGGCTGGGAGTCGGTGGAGACCGACTGGCGGCGCCTGATCGAGCGCGACGACATCGACCTCATCGACATCTGCACGCCCGGCAACACCCACGCAGAGATTGCCATCGCAGCCCTCGAGGCCGGAAAGCACGTGCTGTGCGAAAAGCCGCTGGCCAACTCCGTGGAGGAAGCCGAGCGGATGACACTGGCAGCGGAGACCGCCGCAAAGCATGGCGTCTTCTCCATGTGCGGCTTCAGCTACCGCCGCACCCCGGCACTGGCACTGGCCAAGCGGTTCGTGGAGCAAGGACGGATTGGCGACATCCGGCACGTCCGGGCCCAGTACCTGCAGGACTGGCTCTCCGACGCCAACGCCCCCATGACCTGGCGGCTGGACAAGGACAAGTCCGGTTCCGGCTCCCTGGGCGACATCGGCGCACACAGCATCGACGCCGCCCAGTGGGTCACGGGGCAGAACATCAGCGGGGTGTCGGCAATGCTGGAAACGTTTGTCCGGGAACGTCCGCTGGCAGGCGACCTGGTGGGCCTTGGGGGCCACGGCGACCTCAGCAGTGACACCCCCCGCGGGACCGTCACCGTTGATGATGCGGCCATCTTCAGCGCAAAGTTCGACGGCGGCGCCTCCGCGGGCGCGATCGGCGTCTTTGAGGCAACGCGCTACGCCCTGGGCCGGAAAAATGCCATGCGGCTGGAGGTCAACGGCACCAAGGGTTCCCTCGCCTTTGATTTCGAGGACATGAACGTCCTGTCCTTCTACGATTCGGCCGAATCGCCGGACGCCGGCTTCCGCCGGATTTTCGTCACCGAGCCCGAGCACCCGTACGTGGGGCATTGGTGGCCCACGGGCCACGGCCTGGGGTACGAGCACGGTTTCACCCACCAGGTGGTGGACCTGGTCACGGCCATTGGCGAGGGCCGCCAACCGGAACCGTCGTTCGGCGACGCCTTGCAGGTACAGCGGGTCCTCGCCGCAGTGGAGTCCAGCGCCGCGAATTCCAGCCAGTGGCAAAAAGTCTGAGCGACCTACAGCTTCAAGAAACCAAGGAACACCCAATGACACGACCAATCACGCTGTTCACCGGCCAGTGGGCCGACCGGCCCTTCGAGGAAGTGGCCCGGCTTGCCGGCGAGTGGGGCTTTGACGGGCTGGAAATCGCCTGCTGGGGCGACCACCTGGACCCCCGCCGGGCTGCGGAGGACGACAACTACCTCCAGGGCCGGCTGGACATCCTCGAGAAGAACAACCTCAAGGTCTTCGCCATCGCCAACCACCTCACGGGCCAGGCCGTCTGCGATGACCCTATCGATGAGCGCCACCAGGGCATCCTGTCCGCGGAAGTCTGGGGCAATGGCGAGCCTGAAGGGGTGCGCCGGCGGGCGGCGGAGGCCATGAAGGACACCGCGCGGGCGGCCGCACGGCTTGGCGTCAAGACCGTGACGGGGTTCACCGGTTCGTCCATCTGGAAGGCCGTCGCCATGTTCCCGCCGGCCTCGCAGGCAATGATCGACGCCGGTTACCAGGACTTCGCGGACCGGTGGAACCCCATCCTGGACGTCTTCGACGAGGCAGGTGTCCGGTTCGCACTCGAGGTCCACCCGTCTGAAATCGCCTACGACTACTGGACGGCGAAACGGACCCTTGAGGCTATTGGCCACAGGGCGAACTTTGGCCTGAACTTCGACCCCTCCCACTTCATCTGGCAGGACCTGGATCCCGTGATGTTCCTGCAGGACTTCGCGGACAAGATCTTCCATGTGCATGTAAAGGAATCCGTCCGGCAGCTGGATGGCCGCAACGGCCGCCTGGGTTCGCACCTCGCCTGGGCGGATCCCCGGCGGGGCTGGGACTTCGTCACGGCAGGACACGGTGACGTGCAGTGGAACCGGATCTTCCGGACCCTGAATGCCATTGGCTACGACGGCCCCACCAGCATCGAATGGGAGGATGCCGGAATGGACCGCCTCATCGGCGCCCCGCAGGCCCTTGCCATGGTCCAGGAACTGGCCCGCATCGCCCCGCCCGCAGCGGCGTTCGACGCCGCCTTCGCCAGCCGCTGACCCCCTGCTCTTTCCGGCCCGCAAGGCCGGTAGCCAAACAAAGGAAATTCAATGACAGAACGAAAGAATGCACTGGTGGTCCGCGGCGGCTGGGACGGCCACCAGCCCTACGAGGCCACCGAGCTCTTCATTCCCTATCTCAAAGACAACGGCTATGACGTCCGGGTGGAGGAATCCCCCAAGGTCTACGCCGACGCCGCCTACATGGCCGGTGTGGACCTGATCATGCAGTGCATGACCATGTCCACCATCGAAAAGGACGAGTTCGCCGGACTGCGGGCCGCCGTGGAGAACGGCACCGGCCTGGCCGGCTGGCACGGTGGAATCGCCGATTCCTACCGGAACACCTCCGACTACCTGCACCTGATCGGCGGCCAGTTCGCCTGCCACCCTGGCAAGCACCCGGATGAGTGCATCGGCGAGCAGTCGGACAACTACGTGCCCTATACCGTCAACATGCTGCCCGCGGCCGCCGAACACCCCATCACCCGGGGCATCCAGGACTTCGACCTGGTCACCGAGCAGTACTGGGTCCTCTCCGACGACTACATCGATGTCCTGGCCACCACCACCCAGAAGGTCCGTGAATGGGACCCGTGGAACCGTGAAGTGACCTCCCCCGCCATCTGGACCCGCCAGTGGGGCAAGGGCCGCATCTTCGTCGCCACCCCCGGCCATCGGGTCGAAATCCTCCAGGACACCAATGTCCGCACCATCATCGAAAGGGGCCTGCTGTGGGCAAGCCGTTGAAAGTCGGAATCATTGGCTGCGGAGCCATCATCGCGCAGTACCTGGCGAACTTCCGCAAACTCAGCCAGATCGACCTGGTGGCCGTGGCGGACCTGGACCCCGCACGTGCCCAGGCCGTGGCGGATGGCTACGAAGGTGTCCGCGCCATCTCCGTGGAGGAACTCCTCGCCGCGGACGACGTCGAACTTGTCCTGAACCTGACCATCCCCGCCGCCCACGCCGAGGTGGCACTGAAGGCCATCGCCGCCGGAAAGAGCGTCTACGGCGAGAAGCCCCTTGCTGCCACGACTGAGGAGGCGCGCCAGGTGCTGGACGCGGCACGCGAGGCCGGCGTCGCCGTCGGCTGCGCTCCTGACACCGTACTGGGCACCGGCATCCAGACCGCCCGCAAGGCGATCGACGACGGGCTGGTCGGCGCCCCCATCTCGGCGTCGGCAACCATGGTGACCCCAGGCCACGAGCGCTGGCACCCGAACCCGGACTTCTACTACCAGCCCGGCGGCGGCCCGCTGCTGGACATGGGCCCCTACTACGTCACCGCCCTGGTGACCCTGCTGGGTCCGGTCGTCTCCGTGATGGGCGCGGCCAGCCACACCCGGAATGAGCGCACCATCGGCTCGGGGCCGCGCCAGGGCGAGAAAGTGCCGGTCACCATCGACTCCCACGTGACCGGCGTCCTGGTCCACGCCTCCGGTGCGCTGTCCACCCTCTTCATGAGCTTCGATGCCGTGAAGTCGAAGTCGCCCAACATCGAGATCCATGGCGAGCGCGGTTCCCTGGTGGTGCCGGATCCGAACCACTTTGACGGCGACGTCCAACTGTTCTCCCTCGGCGCCGAGGACTGGGAGACCCTTCCCGCCTCCGCAGGGTACGTCGACGCCGGACGCGGGTTCGGCATCGCGGACCTTGCCGCCACCCCGCAAGGCAAGGAGCCCAGGGCGGGTGGCGCACTTGCCTTCCACGTCCTGGAAGTCATGGAATCCGTCCTCAAAGCCGCACGCAGCGGCATGACGGTCGGCATCCGGAGCACGGTGGAGCGGCCGGAAAGCGTGGCCCTCACCGTCCTGGCCGAACAGGCGGATGCGCTCCAGTCCCAGTAGCCGGCTGTCCGGAACCGTGCCGCTTTGGGCAGTAAAGCTACCGCAGCCCGTCGCTGCGGGCGGCGCGGTTCCGGCCCAGCGATTTGGCCCGGTACAGGGCGGCATCCGCTGCGGCGATAAGTTGATCAACATCGGAGGTCACGCCGTCGTAGGTGGAAATGCCGTAACTCGCGGTGGGCATCTCCATGCCGGCCGGCGTGTCCGCGCCGGCCATGCGCCTGCTGATCTCCTCGGCAATCGTCTCGGCCCGTTCGGCGCTTGCTCCGGGAACCAGGATGACGAACTCTTCCCCGCCGTACCTCCCCGTCAGATCTGTGGAGCGCACGGTGGCAGCGCAGGCGTCGGCGAAGGCCTGCAGCGCCAGGTCGCCGGCGGCATGCCCATAGGTGTCGTTGACAGTCTTGAAGTGGTCAAGGTCGGCAAGGATCAGGGCTCCCGAGCCGCCGGTGATGGTGCGGTCGGCCAACTGCTCGGTGGCCAGGTCCAGGAAGGCCTTGCGGTTCAGGAGCCCGGTGAGGTCGTCGCGGCTGGCCACCACGCGCAGGGCACGCGTCTGCTGTTCGGTGCTCAAGGCCGCCATGCTGAAGGACACCACCACCAGCAGGACCATGGTCACCAGGGTGGTGATGGCGGACCCAAAAACGGTGACGAAGACAGGCCCGTTCTGGCCCTCCACCAGGAACGCCAGCCAACGGAAGAAGTAGAAGACACTGAGCCCTCCTGCCGCCACAGCCATGGGGATCCGGACCCGCGAATACCCGGGCTCAAGGCGCCAGAGCTCACGGGACGCCAATCCGACGGTCAGGCTCATGGCGGCGAGGAACACCGTGCCGCCGGACCAGGTGTTGGTGGCGGGTTGGTCCAGCAGGGAGGCCACCAGGGTGACCAAGGGAATGCCGGTAAAGGCCCAGCTGGGAGGCCGTACGGTCCGCAGGGAGCGCGCCCCGGCCCACACTGCAACGCCGCCGTGCACCAGCAGGGTGTTTCCCAGGGGGTTGGCCCACACCTGATGCACTGTGCCGTCAAACAGGAAGCAGCCTGATCCGGCCAGGAAGAACAGCAGGGCACCGCACCACCAGGCGCTGTATGGCGAACGCGTCAGCCGGTAGGCGGAAAAGTAGAAGAGAACCACCAGGACCAGGGCCATGAGGCCGAAAGCGATGCGCAGGGTCGCCGTGTCCAGAACCATGTGCCAGAAGTCCCCCCAGAAGGCCCGATGTTGCCCAGCACAGTATGGCATCCACGCACACCGTACAGAAGCGTCCGTACCCCTGAAGGACAGCCGTCAAACTCACCTAGGGTGGCAGGTACCACCCAGGCAATGAAAGGCCCGCCCATGCTCCTCCTTTTCGGCTTCAAGACCGTCCACCAGGCCCTGCCGGGCCGGACGGCAACCTGCCAGCACTGCGGCGCCTTCGTCCACCATGCCCTGGACGAACAGGCCACCAAGTTCACGCTGTTCTTCATCCCTGTCCTCACGGTGTCCCGGAAATACCTGATCACCTGCACCAACTGCGGCTACGCTTCGTCCATCAGCGGACGGCAGAAGCGGGCGCAGGAACTTCGGCGGTAGCACGCGGCAATCCCCTGCGGAAGATGCCAACCTCTAGCCTCCGGCGTTGGCGGCCGCTAAAGTGGGAGACGGTCCCGCCCCGCCGCTTCCGGCAGGAGGACGGGAAACCGCACAAGGGAATGGAGGTGGTTTTGATGACTGCAGTTGCCGCGCGCCCTGGGCGCCCCGCATCCATCACACCCACCATCCCTCCCGGCTGCCTTCGCGGTTCCTGACGCTGCGCGTCCAGCCGCACTGCACCGGGGACAGCCCAAGGAACCACAGTGCATACTTCTTCAGGCAACCCCCTGGACACCACCAACACCACAGAAACAGACAGCGCTGCTGGCACTCGTCCGCTGCCCGGCCCCTCCGCATACGGCTACACGCCCGCCGTTGCCGGCTATTTCGATCAGCATCCCTGTCCGCCGGCAACTGAACGGGGCCGGGTGGTCCGCGTGGACCGCACCCTGCTGCTCGTTGCGGTCCATGACGGTCTCCTCCACCTGCCCTACCCGCTCTCGGGCGAGCCGGCCGTCACCGGAGACTGGGTCTGGATCGGCCCCAACCGGGGCGGCGACCGGCAAATCCTGGCCGTCCTCCCCCGCCGCTCGGAACTCAGCCGCAAACGTGCCTTCGAGGATTCGTCCGCCGCGCAGGTCCTGGCCGCGAACGTGGACACCGTGGGCGTGGTGGTGCCCGTGGACCGGCCCCTCACACACAACCGGTTGGAACGCACCCTCGTCGCCGCATGGGATTCCGGCGCCACCCCCCTGGTGATCATCACCAAGGCGGACCTGGCCGAGGTGGCGGACGACGTCGTCGGAAAAGTTATCCTTCAGGCGGCGGGCGTGGAGGTGGTCACCACATCCGCCGAAAACGGCGACGGTATCGACGAACTGATGGCACGGATTCCGCCGGGCGGAACCATCGTGCTGCTGGGACCGTCCGGTGCTGGCAAATCCACCTTGATCAATGCCCTGGTGGGCCGCGACGTCCAGCAGACCGCCGAAGTGCGGTCCGGAGACTTCAAGGGCAAGCACACCACCACCGTCCGCGAGCTGGTTCCGCTGTCCAACGGGACGGTGCTGATGGACACTCCCGGCGTGCGCGGATTTGGCCTGTTCGATGCCGGGGACGGCCTGGACGGGATGTTCGGCGACGTCGAGGAACTGGCTGCCGGCTGCCGGTTCGCTGACTGCTCACACGGGAGCGAGCCTGGCTGCGCTGTCCGCGAAGCAATCGACACCGGCGTCCTGGCCGCGCGCCGCTGGAACTCGTATCTGAAGATGCAGCGGGAACTGGCGGCGCTGGCGCGCCGCTCCGATGTCGCCGCCCAGCGCGCCTACCACCGGGAGTGGCACCAGAAGGTGGTTTCGGCGGGGAAGTCGCAACGCTGGGCTGAGCGCGAGGCCTCCGAACGCGGAAGCCGGAACGGAGACAAGGACCGGAAGCGCAAGCGGTAGGAGAACGCCTATTCCGTGTCATGGGTGGGGAGTAGGGTTCGGTCATGGACATCATCCTGGTACCCGGTTTCTGGTTGGACGCCTCGTCATGGGAGGGGGTAACACCTGCCCTGGAAGCAGCCGGGCACCGCCCCCATCCCCTCACGCTTCCCGGCAAGGACTCGGTGGATGCCAGCCGCGCAGGCATCAGCCTGCAGGACCATATCAATGCGGTGGTGGAGGTCCTGGACGGGCTGCCGGGCAGGGTGGTCCTGGTGGGCCACTCCGGCGGCGGGGCAATCATTCACGGGGTAGTGGATGCGCGGCCGGACAGGGTGGAACGCGCCATCTACGTGGACAGCGGGCCGCTGGCTGACGGCAGCGTCATCAACGACCAGTTGCCTGCCCACGGGGACGATGTCCCGCTGCCGCCCTGGCAGAGTTTTGACGACGCCGAACCGGTGGACCTCAACGACCGGCTGCGCCAGTCATTCCGCGCCCGCGCCATTCCCGAACCCCGCGGCGTGGCGTACGGCAGGCAGCGCCTGCATGACGGGCGCCGCTACGACGTTCCCGCCACCGTCATCTCGTGCGGGTTCCCCTCGGCCATGCTCCGGGAGTGGATCGCGGCAAACCATCCCTTCGTGGCGGAACTGGCCAAGGTGCGGGACGTGGAATTCATCGACCTGCCCACCGGGCACTGGCCGCAGTTCACCAAACCGGACCAACTGGCCCAGGCCATCCTGTCGGCGGTGGACCGGACAGGCAGGGACTGAAACGAAATACTCTTGCGCGCTGCCAGTACGGTCCCCATAATAAATGAATGCCATTCATTTATTCGACCGCAGTCCGGGACAGCGCCGCCCCTGACCATGTATCCACCGGCACCGCAGGCCACATGCCCGCAGAGTGGGAGGCCCACCAGCGCACATGGATGGCGTTTCCACCACCCAACGACACCTTCGGCCCCATAGGCAGCCCCACCCTTGACCGGGCCCGGGCCGCCTGGACCACGGTGGCCCAGACCATCGCCCGGCACGAGCCCGTGACGGTGGTGGCTGACCCCAGGGACGCCACGGCCGCACGGGAATGGCTCGGCAGCGGCATCGACGTCGTGGAGGTCCCGCTCGATGACGCCTGGCTGCGGGACAGCGGCCCCACGTTCGTGCACCAGCCCAACGGCGCACTGGCAGCCGTCGACTGGATCTTCAATGGATGGGGGGCCCAGGAGTGGGCGGCGTGGGCCAAGGACCAGGACGTTGCCCGGACTGTTGCAATAGGCACCGGAGTTCCCGTCTGGCCGAGCCCCTTGGTGAATGAGGGCGGCGGGTTCCATGTGGACGGCGAAGGGACCGTCCTGCTTACCGAAACGGTTCAATTGGATCCCCGCCGCAATCCCGGCGCCACCAAGGAATCGGTTGAAGCAGAAGTCCACGCCGCCCTGGGCACCACCAAAGCCATCTGGCTTCCACGCGGACTGACCCGGGATTACGACGAATTCGGCACCCGGGGACACGTGGACATCGTGGCAGCCTTCGCCGGCGCCGGCACCATCCTGCTGCACCGCCAGGACGATCCCGCCCACCCCGACCATGCCGTCTACCTGCAGCTGAAGGCCGTCCTCGCGGGCCAGCTGGATGCCAAAGGCCGGCCGCTGCGCATTATCGACGTCCCGGCACCCACGGTGTTGCGCGATGCTGATGGCTGGGTGGATTGGTCCTACATCAACCACTACGTCGGCAACGACGTGGTGGTGCTGTGCAGCTTTGACGATCCCAACGACACCATCGCCGCGGGGATCCTGGAACGCGCGTATCCGGGCAGGGCCGTGGAACTGGTGGATGCCAGGGACATCTTCGCTTTCGGCGGCGGCATCCACTGCATCACGCAGCAGCAGCCGGCTGCCAAGGATGGAGGCACACTGTGAAGCTCGCCGAAACGGAGGTTCCGCTGCCGGTGGGGCAGACGTTCGATGTCGTGGAGGCCGGCATCGCACAGCTGCGCGCCGCCCTCGACTCCGGCCAGGTCACCAGCGAGGAACTGGTCCGTCTCTACCTTGACCGCATCGAGAAGTATGACTCGCACGGCATACGCCTCAACGCGCTCGTCGTGATGAACCCGGATGCAGTTGCCGAAGCACAGGCGTCAGACCGGCGCCGCGCTGCCGGCTTCACCCTGGGACCCCTCGACGGTATCCCCTACACGGCTAAGGACAGCTACCAGGTAAAGGGGCTTACCGTAGCCGCGGGCTCACCGGCCTTCAAGGACCTGGTGGCACAGCGGGATGCCTTCACCATCGAACGGCTGCGGGCAGGCGGGGCGGTCCTGATCGGGCTCACCAACATGCCGCCCATGGCCAACGGAGGTATGCAGCGCGGCGTATATGGCCGGGCAGAGAGCCCCTACAACGCGGAATACCTCACCGCCGCCTTCGCCTCCGGATCATCCAACGGCTCCGGTACCGCCACGGCCGCCAGCTTCGCGGCATTCGGCCTCGCCGAGGAAACCTGGTCCTCGGGGCGGGCACCGGCGTCGAACAATGCCCTGTGCGCCTACACACCCTCGCGCGGCATCATCTCCGTACGTGGCAACTGGCCCCTGGTACCCACCATGGACGTGGTGGTGCCGCACACCCGCACCATGGCGGACCTGCTGGAGGTCCTGGATGTGGTGGTGGCGGATGACGCCGAGGCCCGCGGGGATTTCTGGCGCGTCCAGCCGTGGATCCCGCTGCCCAAGGCATCCGCCGTCCGCCCGCCGTCGTACGTTGGCCTCGCGGTCCGGGACGCTTCGGCGGCCGCGGGCGTGCTTGCGGGACAAAGGCTTGGCATCCCCCGGATGTACATCAATGCCGATCCCGCCGCCGGTACGGCCGAAGCACCTGGCATCGGCGGTCCCACGGGGCAACGGATCGAGACGCGCGGGTCCATCCTGGACCTCTGGAACGCGGCGCGGCGTGCTCTGGAAGCCGCGGGCGCGGAACTGGTGGAAGTGGACTTCCCCGTGGTGTCCAACTATGAGGGCGACCGGCCCGGTTCGCCCACCATCGCCACCCGCGGACTGGTGTCGCCGGAGTATCTGCGGCGGGAGATCGTGGACCTGTCGGCCTGGGCGTGGCATGACTTCCTCGACGCCAACGGCGACCCGCGGCTGAACCGCCTTGCCGACGTCGACGGTTCCGCGATCTTCCCCGCCCCCCAGGGCGCGCTGCCGGACCGCTACGACGGGTTCGACGACGACATCGCCGACTATCCTTCCTGGATCCGCGACAACGGGGTTCCCGTCCTGGCCGACATTCCGCACCTGCCCGAAGGCCTGGCGGGACTTGAGGAAACCCGCCGGGTGGACCTGGAGGAATGGATGGACCGGCTGGGACTGGATGCCGTGGTGTTCCCGGCGGCGGCCGACGTGGCACCTGCCGACGCGGATACCAATGAACGCTCGGCGGACATCGCCTGGCGCAATGGCGTCTGGGTGGCCAATGGAAACCTGGTACCCCGCCACCTCGGCATCCCCACTGTCACGGTTCCGATGGGCATCGCTGCGGATATCGCGATGCCCGTTGGCCTCACCATCGCCGGCCGCGCCTACAGTGACACCCACGTGCTGCGGCTGGCCGCGGCCTTCGAAGCCACCGGGAGCCGCCGCGTTCCACCGCCGCGCACCACGCCCACAGGAAAAGCCTCAGGAAAGGGCACGGTAAACACGAACAGCGACTGACCATTCCCGCCCGATGCGGATATTCTGGACGCAGTGATTCTCCTTCATTGCCTATGATGTCCAGCCGTCCGCAGTTCCCGTCATTCCCGGCAGGAACGGTGATTCCGCGTGCCACGGAGGGGAACCCCACCATGGGTTCCCCTCCGTCCCGCGCCCCTATCGGAACCACCCTCGGGAGCAATCATGAAACCCACCAACCCTCCTTCCGCCGCCACCCCCACCGGCCCGGCCACCCTCCGGCCTGACTGTTCGCAGTGCTTTGCCCTGTGCTGCACGGCTTTCGGGTTTACCCGCTCGGCCGACTTCGCCATCGACAAACCGCCCGCCACGCCATGCCCCAACCTGGCGCCGGACTTCTCCTGCACCATCCATGACCGGCTCCGGCCCCGCGGGTTTGCGGGCTGCACGGTTTTCGACTGCTTCGGCGCAGGCCAGGCAGTCAGCCAGCGGCTGTTCAGGGGCATCAGCTGGCGGGAAGACCCGGAATCGGCGCCGGACATGTTCGCCGCCTTTAAAGTCCTGCGCCAATTGCACGAAATGCTGTGGCTCCTGGCCCAGGCTGGGGCGAAAGCCTATGGCCCGGATACCGCGGAGGATGTCCGCCGCTTGCAGGCGAAGGTCAGGGCAGTTGCATCGGGCGCCCTTGAGGAGGTCCTCGCAGCCGACATCGCATCCCTGCACCTCCAGGTGGGCAGCGCACTCCGTGAGGTCAGTGAGGAGGTCCGCGCGGGCTACTTCGGCGCCGGCCCCTTCGGCGACGATCCGCGCCTGGTCCGCCTGGCGCCGGGCGCCGACCTCGCGGGAGCAAACCTGCGCGGCCTGCCGCTGTGCGCTGCGGACCTTCGCGGTGCCTGCCTGATCGCCGCGGACCTCCGGGGCGCCGACCTGACGGCAGCGGACCTCCTTGGTGCCGACCTGCGGGATGCAAAGCTCGACGACGCCGACCTCACCGGGGCGCTCTTCCTCACCGAGGCGCAAATCACCGCGGCCCACGGCAGCGCTTCCACCCTCCTCCCCGCCGGGCTTGAGCAGCCCGGGCACTGGCATGCTGCCGCTCCTGCGGCCCCCGCCCGTCCCGTGGAAGCGCCTTGACAGCGAAGATTGTTAGCGCTGACAGTTGGAGGAAACCGATGTCAAACGAAAGCCACCCGATGAAGAACTGGGCAGGAAACCTCGAATACTCCTCCGCGGACGTGCGGCGGCCGGAATCCGTAGCGGAGCTGGCGGACATCGTGGCGGACTCGCCGCGGGTCAAGGCCCTGGGCTCCCGGCACTCCTTTAACCGGGTGGGCGACACTGACGGCGTCCACATCCTCCTCGATGCCCTGCCGCAGCAGGTGGAACTGGATGCCGGGCGGGGAACCGTGCGGGTCAGCGGCGGGGTGAGCTACGGGGCACTGTGCCGGACCTTGGAGGAGTCCGGGGTTGCCATCCACAACCTGGCCTCGCTGCCGCACATTTCGGTAGCCGGTGCGGTCCAGACCGGCACGCACGGCTCCGGGGTGGACAACCCGTCCCTCGCCGGCGCCGTGGAATCCATCGACCTGGTGCGGGCCTCGGGCGAGCAGGTGACACTTACCCGGGCGGACGGCGATGAGTTCCTTGCCAGCGTGGTGGGCATCGGCGCCCTGGGCATCGTCACCGGACTGGAACTGGCGGTACGTCCCAGCTTCACAGTGCGCCAGCGTGTCCTGGAGGACCTTCCCTGGGACAACGCCCTGTCGGATTTCACCGCCATCGTCTCCAGCGCCTACAGCGTGAGCCTGTTTACGGACTACGCCGGCGACCGGATCAACCAGGTCTGGCTCAAAGCACTCGACGGGGAGCAACCACCCGCCAACCTGTTTGGTGCCACCGCCGCCCTCCGTCCCCGGCACCCGCTGCCGGACATGTCCGCCGAGAATTGCACTGCACAGCTGGACGAACCCGGGCCTTGGCTGGACCGGCTGCCGCACTTCCGGCACGAGTTCACTCCCAGCAACGGGGACGAACTGCAAAGCGAATTCATCCTTCCCCTGGAGCACGCCCCCGCCGCCCTCCAGGCAGTCCGCGGGCTGGCCGGCCAACTTGCACCCCTGCTCTTCGTCTCGGAGATCCGCACCGGAGCCGCCGACGAGTTCTGGCTCAGCCCTTTCTACCGCCAGCAGAGCGTTGCCCTGCACTTCACCTGGAAACCGCTGCAGCCGGAGGTGGAAGCCTTCCTCCCACTCCTGGAAGACGCCCTCCGGCCCTTCGGGGCGCGCCCGCACTGGGGCAAACTGTTCACCGCGGACGCCCATGACTGGGAAAAGCTGTACCCGCGCTTCGCCGACTTCCGTTCCTTTGCCGCCGGGCACGACCCGGAGGGCAAGTTCCGGAACGGACTCCTGGACAGCATCCTCGGCGTCCCGGCCCGCCGGTAGGCACCGCCGGTACGCTTGAGGCATGACCTTCCGCGCCGCCGTCGTTACTGCCGCCTCCCTGTCCACCGCCCTGTTGCTGCTGACCGGATGTGGCGGGGTGGAGGAGGCTGCGGGCAATGCCGCCAGCGATGCCGCATCCAAAGTTGCCTCCGCCGCCGCACAGGAAGTCAACCGGCAAATCTGCGCGGTGGTGCAGGACGGCCTGGTCAGCGTGGAGGACCGACAGGCGCTGGCCGGGCTCGTCTCGGCGGCACGCACGGCAGGGGTACCGGCGGAAATTACGACGCCGTTGGGCCAGATCGCCGAAGCCGGAGACCAGGTGCCGGCAGACTCAGTCCGGGCCTTGAAGGACGCCTGCCAGGCCTGACGGACGGGCTGACTGTCGGGGGGCCGGAAGACCCTTCAGCCGCCTCTTCCCCGGTGCTAGCGTGAAGTGACGAACCAATAAGCCTGTGACACCACGTCACGCGCGAAGGAGATCGTCATGGCAGAACGCGGCAATACCACCCACGGTTCCGGCCTGAAGGCATACGCGGACCTGTACCGCCTGCCCGGCCCCTGGTGCACAGCCTACGTGGATGCCGGAACCGGAACAGTGGACAGCCTGGAAGCCGGCGACGTCCGGGCCGGAAACACCCGCGCCCAGCTCGAGGCCCAGGGAGCAACGTCCGCTGACATCGACGCCATGGAACAGGCCCTCACGCCCGCAACGGGGATGCCCTCCCCCGTGTCCAGGTTCGTGCTGGTCCACGGCGGGAAAGCCGAACTCAACGAGGTGCTCCCGGGCCGGCTGGTCTTGCCGGAGAGGATGGTCGTCGAGCCCGTCCCGGACCTGCTCCCGCTGCTGAAACACCAGCCCGAAGAGTTTCCGTACGTTGTGGCCGAGGTCAGCCGCGAACATGGGGAAATCCGGTTGTACCGTGCCGGGGCGGGGGCCCCTGCCAGCGTCCGGGAGGTGGAGGGCGAGTCCGAACACATTCACAAATTCCATGGCGGCGGCTGGTCGGAGCTGCGGTTCCAGCACCACACCGAGGACGTGTGGCGCCGGAACGCCGACGAAGTGGCGGGCGAAATAGACAGGGTGGCCAGTGCGGGCGGCGCCCGGCTGATTGTTCTCGCCGGCGATATCCGCGCCCGCGGGCTGGTCAGGGAAAACCTCTCCGAGGCCGGCAGGGCACTGTTGTCGGAGGTCGATTCCCACACGCACACTGCCGGGGCGGACAGCGCCAACCTGGAGGACCAGGTCAGCCAGCGGGTGGCGGAGGTCTGGGCTGAAGAACAGCAGGCGGTCATGGACAGGCTGGCAGTCCAGGAGGGCCAGGCAAATCCGGAAGCGGCCCACGGGGCGGGAGCTGTGGTCCACGCGCTCCAGCAGGGACAGGTTGAGGTCCTGATCCTTGATGACGCCGCCCTGTCCCGGCGGACCATGCTGGCCTTGGATGCCGAACCGTGGATCGCCACGGCCAAAGAGGAAGCCCTGGCGGCAGGAATACTTGGCGAAGTTCCGGCCCCTGCCGCCCTGTTGCGGGCAGCTGCCCTGACTGACGCCCGCGTTCTCCTGGTCCCTGGACCTGTCCTGCCGGAGGGCGTGGATGTGGCGGCACTGCTCCGCTGGTCCCCGGGCCCGGGCGTCCCGTCGTCGTAATCAGCCTATGCAGCCCACCTGGTGCAAGGGGGACTGCTGGAGGAGGAACGGGAAGCCGAAGGTTGGACAAAACAGTGGCCGGTCCGAAAGGTCCGGCCACTGCTTTTTAGACTTCCCGTCAATTCTGGCGGGGCTGGTCCCATCCCCGCAGGCCGCCTGCACGCCCGGCCTGCGGCCGGTGACCGTGCGCGGCCCGGTGTTCGGGAGGGGCAAACGGAACCACGCCGGTGTCGTGGCTGAGCGGTGCGGCGCGGACAAACTTTGTCAGCTCCTCGCGGAGTGCCTTCCATGCGATGTCCGGATCGTCAGGATAGGCCTTGACCTCTGCCTCCCGCGCCGCTTCAACGGCGGCAACACCGGCATCGGTGAGTTCCACTTTCAGCTGCCTTCGGTCTGTGGCATGGCGCATCCTGGTGATGAGTCCTGTGGATTCAAGCCGGGTCAGGACACGGCCCAACGTCTGGCTTTGGACCCTGATCGCGTCGGCAAGCTGTTCCTGGTTCAGTGGGCCCCCCATCAGGCCTTCCAATGCAATAACAGCGGCACGGGTGAGGCCAAGGGGGGCCAGTGCATCGTCCTGCCGCCGCTGGATCAGCCGTGCCGCCAGAGTGATCAGGCGGTAGCTGCTCCGGGCGTCCGGATCGAGATTGCTGGTCATCGGCCGCAGCCTTCCTGTAGGTGGCGAAAGTGCTGGTCACCATGCGTCGCTACACCCCTACAATAAGCATGCTTAGCAACACATTCGCAAGTAGGCTTACTAACCGCCCACCTTCACGCCCTTGCATAGGCGCAGCCATTGGAAGCTGAACACCACTACCCCTTGCAATCGAAATGGGAAGTGTGCTTAGTATCTAATTAGTAACCTTGCTTACTAAGTTGCCAGCACTGCTGGTTCTTGTTCGCCAGCTAACCCTTTCTGAAAGAGAGCGATGATGACAGAGAACCAATGGCCCCAGACACCACATACCCCCGCCGCCCCCGGTGTTGCCGATCCGTACGGCGCAACGGAAACAGCGCCCCAGCATGACTCCTACACGGGGGTTTCAACCGATTCCTCCAAGTCGCAGGCAGCCAAGGAAGAGGCTTCCAACGTTGCTGGTGAAGCCGCATCAGCCGCCCAGAATGTAGCGGAGACCGCCAAGGGCGAGGCCGCGAATGTGGCCCATGAGGCCAAGCTCAATGCCCAGGACCTGCTTCACCAGGCCAAGTCGGGCCTGACCACCCAGGCCGGCACGCAGCAGCAGAAGGCCGCCGAGGGCATCCGCAACATTTCCAGCCAGCTGCACAGCATGGCCAGCGCCCCGGACCAGCAGGGCATGGCCAGCGACCTTGTCCGGCAGGCAGCCGAGCGGACCTCCTCCATCGCGTCCTGGCTGGAGAACCGGGAACCCGGCGACCTCCTGAACGAGGTCCAGCGGTACGCCCGCAACAATCCCGGCACGTTCCTGCTCCTCGCCGCCGGCGCCGGTGTCCTTGCCGGACGCCTCACCCGCGGCCTCACCGCAGGCGCCCCCGACTCGCAGGGGCAGGTCCAGGCTTCGGGCCAGCACCGCGCGGCGCAGACACCCCCGGCAGTGCAGTCACCGGTAGCGCCGCTGCGGCAGGAGACCGTGTACGCCGCGGGTAACGATGACCTCTTCAATGAGCCCACCGTCACAGGCGCAACCCCGGTATCCACCAGCACGCTTCCCTCGGGTACCGCGGAGGAAACCCCGCTCCGGTTCGACGACGACCCCTACCGGGCCGAAAACGGCGTGTACACCGGTGACGAGGCGTTCGGCACCGAGGGAACCTCCGGGACTGGCCGCCGCGGCACGGGTGGCCTGTAATGAGTAGCCAGATTCCGGAAATGCCGCCGAGTGCGGCGCATGTGAAAGCGGACAACGCGTCCCTGGGCGAGCTGCTGGGCGACGTAACCCGGGACCTGTCCACCCTGATGCGCCAGGAAGTGGAACTGGCCAAGGCCGAACTCAAACAATCCACCTCCCGCGCAGGGAAAGGCGCCGGCATGCTCGCCGGCGCCGGCGTCGGCGGACACTTCGTCCTGCTCTTCCTCTCCCTGGCCCTGATGTGGGCCCTGGGCGCCATCATGCCCCTGGGCTGGTCCGCACTGATCGTCGCCGTCATCTGGGCCATCATCGCCGCCGTCCTGGCCTCCATCGGCCGCAAGGAACTCAAGCAGATCAAAGGCCTGCCCCAAACCGGGGAAACCCTCTCAGAAATTCCCCCAACCCTAAAACCAGGTGAGGTAAACCGATGAGCGAAAACCCTGACGTCATCCGCGCAGACATAGAAGCCACCCGGGCACGCCTGGGCACCAACGTGGACGCCGTGGCAGACAAGGTCACCCCGTCCAACATCGTCCACCGCCAAACCGACAAGGTCAAAGACGCCGTCACCGGCGTCAAGGAGAAAATCATGGGCGCCGCAGACAACGCCACCACCAGGGTCCACGACACCACCGCCACCGGCGCCGGACACACCACCAACGCCATGCACACCGCCGGCGACAGCCTCCACCAGGCAGGCGACACCGTCTCGACCAAACTCAGCGACGCCGGCCACGCCGTCTCCGCCGCCCCGGACCAGGTCAAAGCCAAAACCGCCGGCAACCCCCTCGCCGCCGGCCTGATCGCCTTCGGCGCCGGACTCCTGGTCTCCTCCCTGATCCCGGCAAGCCAGAAGGAACGCGAAGCCGCGGACCAGCTCAAAACCGCAGCCCAGCCCCTGGCAACCCAGGTCACCGACGCCGCCAAAACCATGGCCCAGGACCTCAAGGAACCAGCCCAGGAAGCCATGGAAAACGTCAAGGCCACCGCCACCGACGCCGCCCAAAACGTCAAACTCGAAGGCCAACAAGCCGCCACCGACGTCAAAGACCGCGCCACCGACGCCAAAGACCACGTCCAAAACACGTAACCCGCGTGGGTATCCACGTACCAAAGCAAAGCCGGCTCCGCATCCCGCGGGCCGGCTTTGCCGTTGCCGGGCCTGGACTCCTGCCTAGCGCTTGCCCTTCTTTCGGGACCCTTTCCCCCGGCCCTTGTCCGGGTTGGGGGCGTATCTCTGGGCTACCTTGGGCGCCTTTTTGGCGCCGGTGCCGCGGCGGTCCGGCTTCGGATCCTTCTTGACCTTGACCGGCTGGGCCGAGGGCTGGCGTGAGCTTTGGGCAGTGCGTCCGCGCACGATGCCGATGAACTCCTCCAGCACCTCATCCGTGGCCTCCGTCGGCCAGGCCAGCGCGATCTCAGTTCCGTCCGCGCCGGTGAGCCTGCGCGCCACCGTGTCCTTGACGTTGAAGTGGCGGGCCACCGACATGGGGAGGACCACCAGGCCGGCGCCGGCGGCAACCACCTGGAGCGCGGCCTCCGGTCCGCCCAGGGCAGCAACATCGAGGAATGACTCCTGCGCCAGGTCGGCCAGGGCCACTTCCTCGAACACTGAAATCTCGTGCCCCTTCGGCGCCACCACCACCGGCTGTTCCTCGTAGAGCGGTATGACGCTGAGCCCTTCCCGCTCGATGGGAAGGCGGACAAAACCCATGTCCGCCGCGCCGTCCCGCAGCTTCCCAAGCTGCGCGCCGTCGTCGACCATGAATGCCTCAAGGGGAATATGCGGCATCCGCTCTTCCCAGCGGCGGATCCATTTGCCCGGCGTCACGCCGGCCACGTATGCGATGCGCAGCACCCGGGGTGCCGCCTGGTCGGCCGGCCCGTCAGGGGCGGATTGGGCATCAGGCGAGGGGGTATTGTCGGAGGGCACGTCTTCACAGTACCCGCCGCCCGGATACCCTTGAAGCATGACCTCTGCAAACTCCCAGTCCATGAAGCCGGCCACCGTTGCCAAGAAACTTGGCATCTATCTCCCGGCCACGCCGCAGGAGTTCCAGGATTCAACCATCACCCGCGAGGAGTTCGCCGAACTGCAGGCCAACCCGCCGGAATGGCTCGCCGAGCTCCGCCGCAACGGCCCGCACCCCCGCCCCGTGGTGGCACAGAAGCTGAACGTGTCCATCAGCGGCCTAACCCGCGGCGGCGTGGAGGAAGCACTGACGACGGCGGAAATCACCGCGCTGCTGCAGGCTCCGCCGCAGTGGCTGGTCACCGAACGTGCCACCCACGCGGCTGTCCGCGCCGAGGCCCAGCGGGTCAAGGAAGAGGCCGCGAAGAAGCAGGCGAAGAAGGACCGCACCCAGGCCCGTTAGCCCTCAGTCCTGGTGGATCTGGATGTAGTTTCCGCAGCCGTCGTCGAACACTGCACTGGTCCCGAACGGATCCGTGGTGGGCGGGGTCTTGAAGCTGACTCCGGCGGCCACCAGCCTGTCGTATTCCGCCTGCACATCGGGAACCCCGAAGACTATCGCGGGTAGGCCCGCCTCGCGCACGGCTTTCATGTAGTTCGCGCCGATTGGGTTGTCGCTGGGCTCGAGGAGGAGTCCTACTGAACTGTCGTCCGCTCCCGGGTCTTTGATGATGTAGAGGTTGTACTCCGGCATGGCCATGAGCGTGTCAAAGCCGAGCGTTCCCGTATAGAAGGCATGGGCGGCGGCGGGGTCCTGGACGTGGATGCTGCACATTTTGAGTCGCATGCCTTCACCGTACCGCTCAGCTCCTGACGGTTTGCAGTGCCTTGGACCAGGAAATGACCTGATCAAGCAGCGGCTGCAGCGCCTCTTCCGCCCCTTCTGACGGTGTGAAGGTGGTGTATTCCTGGAAATCCGCGGCGAACGGCCACTCCGCGTAGCCGTAATCCAGCGTGTTCTTGAGGGCGCCCGGAACGGAATGGTTGTATTCGGCGGTGACAAAAATGAACCCGTCGAACCCCTTTACCGCCGCGGCCCACCGTTTCGTGTGGTCCTGCTGGTACTTGCCCAAAGAGGGCGGCAACGGCTCATCAAGCAAGGGCAGGGCGAAATCGGCAACGTCCAGCATCCCGAACTCGGCGCCGCCGTGCTCCTGTGCGTGCTTGAGGACCCACTCGGCTACCTGCCTACTGCGCCGCCCCGGCCGCGTACTGCCGACAACCACGGCGATCCTGACCATTGCCTTCCTCCTTGGCCTGCGGATGGCACCTTTGTAACTCAGGTGAAGGCATCCCCATGTCCTTTTATTCCGGCCGCTCCGGTTATTCCGGCTGCTCCGGGAGGTTGTGGCACGCCTTCTCCGCCATTGACGCTGCGCCCGGGAGACGGTGCAATGGAAGGACCAGCCCGGCCTCTTCCGGCCGGGGGCTGGGCGCTGGAGGTGCAGGATGTCAGTTGTGGCGGAGTCTCTGATGCAGGGGCTGCTTCAAGGTGCGTGGGCGGTCCTGCTGTGCGGTCCCGTGCTGGTGGCCAGCGTGGCCGCCACGGTCTTTGTTGTCCGACGCCGGGCTTTGGCTTCCGGAGGCAGCGCACCAGCCGGCAACGCACTGGCCGGCCGCGCAGCGGAGGCTCCGGACCAGCTGTTTTGGGACCTGTTCCTGGGTGCCTGTGTCGCCCTTCCCGCGTTGATTATCCCCGCCCTGGTCTCGCCGTGGGCTGGACTGCTGTTGACAGGGGCAGCTGCCGCTGCCGGCATCGCCGCCTACCGTGGCAGCCCCCGGTTCCTGGCCTGGCGCACCGTCCGCCGGGAAGGGCGGCGGCAGCGTTCGGCCCACCAGGCCGCCAGCGCGCATCACGACGAGCTCATGGTCCGGTGGCGGCGCTACGAACTTGATCCGGCGTACAGCATCGACTACCCGGCACTGACTGACGTGCGGCTGCCCGAAACGTCGGCACTGATCAAGGCGATGCGGACGGCGGACCAGTTGCGGACGGCCGCGCACAAGGGTTACCCGGACGCCGTCGGAAGGCTGGCTGCGTCATTGGCAGCGGCGGAACGGGCGGCGGGAATCCCGGCCGCGCTGCCTGCGGAGCAGGCCACCTGAGGTTAACTGCTGTGTCGCCGGCGGTGGATCAGCGGAGAGCCCGGCGGTAGCATCCCAGGATGAAGCCTGAGGAACTGCCTGTCCACGATCAGTATGGCCGCCTGCTGGAGGACCGCGGAGTCTGGCGGCAGGCCACCACACTGGAAGCGGCCGGCGAACTGACTGCCCGGTGGCTGGAGGGCGGGAGTTCTTACCAGCCTGGACACTTTGCGCCGGGCTCCGACGACGAGACCAAACCCATCGCCACAGACTTGGCAGAGCTGAACCGTCACGGGTTGTTCACCAAGGAATCCCAGCCCGGCATCCGTAACGGGGCCGCGGCCCAACGGGAGTACGTCACCGGATTCTGCAGCGCCGCCACCGCCGGTGAACTGCTGGCGCTGTCCACCCGCACCGAACTGGTGACCGTGGCACATGCACCGGGCGAGGCAAGCAGTGCAGCCATCCCGGTAACCCTTGCCGGATCGGAAGTCACCACCGTGCTCGGCTCCAGCGAGAACCCCGTTGAGGAGGAACAGATCCGGGACTGGGCAGAGGAAACCAATGATGCCCTGGCCCTGCTCCTGGCCGACTCCTGGTACGTGGAAATCCTGGATCCGGTCTGGGGAAGGAACGGCGTACTGTTTCCGGCGGTCTTGCAGGCACTGAAAGGGGCGGAGCAGCCCTAGCCGCTCCGCCCCGTTCGCTTACCCGGCGCTCCCGGGAACTACAGCTCCACGGTGCCGCTTTCACCGACACTCATCCGGCTGTTGGTGACCTTTGCCTTCACCCACTGCAGCACCGTGGCGGCCGTGCCGCCGGGGCTGGTCCAGTACTCGGCAGAATCCGAATCGACGCGCAGCAGGCACACCTCGGGGGTATCCGGGCCATCAGGGAACCAGGCTTCAACCGCCTGGTTCCACAGTTCACGGATTTTTGCCCGGTCTGTGACCACTTCGGCGGTCCCGGCCACGGAAACCCATTCGGTCTTCCTGCCAAAGGCGACGTTCACGCGCGGATCAGCCCGGACATGCGCAACCTGGGAAGTGCCAAGGCCGGTGAAGAACCACATGTCGCCGTCGTCCTTTACCTCCTGGACGGCCAGCGGCCGGCTGACGAGGGCGCCTTCTTCGTTGATGGTGGTGACCATCCCGATCCTGGAATCGTTGATGATCTCAGTAACCTTGCTGATGCTCTGGGCGTCAGTCATGCCTCACCTCGTTCGTCGAAAGTCGGGGACGCTCCCCGCCGCCAGCCTATTAGTAAGCATGCTTATTTACCAGCCGGCGGCCACCGGCACCTTTGCCACCTCGGCGATGCGTGCAGCGGTAATCCGGCCCATGCGGACCGCGCCGTCCACGTGCTGGTAGCCCTCGGCAGCAAGGTCGGACGATGACCAGTAGATGGGGCCCACGGGTGCATGCTGGTCCTTGCCGTAACGGTGCAGTCCGCCCAGGTCGTAGCTGGCGGCGTAGGCGCCGCGGGTCCACTCCTCCGAGCCCCAGTCGGACTCGTAGTAGACCTCCGGCGCCAGGGCCTCGTCGCCAAGGTAGCCGGCGATCGATTCCAGGATGGCCTTCCGGCGTTCTTCGGCGCTGAGTTCGAAGACGGCGTCCGCCTTCTCATCCGACACGAAGCCCACCAGGGTGCCGCGCGGATCGCCGTGGTTGGTGTTGTCGTAGACCTCCTGGACCAGGGCGTCCGCCCCGAAGCAGGTGCCGGAGAGTCCCTTGTCCCGCCAGAAGGGCGTGCTGTAGACGGCGTGCACCTTGATCACCAGGCCCAGGGACTGGTGCTGGTGCATCTGGTGCTGGCGGCGCGGCAGCGGCGGGTTGAAGGAGACGCGGGAGTAGAGGTTCGGCGGTACGGCCATGATCACAAACCGGGCGTTGACCGTGGCCCGGTCGGATTCAACGGTGACCCGGTGGCCGCCGTCGGAATCCGGCTCCCAGTTGACGGTGCGCACCGGGGAGTTAAGGATTACGTCGTCACCCAGCTGCTGCGCCTGCAGCAGCGAGACCTGCTGCATTCCGCCCACCACGCGGCGGTCCAGGATGAAATCCTCGTCCGTCAGGTGGGTGAACGAACCTGCGGAGGCTGCCATCAGGACGGCCTGCAGGGCAGAGAAGGCGTGGGCCGGCTTGGTCAGCATGCCGCCGGCGATAAAGAGGCCAATGTTCTTGCATGCTTCCTCGTTGCCCGAGTTCTGCCGGAGCCAGTGATGGAAGGAAATGGTGTCCAGTTCACGCGCCTTGGGATGCGCCCAGGGCTCTGTGGGGCCGATTTCCGCCGCAAGGCCGTCCAGCAGAGCCACCAGGCGGTCCATTTCGACGGCGGTGTCCGGATCCACCGGGAACGTGTCACCCGTATAGCGCACGGGTGCGCCGTCCGCGCCGATGTAGATGGACTCCCCTTCGCGGTAGCGCGGGTACGTTTCCAGGTTCAGCTCCTGGAGCAGGTCCAGGAGTACGGTCTGGTCCGGGGAAACCCACTGGCCGCCGATTTCGAGCATGGCACCGTCCACCGTGTCGGTCCAGGTGCGGCCGCCCACGCGGTCACGGGCCTCGAGCACGGCGACCGTGAGGCCGGCCTTTTTCAGTTCGCGGGCGGCGGTGAGTCCGGACGGCCCGGCTCCGACGACCACGACGTCGCGGTTCAGGTTCAGCATGATGTCCTCTCTGGGCCCCTTAGTGACGGGGACCACTAAATGAATGCCATTCATTTATGAGAACTATAGCGGGTGCCTGCCGGGAGGGGAAGTGCCGGGTGGAATAATGCAGGGGACATCGACGAAAGGGCAGCAATGCCGGCAGTATCAGCCGCACAGGGACGCTCCACCAGCAACGGCGGAGCACAAAGGAGGCGGGCAGGCAGGCCGTCTGCGGCCGTGCTGGCCAAGTCCGGAATTACCGAAGCCGCACTGGAACTGATCAGCCGCAAGGGATATGACGGGCTGACCATGGCCGCCCTGGCAAAGGTGCTGGACGTCGCTCCCTCCGCCCTCTACAACCATGTGGCATCAAAGCAGGACGTCCTGCTGCTGGTGGAGGACCACCTGATGTCCCTGGTGGACGTTACGGGTTTCGGCGGCGGGAGCTGGGAGGACGCCGTCCGGACCTGGGCGTGGAGCTACCGGGATGTCTTCGCCGAGCACACACCGCTGATTCCCGTGATCGCCGTCCTGCCCGTGACGGACGCGCCGCAGACCCTTGCCATGTACGAAACCGTGAGCAAGGGGTTCCTCGACGCCGGCTTCCCCCAGGAGCGCATCATCCCCGCCATCGTGGCGCTGGAGTCCTTCATCTTCGGCTCCGCTTACGACGTCACCGCTCCGGAGGACATTTTCGATTCCGGCTCCATGGCCGGCTCCACCCCCAACTTCTCCGCCGCGGTGCGCAGTTCGGCAGCCGGCCGGGAGCGTGGCCGACCTGCCGACACCGCCTTCAGCCTGGGGCTTGATGCGCTGATCTCCGGGCTGGGGGCTCTGCGAACACAGGACGCCACATCCGGTTCATAGCGCTGGCAGCCGTGCCGCAAAAGCCCTGAATCAGGCTTCTCCGTCCACGGCCACCACGATCTTGCCCCGGGTATGGCCCTCCATGTTCAGGCGGAAAGCCTCCGCGGACTGAGCCAACGGAAGAACCTTGGCAACCTCTACCCTGATGTTGTTCCGGTCCACCAACCCGGCGAGCTCCTGCAGGTCTGCTCCCACCGGACTGACCCACATCCAGGTGCCGCCGTGCTCCTCCACTTCGCTGTCGGCGATGGATGCATGCCTGCCCCCTTCAGCCAGTACGGCCAGCGTCGCCTCAAGATTGCCTCCAGCGAAGTCGGCAACGACCTCCACGCCGGCGGGACGCAATGCACGAACACGCTCCACGAGTCCTTCCCCATAGGCAACCGGCTCGGCCCCCAAGGAGCGGAGGAATTCATGGTTCTTTTCGGAGGCCGTTGCAATGACCTTCGCACCCAGTGCCACCGCAATCTGGATGCCCAGCGACCCCACTCCACCGGCGCCACCGTGGATAAGGACAGTCTCACCGGACGCGAGGCCCAGGCGGTTCAGGACCTGGTAAGCAGTCAGTCCGGCCAGCGGAAGCCCCGCCGATTCGTTCCATCCCAGAGACTCGGGCTTGCGGGCCAGCAGCCGTTCCGGCAATGCGATGTACTCGGCAAAACTTCCGCCATGGACATAGTCTTTCCGGCCGTAGGCAATGACCTCGTCACCGGGCTGGAACGCCCGGGCGTCGATCCCCACCGACTCGACGACCCCCGCCACGTCCCATCCCGGGATCGCGGGAAACTGCAGGTCCATTGCCGCATCCAGGTAACCGGCCATGATCTTCCAGTCCACGGGGTTCACCGAGGCTGCCTTCACTTTGACCAGGACCATCCCCGGCCCCACCTTCGGCATCGGCCTCTCGGTCAATTCAAGGACGTCCGGGCTTCCGTATTCGCTGTAGGTAATTGCCTTCATGCCTGCGACAACGGCGCAGCGGTCCGCCACTATTCCTGCTCCGGCCCGGGAGTGTCGCACCACACCTCCGGCGGATGTACTTGTAATACAAGTCTGATACTTATATCCTAAGCAGGTGGGGCGAAGGAGCCCTATCCCGCCTCCAGGAGAACTTATGAGCACCGTTGATCTGATCCGGCACGTCAAACTGTCCACCGCCCGCCTTCCCCTCGCCGTTCCCATCAGCGACGCCAAGGTCTTCACCGGGCGGCAGAAGCCCATGACCGAGGTGGTCTTCCTGTTCGCGGAGATCACCACGGAGCTGGGCCACTCCGGCATCGGCTTCAGCTACTCCAAGCGCGCGGGCGGCCCGGCGCAGTACGCCCACGCCAAGGAAGTCGCCGAAGGCCTCATCGGCGAGGACCCCAACGACATCGCGAAGATCTACACCAAGCTCCTGTGGGCAGGTGCCTCGGTGGGCCGGTCCGGCGTCGCCACCCAGGCTCTCGCCGCCGTCGACATTGCTTTGTACGACCTCAAGGCCAAGCGCGCAGGCCTGCCGCTGGCGAAGTTCCTGGGCTCATACCGCGACTCCGTCCGGACGTACAACACCTCCGGCGGCTTCCTGAATGCCACCCTGGACGAAGTTAAGGCCCGGGCCACGCAGTCCGTCGAGGAAGGCATCGGTGGCATCAAAATCAAGGTTGGCCTTCCCGACAGCAAGGAAGACCTCCGCCGCGTGGCAGGGATCCGCGAACACATCGGCTGGGACGTGCCGCTCATGGTGGACGCAAACCAGCAATGGGACCGTGCCACCGCCTTGCGGATGGGCCGCCGCCTCGAGGAATTCGACCTGGTCTGGATCGAGGAGCCCCTGGACGCCTACGACTTCGAAGGCCATGCCCATCTGGCACAGGTCCTGGACACGCCCATTGCCACCGGCGAGATGCTGGCGTCCGTGGCCGAGCACAAGGGCTTGATCACCGCCAATGGCTGCGACATCATCCAGCCCGACGCCCCGCGCGTGGGCGGCATCACCCAGTTCCTGCGCCTCGCCGCCCTCGCAGACGAACGCGGGCTGGGCCTGGCACCGCACTTCGCCATGGAAATCCACCTCCACCTCGCGGCGGCCTACCCCCGTGAACCCTGGGTGGAGCACTTCGACTGGCTGGACCCGCTGTTCAATGAACGGCTGGAAACCAAAGACGGCCGCATGATCGTTCCGGACCGCCCGGGCCTTGGCATCACGCTCAGCGATCAGGCCCGTGCCTGGACCACCGAGCGCGTAGAGTTCGGCGCGTAATCTTGAGCCATGAGCCGGAACCTCACCGCGTACCTTGCCGCTGACCTTCGCAACCGCATCGTCGACGGCGTGATCCAGCCGGGCGAGAAGCTGCCCAGCGAGAACACGCTCATCAACGACTTTGGCGTCAGCCGCACGGTCGTCCGTGCCGCCCTCACCCGGCTCCAGGCCGAAGGGCTTGTCGAAACCGAGCGGGGGCGGGGAAGCTTCGCCCTCACTCCCCCCACCGACGTGCCCCCGGCAGTGCCGGGTGGCCGCCCGGTGGCCACCACGGAGGACCGGCTGCACCTGCTGGCATTCCGGATGGGAGTGGAGGCCGAAGCCGCCGCACTGGCGGCGCGGAACCGCACGGACCGCCAGTTGCGGGCCGTCAGCGCCGCACTGGAATCCTTCACCGAAAGCGCAGGCCACCCTGCCCACGCCATGAAGTCGGATTTCGAGTTCCACCGCGCTGTGGCGGCGGCATCCGGCAACCCCTATTACTCAGATTGCCTGGCGGCGCTGGGGCAAACCATGATCGCCATGCCGCGAACCCGCCTGATGACCGGCGTCGAACACTACGCCCGGGACCATTTCGACCAGGTGGTGCTGGAGCACCGGTCCATCCGGGACGCCATCGCAGATGGTGACGAGGCTGCGGCCGCGGCAGCCATGCGCTGCCACCTGGCAAACTCACGACGCCGGTTCAAGGCGTCGGCGCGCCCGTCCAGTCAGGAGGACGCAGCCAGGACCGCCGGGTCCTAAGCCTGTTCGCGGATCCAGGCCCTCGAGGGCCGGATCTGCGAACAAGCCCCTGACGTTTCCAGACCCAGGCCGGTGTTAAATAGCTAAGGGCCCCAATCGTGTGATTGGGGCCCTTAGCATTTTGCGTGCGCGAGGGGGGATTTGAACCCCCACGCCCTTTCGGACACTGGCACCTGAAGCCAGCGCGTCTGCCGTTCCGCCACTCGCGCGCAACTTCTTCCACTCAGCCGGTCCGGTTTCCCGTTTCCGCGCCTCGTAAAAGCAGCGAGATCAAGCATAACGGACAGATGCCGCAAATTACCAATTGGCCGCCGGCACCCTTTCCCCATGCCCTTAAAGGCGGCATAACAGAGGGGCCTCACCGGCCGGAGACGGAGGGCCGGAGCCGCCGCCGGTTTGCGCGGGTTGGGACCGGACCAGTCACAGATCTGAACTTTTGCCGGCGCCCGGCCGTTGTGGATTAAGGTCATTCGCAGGGGTGCCCAGTAGTATCGGATGTAGGAGTGGCCGCTGCCGGCGGGCATGCCGCGCAGTGCCGGACCGCCCTGCAGGTGCTGGTCAGCAACAACTACTGCCCCGGAACCGGGGGGAAAGGAGAAGAACCATGGGTCTGCTGGACAAGGTTGAACGTGGCATTGAAAAGGCCGTCCGCGGTGTCTTCTCCACCGGTTCCAAGGCCCAGGTCGAACCTGTGGAGATCGCCAGCAGGCTCCGCCGCGAGGTGGACCATAAAGCGATCACCATTGCGGCCGGACGTACGCTGGTGCCCAACGTCTTCGACGTCCAGCTCAGCGATGAGGACTTCGGACGCGCACAGGAGTGGGGCACGCCGCTGGCCGAAGAACTCTGCGACGTGGTCATCAACCACGTCCGGAGCCAGGGCTACACCCTCCAGGGGCCCGTCCGGATCTCCTTCCGCCGCGAAACGGCACTCCGCCCCGGTGATTTCGAAATTGCCTCCTCCACCGAAAAGTCCCAAGGCTCCGGCGGCGCCACGCCGCCCCGGCCGAACGTGCCGGCAGCTCCCAGCCGGCCGCCCGTGAGGCTGCAGCCTGTGCTGGACATCGAGGGCCAGCGTTATTCGCTGAACGCCCCGTCCATCGTCCTGGGCAGGTCGTCCGAGGCGGACATCCACATTGATGACACAGGCGTATCGCGGCGCCACCTGGAAATCCGAACGGCCAACGGCGCCACCAGCGCCGTGGACCTGGGATCCACCAACGGCAGCTACGTCAACGGGCAGAAGGTCTCCGGAAGCATCGAACTCACAGACGGCTCCACCATCACGATGGGACGGACAAAGATCATCTTCCGCCTGCTTCCTGCCAACCCGGGTGGCCACGCATGAGCGACCTGACCATCACCGCGCTGCGGTTCGGCTTCCTGCTGCTCCTCTGGGTACTCATCTTCAGCATCGTCTCCGCCATGCGCCGGGACCTCATGTTGGGCCGGAAGGCCGCATCCGGCGTGCCCACCGCCCGCCAGGTCCGCCGGAACCCGGAACTTGCCGAGACCCCGCAGCCCGTAAAGCAGCAGGCCCGGCAACTGGTGGTGGTCGAAGGCCCGCTCAAGGGCAGGACCCTGCCCCTGGCGGCCAGCCCCATCCTGCTGGGCCGCGCCCAGGAAGCCACCCTGGTGCTGGAAGACGACTACGCTTCCGGCCGCCACGCCCGGCTCTTCCCGCAGGGCAGCCGTTGGTTCATCGAAGACCTTGGCTCCACCAACGGAACCTACCTGGGAGACCAGCAACTGACCCGTGCCCTGCCCGTGGAGCCAGGGGTCCCCGTGAGAATCGGCAAGACGGTCATTGAATTGAGGCCGTGACCGTGGCCGAGGCTGAAAACCCCGCAACCGGCTCCAGCCCGGCGCAGCGGCCCCTCATCATGCGCTTCGCGGCGCGGTCCGACGTCGGCCGGATCCGTTCGAAGAATGACGATTCCGCCTACGCGGGCCGCCACCTCGCCGTCGTCGCCGACGGCATGGGCGGCCACGCGGGCGGTGACGTTGCCTCAGCCGCGACCGTCCTGGACATGATCCACCTGGACAGCCCCGACCACGGCGATGAAGCCGGGACGATCCTGGCCGACGAAATCCAGACCGCCAACTCACTGCTCTCCGAACTGGTGCACATCAACCCCAAGCTGGCCGGCATGGGCACCACCGTGACGGCCCTCCTGCTGGCAGACGGCAAACTGCACTTCGCGCACATCGGCGACTCCCGGGCCTACCGGCTCCGCGACGGCGAATTCAAACAGGTCAGCGTGGACCACACCTTCGTACAGCGGCTCATCGACGAAGGCCGGCTCAGGCCTGAGGAAGCGGAAACGCACCCGCACAAGAATGTCCTCATGCGGGTCCTGGGCGACGTCGATGCCAGCCCCGAACTCGATCTGGACACCCTGGACGCCCGTCCCGGCGACCGGTGGCTGCTGTGCTCCGACGGGCTGAACTACGTCGCCGCGCACGCCGTGGAGCGGACGGTCCGGGAAACCCACAACCTGCACGAATGCGCTGACACCCTCGTTGAACTGACTCTTGAGGCCGGTTCGCCGGATAACGTCACCGTGGTCATGGTGGACATCGTGGAGGAAACGCCCGACGACGTCAGCACGGCCGCCGTCGAAATCGTTCCGCCGGTGCAGGGCGGCAAGTCCGCTGCCGCGGCAGCTGGCGGGCAAGGCGCCACCGCCGCGTCCCCTGTTCCGGCCGGCGGGACGGAACCGGCCAAGTCCGGTTCAGCCACTGACGATGCCGGGCAGGAACGGGCGCCCGAAAAGAAGACGGCCGTCGGCGGCACCAGGGATCCGGAGGCCGGCTCCTCCGAGGCCGGCAGTACAGACCCCCACCTGGGCGAACATCTTTCCGCTGAAGTCCTCCGCGAAGAACTTGCCTCCCGCCCGCATGAACTGGTGGGTGCTGCCGCTGCCGCCGCCGAATCGGGCTCCATCCCCACCGTGGCCGGACGTACCGTGGCACGACGGGCAGCCACGCTCCTCACCCATAAGGCAGAACCGGCCGTCGATCCCGAGGACACTTTGCCGACGCTGCGTCCGCGCCGCTGGGTGGCCTGGTCCGTTGCAGCCGCCGTGCTGGTTGTCGTTGCCGTCGGCCTGTGGCTGGGGTACGCCTGGACCCAGACCCGCTACTACGTCGGCGAGTTCGATTCCCGGGTGGCCATCTACAACGGGGTCTCCCAACGGTTGGGACCCATCCAGCTGTCCTCCCTTGAGGCTGTGACGGATATCCGCATGGACTCGCTCCCGCCGTTCTCGCAGCAACGGGTCCGCCAGACCGTCCCCGCCAATGACCTCTATGACGCGCAGCGGATCGTCAAGAACCTGGAGCTCACGGGAACAACCTCCCCCGAGGAGGAGTGCCCCAGGCCATCTGCCTCCGCCACTGCGCCTGCCCCGTCGGCAAGCACAGGCACGTCGGCAAGTGCAGCGCCGCCCGCCAGCGCAGCCGCTCCGCCGCCCGCACCGGATGCCGCCGCGCCCGCACCCTCCGCGGCTTCTCCGTCCCCCACTCCGACTATCACCTGCGAGGCGGCCAAATGAGCCAGGTAAGCACTTTGCCCAAGCCCCGCCGCAACGTTGAACTTGCCCTCCTGCTCCTGGCCCTCGCCGTTGGCATCGGCGCCAACATGATGGTGGGCGTGGACCAGGAGAAGGCCTTCGATTCCGACTTCTGGTTCCAGTCCAGCCTGCTGGCAGCGGCAGCCCTGGCCTTCCACGGTGTCCTGCGCTTCCGCGCAAAGTATGCCGATCCGGTAATACTTCCGATTGTCGTCGCCCTTAACGGCTTGGGTCTTGCGATGATCCACCGCCTGGATGCTCCGGGCGAGGACACGGGAAACAACCAGCTCCGGTGGACCCTCATCGCCATGGCGGTGGCCATCGCCGTCGTGTTCTTCCTGAAGGACCACCGCATCCTGCGCCGGTTCACCTTCATTTCCCTGGCTGCGTCCGCCCTGCTGCTGATCCTGCCCCTGGTCCCGGGAGTCAGCGCCGGCGAAATCCTCGGCGCACGGGTGTGGATCAGGGTTGGCCCCATGACGTTCCAGCCGGGCGAAGTAGCCAAGATTACGCTCGCCATATTCTTCGCCGGGTATCTTTCCTCCAACCGTGACCTCATCTTGCTGGCAGGCCGCAAGATCGGCCCCCTGCAGTTTCCCCGGTTCAAGGACATGGGCCCCATGATCACCGCGTGGCTGGTCAGCATCGGTGTCCTGATCTTCCAGCGGGACCTTGGTTCCTCCCTGCTCTTCTTCGGGCTGTTCATCGTCATGATCTACGTGGCAACCAGCCGCATCAGCTGGGTGGTGATTGGACTGGCGCTGATCCTCGGCGGCGGTTTCGTGGCCGCCCAGGTGTTCTCCCACGTCCAGCAGCGCGTCTACGGCTGGCTCAACGCCTTCTCCCCCGATGTCTACGAGAACGGCAGCCGGCAGGTCATCGAGGGCCTGTTCGGCATGGCCAACGGCGGCCTGGTGGGCACCGGCCTTGGCCAGGGCCGCCCGGACCTGGTCCCGTTCGCCAACAGCGACATGATCATCGCCTCCCTGGGCGAGGAACTGGGCCTCATCGGCCTGTTCGCCGTCGTCCTGCTGTACCTGCTGCTGATCACCCGCGGATTCCGCGCCGCCCTGGGCACGCGGGACGCGTTCGGAAAGCTGCTCGCCTGCGGCCTTTCCTTCGCGGTGGCGCTTCAGTGCTTCGTGGTCATCGGCGGGGTCACCCGGCTCATTCCACTGACCGGGCTTACCACGCCGTTCCTGGCGGCCGGCGGTTCGTCCCTTCTGGCCAACTGGATCATTGTGGGACTGCTCCTGATGATCTCGCATGCGGCCCGCGGGCCGGTGGACACTACACCGTTGCCGCCGGCCGGGACGGCAGCGGCAACAGGCATTGACACTCCAACCGAGGCGGTGAAGCAGGCATGAACCAGGCAATCCGGCATTCATGGGTAGCCGCAGTGGCCATGTTTGCACTGCTGTTCGGGGCCATCAGCTACGTGCAGGTGGTAGGCGCCGACGACCTCAAGACCAACCCCCTGAACCAGCGTGCCATCCTGCAGAACTACTGCAACGACCGCGGCGCCATCATCGTTGGGGGCACCCCCGTTGCCGAGTCGGTGGAAACCGGTTCGGAGACCTGCAAGTTCCAGCGCACCTACCCGCAGCCGGAACTGTATGCGGGAATCACCGGCTACTTCTCGAAGAACTATGGCGCCACCGGCCTGGAACAGGCCATGGGCGCCGAACTGGCGGGGAACTCGGACCAGCTCTTCCTTGACCGGGTGGGCCAGCTCTTCCTGGGCAACCAGCCCAAGGGCGCGTCCGTGGAACTCACCATCGACCCCCAGATCCAGAAGCTTGCCTACAGCCTGATCCCGGACGGACAGCGCGGCTCGATTGTGGTGACCAACCCCAAGACCGGCGCCATCCTGGCCATGGTGTCCAAGCCGTCCTACAACCCCAACGTGGTGGCCACCCAGGACGCTGCCGCGGAGCGCGCCGGCATGAACGAGCTGGTCAAGGTTCCGGGCATCAACCTGAACCAGAACGTCAGCGGCCCCACCGGCGAGCTGCTCGCACCGGGATCGGTCTTCAAGCTCGTGGACACCGCGGCGGCGCTTGCCTCCGGCAAGTACAACAAGGAGAGTGTCCTCCCCAACCCGGCGGAGATGCCCTTTGACGGCATCCAGTACAAACTGCCCAACTACGCGGGCGGCAACTGCTACACCAGGGACACCGCCAGCTTCGCCTTCGCGCTGCAGCAGTCCTGCAATACCCCCTTCGCCAGCATTGCCCTGGATCTTGGCCGCGACGCCATCGCCGACCAGGCCAAGAAGTTCGGCTTCGGCGAGGACGTCGGCGGCCAGCTGAAGCTGGGCCACGCGCTGGGCAATGGTTTCCCCGGAAACCTGGACGCACCCGGCCTTGCCCAGTCGGCAATCGGACAGAAGGATGTCCGCGCCACGCCGCTGCAGATCAACATGATGACCTCCGCCATCGCCAACGGCGGCAAGCAGATGCAGCCTAACCTCATCAAGACCCTGCGCTCTCCGGACCTTCGTGTCATCGACGAACCGCAGCCGCAGCAACTGCGCACCTCCACCACCCCGCAGATCGCCAGCCAGATCACCGAGTGGATGGCAAGCGCAGTCAGCGAGGGCATTGCCAAGGGCGCAGCGGTCCCCGGCGTCCAGGTGGCCGGCAAGACAGGAACCGCAGAGCTCGGGAACGGAACCAATAACTCCTGGTTCACCGGCTTCGCGCCCGCAAACAATCCGCAGGTGAGTGTCACGATCGTCATGGAGGGCGTGAACATCACCACCGGCGCACAGCTGACCAGTCCTAACGCGAAGAAGATTTTTGAGGCGGTGTTGAATAAGTGAGGCCTACAACCGGAATCACCCTCGGCGGCAGATTCCAGCTGACCACGCGGATTGCGATCGGCGGCATGGGGGAAGTCTGGAAAGCCAAAGACCTCGTCCTGGGCCGCATCGTCGCCATCAAGGTGCTGAAGGAGGAGTACACGGGGGACCCCGGATTCCTCCAGCGCTTCCGTGCGGAGGCCCGCCACACTGCCCTGCTGAACCATGTGGGGATCGCCAACGTCTTTGACTACGGCGAAGAAGAAGGCTCGGCCTACCTGGTCATGGAACTGGTCCCGGGCCAGCCCCTGAGCAGCATCATCGAGCACGAACAAGTGCTGTCGCCGGACCGCACGCTGTCCATCATTGCGCAGACCGCCCGCGCCCTGGCCGTCGCCCACGCCCAGGGCCTGGTCCACCGCGACGTCAAGCCCGGCAACCTCCTGATCACCCCGGACGGACGGGTCAAAGTCACGGACTTCGGCATCGCCCGACTCGCCGACCAGGTGCCCCTCACGCAGACCGGCCAGGTCATGGGAACGGCGCAGTACCTGGCACCCGAGCAGGCGACCGGCCAGACCGCCACGGGATCCTCGGACATCTACTCGCTCGGCGTTATCGGCTACGAGTGCCTCAGCGGGCACCGTCCTTTCTCCGGCGAATCGCAGATCGCCATTGCCCTGGCCCAGGTGAACGACGCTCCGCCGCCTCTTTCGGAGACCTTGCCGGCCCCGGTCCGGGCCCTCCTGATGTCAATGCTGGCCAAGGACCCCAAGGACCGTCCCGCCAACGCCATCAAGCTGGCCGAGGCTGCGGAGGCCATCCGCAACGGCGACATCAGCGCAGCACGCGCCGCCGTTCCCGGCATGCTTCTTTTCGACGCCGACACAGGGCCCATCACGGCCCCCGTTGACACTGCCACTGCCCCCACCGGAGTCATTGGCGCCCAGCATGACTCCACTCCGGCTGCCACATCAGCCCTTCCAGTGCTGGGTGCCGGCGCGGCGGGCGCCGCGGCCGGGCTGGCTGCGGGCGCCGCGGGCGCTTCCGCCGACGGGGATGTTCCCAAGGGGCCACTGGCCCGGGCCGATGCGCTGGCTGCCGAGCGGAACTGGGACCAGGAGGAGGAAACGTACGACGACGGTCCCTCCGATGAGCCCCGGCGCAAGGGACGCAGTCCATGGACCTGGCCCCTGGTCGCCCTGATCCTGCTGCTCCTGTTTGCGCTGGTGGGTTTCCTGCTGAACCAAATGGGACTCTTCTCGCCCTCCGGCAACCCGACATCCGGCATCACCACCAGCAGCGCGCCGCCGTCGTCGGCAACGCCCACGCGGACCACTGCGTCAGCCACGCCGACGCAGACGCGCAGCACACCGACGCCGACGCCTACTTCCGAGCCCACCCAGGACACTGTCAACGTGATCCCGGCCGCCTACCTCGGCAAGGACTACCGCCAGGTCCGGACGTCCCTTGCCAACCTGGGACTCCAGGTGACGGTCCTGCCGCAGGAGAGCCGGACGGCCGCCCCCGGCACCGTCCTGGAGCTCAATCCGACCGGCGTGGTGCCCAAGGGTTCGCTGATTACCGTCATCTACGCGACCGCTCCATCACCCGCGCCCACGACGGCGGCACCCACGCCTGCTCCCACCACGTCCTCACCCGTGGCGGGCCCCACGCCCCTCTCGCCCCTGCCAACCTGTGCGGCCGGCCAGACGCCCGGAACGCCTGCGACCTGCACGCCGTAAACGTCGGGACCACCAGTGAATGAGTCACCACGCACACCGTTGCACCGGGAGGACAGCCTGCCGGTGGACAACCGGCGTGTCCTGAGCGGCCGCTACGAACTGGGCAGCCTCATTGGCCGGGGCGGCATGGCGGATGTCTACCGGGGAACCGACACCCGCCTGGGCAGGACTGTTGCCATCAAACTGCTCAGGCCGGATATGGCCCGCGACCCGCAGTTCCAGGCACGGTTCAAGCGTGAGGCACAGGCGGTGGCGGCCCTGAACCACCCCTCGATCGTGGCCATCTTCGATACCGGTGAACACCTGGTCCACGACGGCACCGGCGAGGACGTCCGCGTGCCCTATATCGTGATGGAGTACGTCGAGGGAAAGACCCTGCGCGATCTGATCCGCGCCCATGAGGTCAGCATCGACCAGGCCATCGAGTACTGCCTGGGGGTCCTGGGCGCCCTGGAATACAGCCACAAGGCCGGAATCGTGCACCGGGACATCAAGCCCGCCAATGTGATGTATTGCCCGGGCAGCAATTCCGTCAAGGTGATGGACTTCGGCATTGCCCGCGCGATTGCCGATTCCTCCGCCACTATGACCCAGACCCAGGCAGTGGTGGGAACAGCGCAGTACCTGTCACCGGAACAGGCCCGGGGCGAAACCGTCGACGCCCGCAGTGACCTTTATTCCGCCGCATGCCTGCTCTACGAAATGCTGACCTCGCGCCCTCCGTTCGTCGGGGACAGCCCGGTGTCCGTGGCTTACCAGCACGTGCGGGAAATTCCGGAGCCCGCCAGCAGCCTGAATCCGGATGTGTCACCGGCCCTGGACACCGTACTGGCCAAGGCCCTGCAAAAGAACCGGGCCGACAGGTTCCAGGATGCCGCAGCCTTCCGGCGCGCCCTGAGGGCGGCAAAGGCCGGGGTCCCTGTCCCTGCCGTGCCTGTGTCCGAGGCGCCCACCGATCCCAACGACCACGTTCCCGAAGCGTCCCCGCCAACGGAGGCGTTCGCCGCATCGGGGACCAACTTCCTTGATGACGCGCCCACCGGCCGCCTGGCAGCCCCCTCCCTCCATGACGACGGAGCAGCAGGTCCGCTGGAACTTGCGGATGAGCAGGAGATGGACGGGTACAGGCCGGGCGGATACAGGGCAGACGATTACGGGTCGGCTGCGCCGCTCCCGCTTGGCTTCCCTCCGGAACGTGAGCGGACCACCCGGCAAAAGTCCCGCCGTCGTGCGTGGATCGCCACCCTGGTGATCTTCACCCTGCTGGTACTGGCAGGCGGTGGCCTGTGGCTCTACCAAACGGTCAACCGCCCAGCCCCCGCTGCACCCAAAGTGTCAATCCCCTCGGTGTCGTCGATGACGGAGACCGCGGCGCTTCAGGCACTGTACAACGCCGGCCTGCGCCCCAGGATCGCGCGGGCGGTGAATGACACAGTGCCCAAGGGAACCGCCATTGGGACTGATCCCGCGGCGGGCGGGTCACTGGAGCCGGGGGCGGAGGTCATCCTCAACATCTCCGAGGGCCCCAGTTCGGTTAAGGTCCCGGACAGCATCCCCGGCAAGACCGAGGCAGCCGCCCGGGATATCCTGCGGCAGGTGGGACTGGTGGGCGCGCCGTCAACCAGCACGGCCAACAGCGCCACCGTTCCGGCAGGAATAGTGATCACCTCCAATCCGGCGCCCGGGCAAAGCGTTGGCGTCGGCACCAGCGTGGAACTCATCGTTTCCACGGGCAAGGTGGTTGTCCCCGAACTGCGCGGCCTGGCCCGTGATGAGGCCGAGGCGGCCCTGAAGGGGCTTGGCCTGGTGCCGTCGGTGATGGAGGCGGAGAATTCCCAGGTAGAGCCGGGCAAGGTGACGGACCAGAGCGACCCCGCCAACGCCGCCGTCGACCAGGGAAAGACCATCGGCATCGTTGTGGCCAAGGCTCCGCCCCCACCGGCTCCGACCGAAACGGCGACGCCGACGCCCACTCCCACTCCCACGCCGAAGCCCACCAGGAAGGGCTGACGTCCTCCCTGGACCTGTTTTCGGTTGGTGGAGGGCGCCGGCCTAGTGCTGGATGAGGGGGCTCAGTTTCGCCGCCCGCGCGGCTGCGCCTTTCATGCCCAGGGACTCCAGCCAGTTGCCGAGCATCTGGTAGCCGCCTTCGGTAAGGACCGATTCGGGATGGAACTGCACACCGCAGAGCGGCGCGGTCCGGTGCTGCAGCCCCATGACCACGCCGGATGCGGTCTGCGCGGTGACTTCCAGGACGTCAGGAATGGACTCCCGGACCGCGGCCAGGGAATGGTAGCGGGTGGCCGTGATGGGGGAGGGGAGCCCGGCGAAAACGCTGGTGCCGATGTGCTCCACCTGGGACGTCTTGCCGTGCATGAGTTCCGGGGCGTGCGTCACCTTGCCGCCGAAGGCCTCGGCCAGTGCCTGGTGGCCCAGGCATACGCCGAACATGGGGACGCTGTTTTCGCCACACCACTTGATCAGCTCGATGCAGATGCCCGCTTCAGCAGGATTACCCGGACCCGGGGAGATGAGGACGCCGTCGCGGGTGCTGGCAAGCTCAATCGCCTCCGCCAGCGTCACGTCGTCATTCCGGACAACTGTGGTCTCGGCGCCCAGCTCCTGGAGGTAGCCCACCAGGGTGTAGACAAAGCTGTCGTAGTTATCCACTACAAGGATCTTGGTTGTGGTCATGGCTGGTCTGTGGAACCAATCGTCGAGTCGGTGAATTGGGTGAAATGGGACATCCAGGGAAACAGGAACTGGACCATCAATACCAGGGCAATGAAGATCAGAACCAGCGAGATGAAGATCCGGAGCCAGAGCGGTCCGGGCAGGTGGCGGAAAATCCAGGCGTACACAGTCAGTTCCTTCCGGTGGCTGCCGCAACCTGCGCCGCGATTTCGGCCGGCGGGCCCGCTGCAGCCGGACGCCAGCTGTCCAGGAGGGCGTAGGCGATGATGCGTTCTTCCGCCCCGAAGCGGGGGTTGCAGCTGGTCATGGTGAGGTAGCTTTCGGTGGGCGTGGCGCCGGGCTGGGTGGGCACCGGTTCCAGGACGTCCGTGCGCGAAGGCATCACAATCTGGTTGTTCCGGAAGACGTAGACGTAATAACCGTCCTTGGTCTGGACGTAGATCTTGTCGCCGGGCACCAGGGTGTGGATGTTATCCAGCACTGCACCGTGCGTCTGGCGGTGCCCAGCCACCGCAAAGTTGCCTACCGCACCGGGCATGGCCGTGTTGCCGTAGTGCCCAAGGCCCAGGGTGTCCAGGACATCCTGGCTGGTCCCCTCGACAATGGGGCGGGTGTAGCCGGGGCCGAACCGGGGGATGTACATGATGCCGATCGTTCCCGCGTGGCCGGGGGCGGTACCCACCACGGGCTTGCCAAAATCCTCACCGGCGGCGGGTGCCGCGGCGGGCGCAGTTGGTGCGGGAGCGGGGGCGGCAGTGCCCAGGTCCTGGGCGAATTCCTTGATGACCTGGCTCTGCCTGGCATCGGACTCGACGTTGGTCCACCACAGCTGCCATGCCACAAAGAGAAGGAGGATAACGCCGGCGGTTATCAACAGCTCGCCCAGAACCTGGATGGTGCCGCGCAGCAGGGCACGACGGGGGGCGGGCGCAGTGGCGGGCCCCGCCTTCTCCTGCAATACCACGCGTTCTCCTCCGGGCGTTTACCCTGGGCACCGGCTGCCCATCAACTGCGGCTAGAATTGGCTGCTAGTAAGAATCCAGATTTGACCAAGATCGCGCAGACCGCTGGAAATTTCCTTCTTGCAGGATACCAAGCCCGGGGCGCCGGTCTTGCCCCATCCCGCCAAGGAGAGCCAGTGCCCGAGTCAAAGCCTCGCAAGAAGACCGCCAGCACCGCCCAGCCGGCTTCCCCCCAGGCTTACAAGCCCAATCCCGTCTGGTTCAAGCCGGTCATGTTTGGACTCATGATTATTGGCCTCTTCTGGATCATCACGTTCTACATCAGCGAGGGACGCTTCCCTGTGCAGGCCTGGCAGTCGTGGAACATCGTTGCCGGCTTTGGCATTGCCATCGTCGGCTTCCTGATGACTACCCGCTGGCGCTCCTGAGCGGCGTCCCGCGACTGTTCCGGGGAGGACTGCCGTGGCTCCCGAATCCGCCGGCGTAGTTATCGGCGAGGATGGCCTCGCGCGGCCGGCGTGGGCCGCGACGGACCCGCTCATGCGGAACTACTACGACCAGGAATGGGGCATGCCCGTCACCGACGAGCAGGGCCTGTATGAACGCATCTGCCTGGAGGGCTTCCAGGCCGGGCTTTCATGGGCCACCATCCTGCGCAAACGCCCCGCGTTCCGCGCCGCCTTTGCCGGCTTCGATCCGGAGGCTGTGGCCCTGTTCAGCAACGCGGACGTGGAGCGGCTGTTGCAGGATCCGGGCATCATCAGAAACAGGCTGAAGATCCTTGCCACGGTTAAGAACGCACAGGCCACCCTGGAGCTTCGGAACGACGGCGGCCTGGTGGACTTTGTCTGGGGCTTCCGGCCGGACAGCACCCCGGAGCCCCGGGTTGCCGCGGAGATTCCCACCCAGTCTGCAGAGTCCATTGCCTTGTCCAAGGCACTTAGGAAGCGCGGCTTTTCCTTCGTGGGACCCACCACCATGTTCGCCCTGATGGAGGCGGTGGGAATCGTGGACACCCACCTCCTGGCGAGCCATCGGCGGGGATCTTCCGGCGTCTGGCAGGTGTGAGGCCGGTCGGGGCAGAACCGGTCCGCGGCACACCGTTATCCCCAACTGTTAGGAAAGTTATCCACAGTGTGGAAAAGCCTCCCTGGCAGCTCCAGATGTGGCAGCCGGCCCCCGGGGCCGTGCTGATAAGGCTAAGTCTGCCGGGCAGATGCGGTTATTAACAGTGTGGAATACCTGTGGATAATCCCTACGTGCCCGGTGGATACCCGCGGGGTCCGGGGGTCCGGGGGTCCGGGGGTCCGGGAGGCTACAGGCGGTCCCGCTTGACGGGATGGTGGCTGGTAATGGAAACCCGGTTGAACGCGTTCATCGTCACCGCAACCCAGCTCACGGCCGAAAATTCCTCTGCCGTGAGGCATTCGCGGGCGGCCGCCTCCGCATGCTCCTGCGTCCGCTGGTCCGGGAGTTCAGTGATGCTCTCCACCAACGCCAGGGCCGCCCGCTCCTTGCCGGTGAACAAGGCCGTGTCACGCCACGCGGGCAATACTGCCAGCCGCTGCGGGGTTTCCCCTGCCTCGCCCGCCTTCCGCACGTGTAGGTCCAGGCAGTAGGCGCATCCGTTGATCTGGGAGATCCGGACGTTGAGGAGTTCCAGCAGGCCGCGCCCGATTCCAGCCTCCTCTGCTGCTTCCTGCACCCTGAGGCCCAGGCCGCTGATTGACTTCCAGAGAGCGGGGTGCTGTTTGTCCAGGTATAGATGCTCGGTGACGCTCACGGGGGTCCTTGTCGATAGAACGGCTTGGCAGGCAACCATCATAGGCAGGACGCGGAGGGCCCGCCGGGGATGTTATCCACTTACCAACAGCGCAATACCCACAAGTTATCCACAACTGTGGGTAAGCCCGTGGAAATCCTCCCGCCGCCGGGCGCTGCGCCTACTCCCGCGGGTTTTCCAACGCGGAAACTACACCTCTGTCAGTTATTAACACTGTGTATAAGGGTGTCGATAACGCCCCTCCGGGGTGGTGCACTGGGCCAACATGACGCTGCCGGTGCGTAGTTGTCCACAAAATCCCGTGGAATCCCCTGCTTATCCACTTACACACAGCAATATCCCCACAGGTTATCCACAGATGTGGAGAAAGTGGCGCAGCCTTCCAGCCCATCCCCGGACGCAGGCCATAAACGGGAGGACGCGCATATGAAATACAGCTGTGTAAGTTACCAACATTGTGGATAAGCCCTGTGGAAAACAACTCTGCCCCCGACACCATTGGTGGCGGGGGCAGAGTGCCGTTGCGGTTTGGGCGGGATCCTAGAGAGTTACCCGCACCCAGCTCACAGCGATGAGCAGGGCCAGCACGGCCGCCAGCCCCAAGGCCTGGATGACACCCTGGCGGCGTCCGCGCGGAGTGTAGGCGAGGACGGCCGCACACAGTCCGCCCGTAATGAGGCCGCCCAGGTGGGCCTGCCAGGCGATGTGGGGGATCAGGAAGCCAATGACGCCGTTGATGGCAATCAGGACCCACAGCTGGCGGGTGTCGCCGCCGCGCTGCCGTTGAACCAACAGCATGGCGCCGAAAAGGCCGAAGATGGCTCCGGAAGCACCTACCAGCCCCACGAGCCCTTGGCCGGGCACCAACACGGGATTGAGCAGCAGGTAGCCGACTGAACCACCAACCGCTGAAATCAGGTACAGCGCCAGGAACCGGACGCGGCCCAGAACGGGTTCGAGGGCCTGGCCGAAAATCCAGAGCGTATACATGTTAAGGAGGATGTGCAGCAGCGAATCCGGGGAATGGAGGAAGGCTGATGTCAGCATCCGCCAAGGCTCGAAAGCACCGTACTGCGGGGCAACAAAAATGTTGTTATAGGCGAACTGCTTGTATACGAAGTCGCCCGGGATGAGCATCTGCAGTGCGTAAACAACAACGCAGGCCGCGATGATGCCGAACGTCGCCAATGGCTTGCCGGTGGCAACGGCGCCGCCATAGACGGTCCGCACTTCCGGCGTCGAACGTCCTGTTTCGTTGACGCAGTCAACGCATTGGAATCCGACGGCGGCCGCCCGCTGGCAGTCAGGGCATGCCGGGCGCCCGCAGCGCTGGCAGCGCACGTAGGACGGCCGGTCCGGGTGCCGGGGACAGACCGGGACCTGGGCGGACGGCTCGGCCGACGGAATTCCGTAACTCATGCTGGGGTGTTACAGCTGCTCGATGTCGATGCTGTTGATGGTGACGTCTTCAACCGGGCGGTCGCCCATGCCGGTGCGGACACCCTCAATGGCGTCGACGACCTTCCTGGATTCCTCGTCAGCCACTTCACCGAAGATGGTGTGCTTGCCCTGGAGCCAGTCGGTGGGAATGGTGGTGATGAAGAACTGTGAACCGTTGGTGCCCTTGCCCATCTGGATTCCCGCGTTGGCCATGGCGAGCTTGTAGGGCTGGTTGAAGCTCAGCTCCGGGTGGATTTCGTCGTCGAAGCGGTAGCCGGGGCCACCGGTTCCACGGCCCAGGGGGTCGCCCGCCTGGATCATGAAGTCCTTGATGATGCGGTGGAAGATGGTTCCGTTGTAGAGCGGGGTGCCGGTCTTGTCCTCGCCGGTTTCCGGGTGGGTCCATGCCTGTTCACCCGTGGCAAGGCCAACGAAGTTCTTGACAGTCTTGGGCGCGTGGTTGCCGAAGAGGTTAACCACGATGTCGCCGAGGCTGGTGTGGATGGTTGCTTTTGCAGTTGCGATGGCAGTCATAGGCCCCATTCTCCCATGTCGGTTATTTGCGGCCACGGCTGCGGGGGCAGTTCCGCGCTGGGTGAAATCCCCCTAAAATCCGCAGAGTGAATAGCCCGGGGTGATCTGGGCACGTAGGCTAGCGACAGAACCGTCACATTAATCGGGAGGTAGTTGTGAAGAAATCGGATCGTATTACCCGTGACCTTGAGCAGTCGGTCACCAGTGCGGTGGAAAATGCCAAGGATTGGGCGGCGCCGCGGGTGGAAGCTGCAGTGGACTGGGCTGTTCCCCGTCTGCAGCACGGCCTGGATACCGCTTCTCCCAAGATCCAGGAAGGCCTGAAGACGGCCGCGCACTCCCTGGCCGACGGTGTTGCCACCGTGACTCCCCGGATCCAGGACGGTCTGGCCCAGCTGGCCCCCAAGATCAATGACGTCGTCGAAGGCGCATCACCCAGGCTGCACGAGGCTTTGGACAAAGCCACGCCCGTTGTCCTGAATGCGCGCGACCGGGTGGTGGTGGAATACCTGCCCAAGCTTTCGGACCAGATCGGCGTGGCATCCGGTGCAGTCCACCGCACCCTGGAAAACACTCCGGCACGGGTGGATGCCGTCGCACAGAAGCTGGGCGATGTGGGAATCATCCACGCCCTCCAGGAACAGGCCCAGGCAACCGGTGCACAGCTGAAGGCAGCCGCAGCAGGTGCCGGCCGTGCCGCTGAACTCCAGCTGGCCCAGCCCGAAAAGCCCAAGAAGCGCGGCTGGCTGGTCTTCGGAGTTGTTGCTGCTGCCGTTGCCGCCGGTGTCGCCGCGTGGAAGGCATCCAAGCCTGTGGAGGACCCCTGGAAGACTCCTTCACCGGTCACGCCGACTCCTGCCCCGGTGCCCGCCACCACTGTCAGTGATGTCAAGGAAAACACGGCAAACGCTGCCGGCGGCGCTGCCTCTGCTGCCGGATCTGCCTCAGCCGCCGCAGCGGAGAAGGCAGGTGAGGCAGCGGATACGGCCACTGAAAAGTCCGCAGACGCCGCTGACAAGGCCAAGCACGTGGCCGCCGACACCTCGGAGGCTGCCAAGAGCACAGCCGATGACGCAAAACCGGCCACGGAGACTGACAAGGGCAGCAGCCAGGCCTAGTTTTCCCGCAACGCACCAAGGGGCTCCGTTTCACCGCGGGGCCCCTTTTGCGTACCAGAGCCATTCCTCCCGCCGATTTTGCTGACTGCCCTCCACAGACTCCCGGGCCGCCGCAGAAGCGCGGCCACCGCATAAGGCAGGCGGTGGCCCGGGTGCTAGATTTGTAGTGATGCCAGCCAATCGACCCTCTGGGGATGCCTTGAACGACGCAGCCGAACAGCTCCGCGTGTCCATCGTCATCCCGGCTTACAACGAGGAAAGCGTGATCAGGCAGTGCCTCATCGCTGCCATCTACCAGTCCGTTCCCGCCCACGAGATCATCGTGGTGGACAACCTCTCCAAAGACCGCACTGCCGACATTGTCCGCCAGATGCAGCTTGAGTACCCGGAAAGTCCCATCATCCTGCTGAGCCAGGACCGGGAGCAGGGACTGATCCCCACCCGGAACTTCGGTCTGGACAGCGCCACCGGGGACATCCTGGGTCGCATTGACGCGGACTCCATCGTGGAACCGGACTGGGTTGAGCAGGTCCAGAAGGCTTTCGCTGACTGGTCCGTCCAGGCTGCCACGGGCCCTGTGGTGTACTACGACATGCCGATGCGCCGCTTTGGGCTCAAGGCCGACGACAAAATGCGCCAGCTGATGCTCAAGCTGGCCAAGCACCAGTACCATTTCCTGTTCGGCTCCAATATGGCCCTGCGGGCCAGTGCCTGGGAGACCATCCGCTCCGAGACCTGCCGCGACGAAAAGGACGAAATGCACGAGGACATCGATTTGTCCCTGCACCTGGCCGATCATGAGCTTCCGGTACGGTACTGGCCACAAATGGTGTCCGGGATGTCGGCACGCCGGCTGGAGGATTCCCCGCGCGACTACCGCTACTACGTCACCCGTTTTGACCGGACCTATAAAGCCCACAATGTCAGGAAGATGGCGTTGAAGGCCCCCATGGTGGTCTTCTTCTCGGTATATTTCCCGGCCAAGCTCCTCCGGGCCATCCACACGGTCAACACAGCCCAGCCCGTGCGCCGCGGCGGGCAGTAGCTCAGTCCGTCCCCAACTCCGCGAGCCGGTCCGGTGGCGGGGCCGTTCCGCGCCGCGTTGCCATTGCGGCCCTCTGGCCCAGGACCACGACGGCGAGTCCAGCCAGGATCAGGCCGAGTCCGGCGTACGTGCCGGCCGGCAGGGTCTCGTGCAGGAACACGGCAGCCAGCAGCGCTGCGCCGGGGATCTCCAGGAGGATGATCATGGAGACGATGAGCGGGCTCATGGTGGCCAGCAGGTGGTTGAATGCGGTGTGGCCCACCAGCTGCGCACAGACGGTGATGGCTGCGATTCCCAGCCAGCCTGCGGGCTCGAACCCGGCCAGGGGTTGGCCGGCGAACAGCGCCAGTACTGCCACGAGGGCGGCGCACATCCCGTAGCAAAGCGTGGTGTAGGTTCCGGTGGTCATGCTTTGCCGCGCCTTGCCCCCGGCCAGGGTGTAGAGGCCTGCCAGTGCGCCACCGGCCACCGCCAGCAGGTCTCCCGTGAGTGCCTGCGGTGAGGTTCCGAGGTCGAAGCCGGTGATGGCAACGACCCCGCCGAAGGCGATGCCCAGACCGGCCAGGACCTGCCAGCGGTGCCGGGTGCCGCGGAAGAGCTGGAAGACCGCAATCCAGGCCGACTGCAGGCAGACCAGGGCTGTTGCGGCGGCTACGGAGGTGAGCTGCAGGGAAGTGATGAAGCAGGCAAAGTGCAGTGCGAGGGCGACCGCGGCCAGGGACGACCAGCCGAACTCGCGGCGGGAAATCATGCCGAACTGGCGGGGCTCCCGGACCAGGGTGGGCGTGGCCATGACGGCCGCTCCGATGGCGTTCCGCCAAAAGGCAATGGCCAGGGCGCTGACGCTGGTTGCGCCAAGTGTGGCCGCTATCAGGGGGCCCGATGAGGCGACGCCGAGAACGCCGAGGGCCGCGATGATCAGATTCACGGCAACCCCCTGAAGCTCGTCCCTGACAGAGATGGAAAGCGAAAAGTCCCGGCCAGCGTTTCCGCTGACCGGGACTTCCTTATGGTGGAGGCACGGGGACTCGAACCCCGAACCCCCTGCTTGCAAAGCAGGTGCGCTACCAATTGCGCCATGCCCCCATAAGAAGCAACCCGTCAATCATACCCTAGAACCGTGGAGCCCCTGACAGGCTCCCGGTGCGGGCTCCCGGGCTAGTCCACCGTATCGGTTGACTTGCTCCAGACTGTTTTCCGGGCTTCGGATTCCTGTGCTTTCCGGTAGACCAGGATGCCTGCGATTGCCGCTGCCAGTACAAGCAACTTCTTCACATGCTCCCCGTTCCAGCCAGGTAATGGATGAATCCATCCCTGACCCTTGTTTGAAACCTGCACAGGTTCCGTGGGCGTACCAGGACTTGAACCTGGGACCTCTTCGTTATCAGCGAAGCGCTCTAACCGCCTGAGCTATACGCCCCGATCCCTCATCGGGCCGAGACATGACTTTACAGCACACCCCGGCCCGATCTCAAATCGGGCCTTTCCGCCGGTTTTGGGCCGGCGGAAATGGCTTCCTAGTCGTCGGTGAGGGTAACGCCAATGCCGCCCACCAGGGTGGCAGAAATGTTGTAGAGGACAGCTGACAGCATGGACAGCGCCGTCAACAGGACGACGTTGACCACGGCAATGATGGTGGCGAACGAGGCGACCTGTCCCAGTGAGGCCACCTTCTTCAGTTCGAAGCCGCCGCTTTCAGAACCTGCGAGCGTACCGAGCAGGCTGTCCACCTGGTCGAAGATCCCGGTCAGGTCCAGAACAGTCCAGAGGACAATGGCGGCCACCACGGTAACGATTCCCAGTGCCACGGAGAGCAGGAACGCCATCTTCAGGACGGACCACGGGTCCACCTTGCTGATCAGAAGACGGGCCCGGCGGACCTTGGCCTTCGGCGCCGGCTTGACCAGGCCGGGCGTCCCCTGGCCCGGGGCCCCTTGGGCGGGACGCTGCCCCGCCGGTGCCGGGCGCTGCCCCTGAGGGCCCTGGAAGGGGCGCTGGCCGGGCTGCGCGGGACGGTCTCCCTGCTGCGGCCGCTGGCCCGGGACAGCAGGTCGCTGGCCGGGAGCGCCGGCAGGGGCTGCCGGCCGCTGCTGCGGACGTACGGGGGCGTTCACGCGGGGAGCCCCTGCAGGCCGGTTCCCGTCGGGAACAGTACTGTTCGGCTTGGGAAATGAGTCGGAATTACTCACTCGTTACCTCCGTGTTGTCTTCGTTCGGCTCAGCGTCGCCCGAGGCGTCCTCTGACTCAACGGCCGGTGATTCTTCTGCCACTGCTGGCTCGGCGGATTCCCCAGCGGTCCCGCCATCTTCAGCCAACGTTACGTCATCCCCCGAGGATTCCTCGTCCTCAAGACCGCGTTCGCTGTTGCGTGCCACCTCAATGATCCGGTCGTTCTTGTCCGGCTTGGCGAAGATGACGCCCATGGTGTCACGGCCCTTGGCCGGGACACCGGCAACGGAGGAGCGGACAACCTTGCCGCCCTCCATGACCACCAGGACTTCATCCTCCTCCTGGACAATGAGCGCCCCCACGAGGTGCCCGCGCTCTTCCTGGTACTTGCCCACCTTGATGCCCAGGCCGCCGCGGCCCTGGAGGCGGTATTCCTCCACGGCCGTACGCTTGGCGTAGCCGCCCTCAGTTACGACGAACACGAATGAGCCGTCGGTGACCACGTCGGCAGCCAGGAGTTCATCGTCCTCACGGAACTTCATGCCGGTCACACCCGAGGTGGCACGCCCCATGGGGCGCAGCGCGTCGTCCGTAGCGGTGAAGCGGATGGACTGGCCCTTGCGGGACACCAGGAAGAGGTCGTCGGTTTCCGACACAAGCTGGGCGGAGACCAGTTCATCGCCGTCGCGCAGGTTGATGGCGATTACGCCTGCGGAACGGTTGGTGTCATAGTCCTCCAGCCTGGTCTTCTTCACCAGGCCCCTCTTGGTGGCCAGGACCAGGTACGGCGCCTGCTGGTAGTCCTTCAGGTCAAGGACCTGCGCAATGTGCTCATCCGGCTGGAATGCCAGCAGGTTGGCCACGTGCTGGCCCTTGGCGTCCCGGCCCGCTTCCATCAACTCGTACGCCTTGGCACGGTAGACCCGGCCCAGGTTGGTGAAGAACAACAGCCAGTGGTGGGTGGTGGTCACGAAGAAGTGCTCCACTACATCGTCACCCCGAAGCTGGGCACCCTTGATACCCTTGCCACCGCGCTGCTGCGACCGGTAGTTGTCGCTGCGGGTGCGCTTGACGTAGCCGCCGCGGGTGATGGTGACCACCATCTCCTCTTCGGGGATGAGGTCCTCCATGGACATGTCGCCATCAAAGCCCATCAGGATCTTGGTCCGGCGGTCGTCACCGTGCTTGTCAACGATTTCGCCCAGTTCGACGCTGATGATCTCGCGCTGGCGCTGCTCGGAGCCCAGGATCGCGTTGTACTCCTCGATCAGGGCTTCAAGTTCGGCGTGCCGGTCCTGGATCTTTTGGCGTTCCAGGGCGGCCAGGCGCCGCAGCTGCATGTCCAGGATGGCCCGGGCCTGCAGCTCGTCGATATCCAGCAGTTCCATCAATCCGTCGCGTGCGGCTTCGGTGGTGTTGGAAGCACGGATCAGGGCAATGACCTCGTCCAGCATGTCCAGTGCCTTAAGGAGGGCACGGAGGATGTGGGCTTCCTCTTCCGCCTTGCGCAGGCGGTAACGGGTACGGCGCGCAATGACGTCCATCTGGTGGGTTACCCAGTGCCGGATGAACGCATCGAGGCTGAGTGTCCGCGGAACGCCGTCCACGATGGCGAGCATGTTGGCGGAGAAGTTGCTCTGCAGCTCTGTGTGTTTGTAAAGGTTGTTGAGCACCACCTTGGGCACTGCATCGCGCTTGAGGACGATCACCAGGCGCTGGCCGGTGCGGCCGGAGGTTTCGTCCCGGAGGTCGGCGATGCCTGAGATCTTGCCGTCCTTGACCAGTTCGGCGATCTTGATGGCCAGGTTGTCAGGGTTGGCCTGGTACGGGAGCTCCGTGACCACCAGGCAGGTGCGGCCCTGCAGTTCCTCAACCGCAACCACTGCGCGCATGGTGACCGAACCGCGGCCGGTCCGGTAGGCGTCCTCGATGCCCTTGTGGCCCAGGATGGTGGCGCCGGTTGGGAAGTCGGGGCCCTTGACCCGCACCAGCAGTTCCTCGAGCAGTTCTTCCCGGGTGGCGCCGGGGTTGGCCAGGTACCACTGCACGCCGTCGGCAACTTCCCGGAGGTTGTGCGGCGGGATGTTGGTGGCCATGCCAACGGCAATGCCCGAGGAGCCATTCACCAGCAGGTTGGGGAACCTTGCCGGCAGGATGGTGGGTTCCTGGTTCTTGCCGTCGTAGTTGTCCTGGAAATCGACGGTTTCCTCGTCGATATCCCGGACCATTTCCATGGCGAGCGGTGCCATCTTGGTTTCGGTGTACCGGGGTGCCGCTGCGCCGTCGTTGCCGGGCGAACCGAAGTTGCCCTGGCCAAGGGCCAGCGGGTAGCGCATGGTCCAGTCCTGGATGAGGCGGACCAGGGCGTCGTAGATGGCGGTGTCGCCATGCGGGTGGTACTGGCCCATGACCTCGCCCACCACGCGGGCGCACTTGTTGAAGGACCGGTCGGGGCGGTAGCCGCCGTCGAACATCGCGTACAGGACTCGGCGGTGCACGGGCTTGAGGCCGTCGCGGACGTCCGGAAGGGCACGGCCCACGATGACGGCCATGGCGTAGTCCAGGTAGGAACGCTGCATTTCGGTCTGCAGGTCCACTTGTTCCACACGGTCGATCAGCACGTCGCCTTCAAGAACGGTGTCCGGAGTCCCGGCCTCGGGGGCGGGAATCTCGGGGGTTTCGTCGCTCATTCTTTATTTTCCGTTTCAGGTATATGTCTGGTTCCGAATACTTTGGAGCGGGTCCTTAGATGTCCAGGAACCTGACATCCTTGGCGTTCTGCTGGATGAAGTTGCGGCGTGATTCCACGTCTTCGCCCATGAGGACGGAGAAGATCTGGTCGGCGGCAAGGGCATCGTCCATGGTCACCTGCAGCAGCGTGCGGTGGTCGGGATCCATGGTGGTGTCCCACAGCTCGGTGTAGTCCATCTCGCCCAGGCCCTTGTAGCGCTGGATGCCGTTATCCTTGGGGATGCGGCGACCGGCGGCCTGTCCCGCCACCAGCTTGGCGTCGCGTTCGCGGTCGCTGTAGACGTAGTCATGCGGCGCGTTGGACCATTTGATCCGGTACAGCGGCGGCTGCGCCAGGTACACGTAGCCGTTCTCGATCAGGGGACGCATGTAGCGGAACAGCAGGGTCATCAGCAGGGTGGTGATGTGCTGGCCATCCACGTCGGCATCTGCCATGAGCACAATCTTGTGGTACCGCAGCTTGGCGAGGTCGAAGTCCTCACCGATGCCGGTTCCGAAGGCGGTGATCATGGACTGGACCTCCGCGTTGCCCAGGGCCTTGTCCAGGCGCGCGCGTTCCACGTTCAGGATCTTGCCGCGCAGCGGCAGGATGGCCTGTGTCTCGGGGTTGCGGCCGCGCTTGGCGGAACCACCGGCGGAGTCACCCTCCACGATGTAGACCTCGCACTTTTCCGGATCCTTGGAGGAGCAGTCGGAAAGCTTGCCAGGCATGCCAAAGGACTCCAGCGGGCTCTTGCGCCGGGCATTGTCCCGGGCCTTGCGCGCTGCCATCCTTGCCTGGGCGGCGGAGATCGCCTTGCGGATGACGTCGCGGGCGGGGCCTGGGTTGCGCTCCAGCCAGTCGCCCAGGCCGTCGGTGACAACGCGCTGGACGAAGCCCTTGACCTCGGAGTTGCCCAGCTTGGTTTTGGTCTGGCCTTCGAACTGGGGTTCAGCCAGTTTGACGGAGATGACGGCGGTGAGGCCCTCACGGATGTCGTCACCCGTGAGGTTGTCTTCCTTCTCCTTGATGATGCCCTTCTCCCGGGCGTACCGGTTGATGAGGGATGTCAGGGCAGCGCGGAAACCTTCTTCGTGGGTGCCGCCCTCGTGGGTGTTGATGGTGTTGGCGTAGGTGTGCACGCTCTCGGAGTACGCGCTGGTCCACTGCATGGCCATTTCCAGGGCGATGCGGCGTTCCGTGTCCTCGGTTTCGAAGGCGATGACGTCTTCGTGGACAACCTCCACCTTCTTGCCCGAGTTCAGGTGCTTGACGTAGTCCAGCAGGCCTTCGTCGTACTGGTACACCACTGTGCGGTGCTCTGCGCTGACCTCACCCTCGGTGCTGAGGTCGTCGAGGTCCAGGTCGCCGTCCGAGTCGTCGGCTGCCGTGCGCTCGTCCGTCAAGGTGATACGCAGGCCCTTGTTCAGGAAGGCCATCTGCTGGAAACGGGCGCGGAGCGTCTCGAAATCGAACTCGGTGGATTCAAAGATCGCAGGATCGGGGTAGAAGGTCTGGGTGGTGCCGGTGGCGTCCGTCTCCTCGCCCTTAACCAGGCTGCCCTGGGGCTTGCCGCCGTCGGCAAACGACATCCGCCATACGTGCCCCTGGCGCCGCACTTCGGTGTCCACGCGGCTGGAGAGGGCGTTGACCACGGAAATGCCGACACCGTGCAGGCCACCGGAGACGGCATAACCGCCGCCGCCGAACTTGCCGCCGGCGTGCAGGATGGTCATGACCACCTCGACGGTGGGCTTATGTTCAGTGGGGTGCATGTCCACGGGAATGCCGCGGCCGTCGTCCACCACCTTCACGCCGCCGTCGGCCTGAAGGACCACCTCGATATGGCTGCAGTAGCCGGCCAGCGCCTCATCCACTGAGTTGTCCACCACTTCATAGACCAGGTGGTGCAGGCCGCGGGGCCCTGTGGAGCCGATGTACATGCCGGGACGCTTGCGGACAGCTTCCAGGCCTTCAAGCACAGTGATATCGCTGGCGCCGTATTCCCTTTGGGTGCTGGGCGCAGCCGGGGTATCAGGGGTGCGGCCATCCTCGACTGCTGTATCTGCTGCCAGAATATCTGTATTGTCGTTAGCCACAGGCGCTGCGACTCCTCTGTTCTCGATGATGGCCGGCCGGTTTCTTTTCCCAAGGAAAAGCCACCCGCCAACAGGCACAAACTTATGGCGCCGGTGACTTGCTGACGGTTGGTGCTCCACGCTCCGCACGCGGATAGCGCGCGGAGAACGGACTGGTGTCAACGTTTCATCCGCGCCCAGTTATCTGCATCGATTCTACCGCGAACAGGTCCAGATCCCTGCATTCGGAGGGCCTTCGCCGCCAGTGAACATGGCCCTCCGAGGCTCTGGGTCCCGCCTAGGGCGGCCCCGCGGTACGCCCTCCGGGTGCCTATACACGCTGCGGTCCTTACAGCGCCCTACACGCCCTCGGGCGCAGTTTCAAGAGCTGGGTGCCGGCTATCCGTACGTGTCCCGCGGCCCACGGCCGTTGACGCTGCGTCCACCCTTGCGCCAGCTGGGTGCCGAGGGGCCGAGTACCTGGATGCTGGTCACCACGCCGTCGCCCAGTTCCCGGCGGAATTTATCGAGGAGGCTGCTGCTCAAAAGCCGCAGCTGCGTGGCCCAGGCAGTGGAATCACACCGCACGTGGAGTGTGGTGTCGGTAAAGCTTTCGGGAGTGCAGTGGGCCGAGATTTCCGGCCCCACCAGTGTGGCCCACTCCGCCATGACGGAACCGACGGCCACCGGTGACGTCCAGCCGCGCTCTGCCACCAGCCGGCCAACAACTTTTCCCAGGCCCAGGGGGTCGCGGCCCGTGGAGTGGAACTGGCTGAAGCCGCGCGTGTCACGGATACCGCCCTTGGCCTTCTGCGAACCAGGCCGGGCCACCCTGCGCCGGACTTCACCGCGCGCGGCCGCGGCTTCGCGCATCCGGTTCAGCGCAGCCTGCGGGGCATCGATGTTGTCAGGCTCGCGGCCGGGCTGCGGCCCCCCGCCCTGCTCAGTGCTCATCGATACCTCCCGGGATGACCTTCACCCGCCGCCCGGACAGCTCTTCCGGAATATCGGCGTCGACGGCGGCGGTCACCAGGACCTGTTCCGCGCCGGAGACTATTGCCGCCAGTTTACGCCGCCGCTGGACATCAAGTTCGGCAAACACATCGTCCAGGATGAGGATGGGCGCCGAGCCTCCGGTCCGGGCATCGTCCAGCATCACGTAGTACGAGGCCAGCCGGAGCGACAGGCACATGGACCATGTTTCCCCATGCGAGGCATACCCCTTGGCCGGCGCCTGGCCCAGCATCAGCTCCAGTTCGTCACGGTGCGGCCCAACCAGCGATATGCCCCGTTCCAGTTCCTTCTTCCGCGACTCCGCAAAGGCCTGGACATACCGTTCCGTGAGTTGTTCCACCGAGAGAAGTCGCAGGTCATCCTGCCCGTCCGAAGTACCCCCGGCAGCGGCGCGCTGCACGCCGCCGGCCGGGACGCCGTCGTCGTCCATTTGGTTCTGGAGCGTTGAACGGTAGGTGGCGTCGGCGGGCTTGGTGGCGTCCGTGAGCTCAGCATAGGCGCGGGCCAGGTGCGGGCGGAGCCGTTCCACCAGCTCCAGCCGGGCGTGCAACAGTTCCGCGCCGGCGCGGGCCATGTGCTGGTCCCATACGTCGAGGGTGGATTCATGCGCTGCGGTGAATTTTCCGGCGCGGGCCGATTTCAGCAGGGCATTGCGCTGTTTCAGGACACGGTCGTAGTCACTGCGGGTGGCGACATGATGCGGAATAAGGCTGGCCAGCAGCTCATCAAGGAAGCGGCGGCGGTTGGACGGATCGCCCTTGACCAATGCCAGGTCTTCCGGCGCGAACAGGACGGTCTGGCAGATGCCGAGAAGATCGCGGGCACGGACCGGGTTGCTGCGGTTGATGCGGCCACGGTTGGCGCGGCCGGCATTGATTTCCAGCTCTAGGACCGTGACCTGGGTTCCGCGGACCAGCCGGGCACGCACCAGGGCACGCTCCGTGCCGAACCGCAGCAGCGGCGCATCGGAACCCACCCGGTGCGAGCTGAGCGTGGCCAGGTAGCCGATGGCCTCCATGAGGTTGGTCTTGCCGATGCCGTTGTATCCCACCAGGACGGTGACGCCCGGGCCCAGGGCAAGGTCAACCTGGGCGTAACTGCGGAAGTCGGTCAGTGAAAGGTGTTCCAGGTACACGCGGTTTTCGGCAATTCTGGGAACGCTGCTGGTTCCCGGTGGGTGCTACTTGGCGGGACGGGTTGCGTGGCCGCCAAACTGGTGGCGGAGCGCGGAAACCATCTTCATGGCAGGAGAGGTGTCTTCGCGCGATGCGAACCGGGCGAACAGCGCGGCGGTGATGGCCGGAGCGGGCACTGCGTTGGCAATGGCCTCTTCCACGGTCCAGCGGCCCTCGCCCGAGTCCTCTACGTAGTCGTCGATCGAGGACAGTCCCGGGTCCTCGTCAAGTGCCTTGACCATGAGGTCCAGCAGCCACGAGCGGACCACCGTTCCCTTCTGCCATGCCCGGAAGGTGCCGGGCAGGTCGGTGACGATGTCCTTGGCCGCGAGCAGTTCGTAGCCTTCGGCATATGCCTGCATCAGGCCGTACTCGATTCCGTTGTGGACCATCTTGGCGTAATGGCCGGCACCGATGCCGCCCACGTGGACGAAACTGTCCGCCCGTTCGCCCTCGGGGCGCAGGGCGTCAAAGACGGGCAGTGCGCGTTCGATGTCGGCGGCGTCACCGCCGGCCATCAGTCCATAGCCGTTCTGCAGGCCCCAGACTCCGCCCGAGACGCCGCAGTCCGCAAAGCGGATCCCCTTGGCGGCAAGCAGTTCGCCGTGTTTCTGGTCTTCGGTGAACCGGGAGTTCCCGCCGTCGATGACCAGGTCGCCCTGTTCCAGTTTTTCACTGAGTTCGCTGATTACCGCGTCCGTGATGGCCCCCGACGGCACCATCACCCAAATAATCCTGGGCACCGGGACGGCAGCGATCAGGTCATCGACGCTGGCGGCATCAGTGACGTCCGGGTTCCGGTCATAGCCGGTGACCTCCACGCCACCTTTGCGCAGCCGCTCGCGCATGTTGAATCCCATTTTGCCAAGGCCAATCAGTCCAATGTGCATTATGCGGGTTCTCTTTCTGCATGGCGGGAGCCTATGAGGCGAGGGTGGCGGTGGTTGGGGCCCCATCGGCGAGGGACCCGGCCTGAGCGTGCGAAGGCTGGGAGCCGATGGGGACTAGTTGGGAAGGCGGACCGGCATCACCAGGTAGCGGTAGTCATCCTGGTCCTCGCCGTCGGCGTCTGCCTGGGCCGTGATCATAGCCGGCTTGGGCGCCGTGGTGAAGGAGAAACGGACGAACTTGGTCTCAATGACGCTGAGGCCTTCAATCAGGTAATGCGGGTTGAAGGCAACCGTGATGTCGTCACCGGAAAGCTGGGCCTCCAGCTCCTCGGAGGCTTGGGCGTCCTCACCGGTGCCTGCGTCCAGGTTCAGCAGGCCTGAGGTGAAAGCAAGCCGGACCGGGGTGTTGCGTTCGGCCACGAGCGAGACGCGCCGGACGGCCTCCACCAGTTCCTGCGTCTGGACGGTGGCGTGGATGGGCGTGGACTCCGGGAACAGCGAACGGATTTTCGGGTAGTCACCGTCCACCAGCAGTGACGTTGTGGTGCGGCCGCCGCTTTCGAAGCCGATAAGCCGGCTGTCGTCGTCGGACAGGGCCAGGTTGATGTCACCGCTGTTGCCCAGCGTCTTGGCCACCTCGTTGAGGGTCTTGGCCTTGACCAGGGCACTGGTGGAGATGCCCGGGGTAACCGGCTTCCACGGTACTTCGCGCATGGCGAGCCGGTACCGGTCCGTTGCCAGAAGCGTTATCAGGTCGTCTTCGATCTCCATCCGCACGCCGGTGAGGATGGGGAGGGTGTCGTCCTTGCTCGCAGCGATGATGACCTGGGAAACGGCCTGGGCAAAGGCGTCGCCCGGAACGGTTCCACTGATGGCCGGCAGAGCAGGCAGCGGGGGGTACTCGGCTTCGGGCATGGTGGCCAGGTGGAAGCTGCTTCGGCGGCAGGTGAGCGTGACTTTGTTGCCATCCGTTTCGACATCCACCGGAGCGGAAGGCAGGCTGCGGCAGATGTCGGCGAGCAGGCGGCCCGACACGAGGATGGTTCCTTCGTCCCTGATGTCCGCCGTGATTTCAAGCCGTGCCGAGGTCTCGTAGTCGAAGCTGGAGAGGCTGACCGTTCCCGCTTCAGCCTTCAACAGCAGGCCGGAGAGGACAGGCACCGGCGGCCGCGGAGACAACGAGCGGGCTGTCCAGGTGACGGCTTCTGCCAGGACGTCCCGATCGACTCTGAACTTCACGGAAGGGTGCCGCCTTTCATTGCTGCTGCCAGGTAAACCCGGGAATTTCGCAGGGAAACTCCGGAAGAAGTGGGGCGCACCCTGGCTGGTGCATGGTTCGTCGAGGTCGCAACCACGCAGAAACCCAGGGATGGGAGCGCTGCTGACAGCTTAGCCGGAAGATCCTCGATTAACCCATCCCCCGGTGTACAGCCCGGCCCGCTTTGGGGCCGGCAGGCCCCCTCGCCGGGTGTTCGGATCGATCTTGTTGTTTGAGGGAATTCAATTTTTTGGGATTCGTAGTGTTAATAACTGCTGTGGAAACTGTGGATAACCCTGTCCTGCCCCACCGTTCCGCGGTTAAGGCCTGTTCACGGACTGTGCGTTAACTGGGTTTTAAACAGGGTGTGGATGGGGACAACGTGAAAGCCGGTTTTTAACGATCCACAGACGGCTTAAGGGTTTTAAGCCCATTAACCGCGCTTGTCCCCTTAACTATCCACAGGCTTATCCACATGCCCCTGTTAATAAGGTATGGAGTGCCGGGGGCGGTGTGGATTCAGGAGTCGCGCTGTTGCTGTTTGATCCGGTTGGTCAGCTCTGTCACCTGGTTGTAAATCACACGGCGTTCGGCCATCAGTTCGCGGATCTTCCGGTCGGCGTGGATGACCGTCGTATGATCGCGGCCGCCAAGTTCCTGCCCGATCTTGGGAAGCGACATGTCAGTCAGCTCCCGGCAGAGGTACATGGCGATCTGCCGGGCGGTGACCAGCGTCCGGGTCCGGGACTTGCTGCACAGTTCTTCCATGCTGAGCTTGAAGTAGTCCGCCGTCTGTTGGAGGATCTGGGCGGACGTGATCTCCTGCGCGCCGTCGTCGGTAATCAGGTCCTTCAGGACCATTTCGGCAAGTGCCACGTCCACGGGCTGGCGGTTCAGGCTTGCGAAGGCCGTTACCCGGATCAGGGCACCTTCAAGCTCGCGGATATTGCTGGAAATCTTGGAAGCGATGTACTCCAGGGCATCATCCGGTGCCGACAATCCCTCGCTCAGTGCCTTCTTGCGGAGGATGGCGATACGGGTTTCGAGTTCCGGCGGCTGGATGTCCGTCAGCAGGCCCCACTCGAACCGGGACTTCATGCGGTCCTCGAACCCTGCCAGCAGCTTGGGCGGCTGGTCCGAGGTGATGACTACCTGCTTGTTGTTGTTGTGGAGCGAGTTGAACGTGTGGAAGAACTCCTCCAGCGTCCGGTCCTTGCCCGCCAGGAACTGGATGTCGTCGATGAGCAGCACGTCCACGTTCCGGTACGTGGTCTTGAAGCTGGCGCCCTCGTCGTCACGGATGGAGTTGATGAAGTCGTTGGTGAACTCTTCGGAGTTGACGTAGCGGACACGGATCCCGCTGTAGAGCCGCCGGGCGTAGTGGCCGATTGCGTGCAGGAGGTGGGTCTTGCCCAGTCCGGAGTCACCGTAGATGAAGAGCGGGTTGTACGCCTTGGCAGGAGCTTCGGCGACAGCGACGGCGGCTGCGTGGGCAAAGCGGTTCGAGGAACCGATCACGAAGGTGTCGAAGACGTACTTGGGGTTCAACCGGCCGAATTCATGCGACGTGCTGGGCAGCATGGGCTGCGGCTTCTGCTCGATGAGCTGGTCAGGTGCGTAGGCGGGCTCGACGACGGGCTCAGGCTCCTCATGGATGGGAACCAGATCCGTGTCGACGTCGATGGCGCAGCGGATGTCCTCGGAGAAGACGTTGTGCAGGGCATCGTCCAGGGCGTCCTTGACCTGGGTCTGGAGCACTTCCCGGGTGAGTTCATTGGGCACGGCCACCAGGAGGGTGGAACCGATGAGCCCCTGCGCCTGGGCAAGGATGACAAAGCCCCTCTGGCGGGGTGATACGCGGTGGTCCTGTTCCAGCAGGCTGACAACCCGGCGCCAGGAACTTCCGACAGTATTGGCGTGGTTGGCTTCGTCTACTGTCAT